>JAKVCS010000005.1:0-300000 GCA_022448365.1 Saccharospirillaceae bacterium | reverse complement strand
ATTCTCAGCCGATTCGTTGACGACATGATGCTGTCCGCCGGTCAACATAAAAACCTGCCGATTGGGGAACTTCTGCGACAGTATTTCAAGATTATGACACCAGTCCACGGTGTTGTCTGCGTCACCCTGGATTATATTGAGAGGCACATCACAGTTTGGACTTAATTCGACAAATGGAATCCACTGTCGCAATGCACCCACCCAGCGAACGCTGAGATGATGTGGTTGTAATGGGTCGTGTTCAGCGATGAATTTCAGGAAATGTCCATCCGCCGAGTTCTGCTTAAAGCTGCGCTTCACGCGGCGAAGAACCAGGCTTAAAACACTGTGCAGCACCCGTGCTTTCGCCCAGCCTTTGGGACGCACCAACGGCGCAAATAAGGTGATCGCTTTAAATGGAGACTGCTGCGGAGTCAGCTGGCGCTTCAACAGATAATTAATACTGATAGCGCCACCGGTACTCTGACCAAACAGATACAGCGGTCCGCCTAGGTGCACCTCTACCTGCTGTAAAACCAGACTGAACACCTCATCGTATTCCTGAAAACTGTTAATCGCGGCACGTTCGCCAGACGACAAACCGTGACCGGGTAAATCAAAGATAACGACATCCAGTCCCTGACGCAGACAAAATTCAATCAGAGAACCGTAAATACCGGTATGGTCATAATAGCCATGTAACAGCAATGCCGTGCCCCGTGCTCCTGGCTGCCGCCAGATTTGCACCGCAATATCGTAACCTGCCGTTTTCAGCAAACCGGCAAAATGGCTGACCTGATCAAGCTCCGCGAAGTCGAGTTTGTAGAATTGCCGATAAGCCCGCCACTGCTCGCTTTCGGCCAGACATGGCTGCTGCCATTGCAACTCAGGCATCTCTGCAATCAGACTCTCGCGCTGCCACCGGGGTCTTTCCACACCCATATATTTCTCTTAAGCTACTGATTAGACAAAGATTATAGACACAACCCGCAATCAGGCAGGTTCGTAGATATTAAAGCTATAGGCATAAGGGTTTGGCCCTTCTGCTGCAAAATCTTCACCGGCTACCTTACGCCAGGCGGCACGATCAAATTCCGGGAAACGGGCGTCACCTTCGACGTCGGCGTGCACCTCAGTCAGATACATACGATCAACCAATGGCAGCGCCAGAGTGTAAATCTCGGCGCCACCAATAATCATGGCCTCACCCTGACCATCAATCAGGCAAATATCCTCAGCCAGCTCACGGGCCTGTTCCAGCGACGCAACAACCCTGACACTGTTGTTCGCTCCTGGTGGCTGGTAGTCAGCTTGGCGGGTAATGATGATGTTACTGCGCCCTGGCAGTGGTTTACCGATACTCTCATAAGTTTTGCGGCCCATCACCACCGGCTTACCCAGTGTGATCTGCTTAAAATATTTCAGGTCGTTCGGCAGATACCAAGGGAGTTTATTATCGCGGCCAATAACGTGATTTTCGGCCAGAGCTACAATCAGTGAGAGTTTCAAAACAGCTACCCAGAACAAACAATGAGGGCCGATCATAACCAGCCATCCGCAGCTTGTAAAAAGTCAGCCCCGGCAGTGCCCTGCCTTTTCGGGTATTTCCTCCGCAGGAATTGGCCGCGAGAAGTAGTAACCCTGATATTGATCACAGCCAAAGGCTATCAAGCGTTCCAACACGTCTTTATCCTCGACACCCTCTGCGATCACCTTAAGCCCCAGATTGTGAGCAAGACCAATGATTGAATTGGCGATGGCAGCATCATTGTCGTCGGTGACGATATCTTTGACGAAGACACGGTCAATTTTGAGATAGTCGATCGGCAGATCTTTCAGATAAGACAACGAGGAATAACCGGTGCCAAAGTCATCTATAGCCACGGAAACACCAAGGCGTCGCAGATGTGCCAGCATTTCGATGCCCTGGTCGAGGTTATTCATCAACATACTTTCGGTCACTTCCAGCGTCAGTCGTTTTGGCGAAAGCCGACTGCTCTGTAATGCGCTTTTGATTTGCTGCGCCAGCTCCGGCTGCCGGAACTGACGTGGCGACAAGTTAACCGACAGTTTTGCAACGGACGGAATCTGTTGCTGTTGCAACCACCGAGAAAATTGCTCACAAGCAGACTGAATTGCCCATAACCCAAAGCGATCGATCAGACCGGTATCTTCCAATACCGGGATGAATACCGTCGGAGGCACATTACCCAATACCGGATGGCGCCACCGCATGAGCGCTTCGACACCGATGAACTCACAGCTATTCAAGTCAATCTGAGGCTGGTACGCCAGATACAACTCCTGGCGCTCCAGTGCATGATGCAGCGCGCTCTCCAAACCAAGGCGGACCTTATCTGCCGGCGAGTGGTGTTCTCGGTACAACACCCTGGCATTGCGGCCATTACGTTTGGCATCATGCAATGCCAGCTCGGTATGGCGCACCAGTTCACCCACATCAAAATTAACCCGACTAGCGAGCTGCATACCAATACTGGTACTGACAAAAATCTCGTGCCCGGCAATATCAAATGGCTGAGTGAAAGCCTGATTCAGTTTATCTGATACCCGGTACATGCCGTCATCGTCGTCGACATCATCAAGAATGACGGCAAAACTGTTACTCCCCAAACGCGCCAGCGTATCCGAACGCCGCACCTTCTCCATCATGCGTTCGGCGCACGCCACCAACAGCTGATCACCGATGTGATGGCCATAAATATCATTTACCACCCGAAAGCGATCAAGATCCAGAAACAACACACCCACGCCGCGGGCACGACGCTGATTCTGCAACAAACTGTGCTCAAGCCGATCCTGAAACAGACTTCGGTTTGCCAACTGGGTCAAAGGGTCGTAATGGGAAAAACGTTTCAACTGCGACTCATAGGCGCGCCGGGCACGTGCCTGCTCTATCAGGCGCTGCCAATCGGTCATGATGGACTCGTCCCAACTGGCCAATTCGTGCACTCCCAGGCCAATCAGGTTAACGCTGTTGTAATGCAGTTGCTGCACCGAAGGCAGTGCCACAATAATCGCAGCATCAGTCAAAGTCAGCTGGATCCGTTCAATCGCGGCTTTCAGTTCACTGTTGATGCGCTCTGCCAGAATCACAATGGTACTGTCCTGATTCATCGCAGAGCTGCAAATTTCGTCCACACACTCGACCATCGGTATGCCTGCCGAGTGCAAATCAGCGGGCACACTCTGTTGTTCCAGCAGGGACAATATATGAACCTTGGACAGCTCGGGTTTCGAATGGGGTGTCGGAGACATAAGAAAACTGATCGATGAACGTTTTCTCAGTATAGCCAGCAGTCGTCAAATGACAGCGACTCATCCTGTCATGACTGACATTTACCCCATCTGCTATCCACTTTTTTGCAATCGATGGACATGCTGGGACAGGGGCTGATCAAAAGTTATCCAAATCTCATTCCAGAGCGCCATAACCCTTATTATTTAAGGGGTTATAACGATATCAAACCGCAACTGGTGCTTTGATATGGGCATGGGACTGATAACCTTCAATCTCAAAATCGTCGAATTGATAGTCAAAGATCGAGTCTGGCTTACGGCCGATTTTCAGCTTCGCCAGTGGCATCGGCTGGCGGCTTAATTGCAGATCGGTTTGTTCCAGATGGTTCGCGTATAAGTGCACATCACCACCGGTCCAGACAAAATCACCCACCTCTAAATCACACTGCTGCGCCACCATATGAACCAACAAAGCGTAACTGGCGATATTAAACGGCACACCAAGAAAAATATCGGCGCTGCGTTGGTACAACTGGCAGGACAATTTGCCATCGGCAACATAGAACTGGAAGAACGCGTGACACGGCGGTAATGCCATATTGTTCACTTCCGCTACGTTCCAGGCACTGACAATCAGACGACGGGAATCCGGATTGTTTTTGATCTGATCCACCACCTGAGTAATCTGGTCGATATGACCACCATCCGGCGTTGGCCAGCTGCGCCACTGGGAACCATAAACCGGGCCGAGGTTACCTTCCTCATCCGCCCATTCGTCCCAGATGCTAACGCCGTTGTCTTTCAGGTATTTGATGTTGGTATCGCCACTCAGGAACCACAACAGCTCGTGAATGATGGAGCGCAGGTGCAGCTTTTTGGTGGTCACCAACGGGAAACCCTCACTCAGATCGAAACGCATCTGATAGCCAAAACAGCTGTAAGTACCGGTACCGGTACGATCCTCTTTAAAGGTGCCGTTTTCACGTACATGACGCATCAGATCGAGGTATTGTTTCATCGTTAGCTCTCAGTAAAAGTTGTTCATCAGGCCGTCTGACGGACCTTATCACCGCGGTAAGCCCACACCATAAAGGCGATACCAATGACAATCATCGGCATGCTCAGCAGCTGACCACGGCTGACCCAATCAAACAGATCAAAACCGATATGGGCATCCGGCTCACGGAAGAATTCGGCGATGGTGCGGAAAACGCCATATCCTATCAGAAATGCAGCACCAACGGCTTTTTGTGGGCGTGGTTTATTCGAGAACCACCACAAAATAACAAACAACAGGAAGCCTTCCAGCGCCGCTTGATACAACTGCGACGGGTGACGCGGTAACTCACCGGCACGCGGAAACACCATCGCCCAGGGCACAGACTGTGGATCGGCCACGCGACCCCAGAGTTCGCCACCAATAAAGTTACCGATACGACCAAACATCAGGCCCAGCGGAACAAAAGGGGCAACAAAGTCACCGACATCAAAAAACTGCTTCTGATATTTTTTACCGAACCAGGCCAGCGCCACCAAAACGCCGATCAGACCACCATGGAACGACATCCCACCTTCCCAGATACGGATCAGCATCAACGGATCTTCGAGCAGTTTCGGGAAGTTATAGAAGAATACGTAGCCCAGACGGCCACCGAGGATAACCCCCATGGCACCAAAGAAAATCAGATCAGATACCTGCTCCGGCGTCCAACCGGAACCAGGGCGCCTGGCACGCAGATTCGCCAACCACCAGCTGGTACCAAAGGCCAACAGATACATCAGGCCATACCAATGAACCTTTAATGGGCCAATCGCAATCGCAACCGGATCAATCTCAGGGTAAGTCAACATAACAACATCCTTGCGGCGGGATCAGCGGCTGAGTATGAGCAACGAATCCGGCAATTTTATTAAAGCGAAAATGGAAAACCGTCGGTTAAGACAACAAGAAGCGCAATCCAACCACAACCAACAGCAGGGCGAAGGCTTTTTTCAGTAATTTTTGGTCAAGCTTATGGGCCAGTCGGGCACCCACTTTAGCGAACGGCACACTCGTCAGTACAATCCCCCCAATTGCTGGCCAGTATAAAAATCCGGTGGTCCAGGCCGGTAAGTCGGAGTGATTCCAACCGGCAAACACATTACTTATGGCGCCGGTCAGGGCAATGGGTAATCCACAGGCCGCCGAGGTGGCAACTGCGCGTCGCATCGGGGTTTGCATCCAGGTCAGGTACGGCACGGTGAAGGTTCCACCGCCAATGCCAAACCAGGCAGAACCAAATCCCACCACACCACCGGCTGTGATCAAACCAGTATGACCCGGACGTGAACCATCACTCTTGGGATCGAGACCAAAGAACATCTTGATCGCGACTAATAAGGCAAATACACCAATAATTTTTTGTAAAACCGGACCCGGCACACTGGTGATCAGCGATACACCAACGGCGGTGCCAGCAATAATGCCAACACTCATCATGCTGACCAATGGCCAGTCGACCGCACCGTTTTTATGATGTTCTCGTACAGAGCTGATGGATGTGAACACAATGGTGGCCAATGAGGTAGCAACCGCCATATGGGTTAACACCGCTGCACTGATGCCCTGAGCCGCAAAGGTCAACACCAGTACCGGCACAATGACCATACCACCGCCAATACCAAACAAACCCGCTAACAAACCCGCAACCGCACCCACGGCGAGGAACAACAGAAAAATCATAACCATCACACACATTTTGCAAGGCGAGCATTATGCCCCGATGCCAGAAGATATGCACAGGATTGGTACCGCATTGCGCTTTACTGCAAGCCCTACAGCCGCCAACGGTAATTAACGCTGATACCAAGGTAATGGTCAGCCACAATTTCCGATAACCCAAAGCCGGCGTTGGCGGTCAACGAGAGCGCACGGTTTAGCCGCCAGTAGCCATTTACTGCAACCGAACGCGCTGCCTCAGACTGTGATTCCAGTTTTTGTTTATAAAAATAGGACGCGCCCAAACCGGTTGACTTACCCGGAAAAAACATCACACCTATGTGCGTGTACCAGCGCTGATCGTTGTCTTTGTTGGCCTGATATTGTCGCCAGTGGTGACCCAGTGAAGCACTCAACGTCAGCTGCTCAAAACGCTGCGAACGATGCATCGACAAGCGCCACTCATGACGGCCATTGGAAAATTCCTGCTCATCAGTTAGTGGTAACTTCCAACGCAGCGCCAGTCGCCAGCTTCCCTGGCTTTTGTCCAGCAAAGATCGTCTGTCTGCCCAGCGATAACTCAGCAGCACACTTGGGTCCGACAAACCACTGCGATGATGGGAGAAGGTTGAATATCGCTCGGGTTCGTTTTGCTCTGGATCCGGATCGTCATTATCCGGGCTGTCCACATCAAATTCATCAGCCAGCTGATCATCATCTGGCTGTTCTTCATCCAGATTGTCGCCATCAACAATTCGCTGACTGCCGTGCTGTTGAATAACAGCCTGGCTATACCCCAGCTGCCAGTTATCGTGGCGATAATTCAAGCGCAGCTGATTAACCCAGGTATCGGTGTCAGAGTCGCCACCATAATCGCCCTGGTAAAAGAACGAAGACCAGGAGGTCTGTACTTGCTCTGCGGCTGCGACAGACATCGCAATCGGCATAACCGTAATAATCAGAAGACGTTTGCTCATATTCTCTGTATCTGGCGCCAGCCGCTGAAATTGCAGTCGGGAAATCAGTTATTGAACGCTTTAATCCGGGTCGCCTGAATCGGGTTAATAACCTGAATCGACTGACCCCTGCGCTGGTCGGTTTCGAAATTCAACGTCGTTATTGTAGCAGCCTTCCGACAACGGTCTGGCCTTAAGCGTTTGATAACCAGCCTGTCTGTGTCTGGCCAGTCGAGTTCAAAATCCTGCGGTTTGGTGCAACCATGGCTCACCACATCCACAAACAGAACATTTCCCTGCCAGCGATAACCGTAAAGGGTTTCCAGTGTTGATGGCTCTGCAGGGTTATTGGTGCTGGTTGCACCGCAACCGGCCATCAGTACCAAACTGCACATCAATGAGAATTTTTCCATTATGCGACTCCTGAGTTCGCTGACCAACGGCCAGCTTATTCATTCGTTAAAAAGCCGGGTTGCCCCGGCTGAGAATCTCTTCTTCTGGTAATTATGATTTGCGACGGCCCACCAATGGCAGCGCTAACAAGCCCAGTAACATCAGCGGATTCAGTGCACCAGCAAACGTAACCTCGGATTTGTTCTCATCTTTTTCATCGCTGTTATTATCAGTGTTGTCATCGTTCGAATCGTTGTTATCAGCGTTATCGTCTGGTTCTTTATTGTCACAGCCGTTGTCGCCATCAGCATCCTCTTTATCGTTGGTCAGATTAAGCTCAGTAAAAATCGAACAGCTCACATCATCTGCTTCATCAAAAGCATTGCCGTTCAGGGCAAACAAATCGACCTCAATGGTTTGATGAGTCTGATGATTCGTTTTCAACTGCAGCTGACCCTCAGCAAAAGACTTGTTGCCCTGAGCTTGGTAGCTCACGCTGAAACGACAGCTCTTACCCGGCTCAATCGCCTGGTTAGCGCAGCTGTTCTCTTTAAGAGAGAAACCATCACCATCAATGGTCATATCACTCACCAGCAAATTGGCTTTGGCTTCTTTCGGATTCTCCAACGTCAGCTGGTCGCTGGCAGATTGCTGTCCTCTGTCGACGAATAAATCGATAGATTGCGGTAATCCCAGCACTTCTTGTTCTAACGGGCTGTCGGTACCACCAGATTGGTCATCCGGCTTATGTGCCGGCACCTCTCCTTTTTTCGCTTTAATAATCCAATCGCGATAAGCCGCTACACGGGTATATACACCGGGAAAGCTGGCTTTGGCACAAGCCTCACCAAAACTGGTCACGCCCAGTTGCACCATGCTGCCGCCGGACTGCACAAATAACGGGCCACCACTGTCAGCCTGACACGAATCTTTTCCGCCTGCCGGTAACCCCGCACACACCATATTGCTGGTAATCTCGACATCCAGTTTGCCGTAGTTGATTTTACAGTCGGCCTGCTTGTAAAGGGGGACTTTTACTTCCTGTAAAATCGTTGCAAGGCTGCTGTAATCACCGTCTCTGGTCAGCCCCCAGCCGATAGTCGTCAGCTCAGTTCCAACATTCAGATTGGCCATAAAGTTTGCATCGGCCAGCGCAACGGGTGTCTTATCCGACTCTTCGGCCAGCTTAAGCAACGCAATATCGTGGTCTGGGTCATAGTCCTGGTGCATATAAATAGCGCTGACCAGCAGGGTTTGTTCACCGCTATCCTTCGACTCCTGATCATATTCCGCGATAGTGACCTGAATATCGTCGGCGCCAACCTCCTCAAGACAGTGGGCCGCCGTTAATACCCATTGTTTGTCGATCAGACTGGCACCACAAAAATGTTGGCCACTGGTCTTACTTTTAATCGATACCATCCACGGATATGCCGTTTTTCCTGCATCAACACCGCCAATAATGCGCTGCTGAGGTGCATTGACGACACCGGCATAGCTCGGCAGTGCCGTTGAAAGCGCAACCGCCAGGGTACTGAGCGCGAGTGTTTTACTGTTAATCATCTTCATAGCTTTCACCTTCCGATTCGTTGTGATTGCTCTGCCGGGTAACCAGGAATTGGTGCTTGATTTAACACCCGACAATTCGAGGGAAATATTCCCTCAATTCCATTTCCACACTACGAGGGAATTTTTCCCTTGTCAAAACATTAATACTGGTGGTTTTGTGACAGGCATCACATTCGGGTAAAACAGTGGGAAAAAATCCCTCGCTTAGGTATGCTTGTTATATGAATAAGCCCCACGACACACAGCAACCGAGCCGCAGCGCCGCTCCAAAAGCCCTCAATCAAGCGGTTCAGCGCCTGTTGAAACCGCTGGTAAAACTATTGCTGTCGTTTCAGATCACCTATCCGGTGGTGCAGGAATGGCTGAAAAAAGCCATGGTTGATGTCGCCGAACGTGACTTCCCGCTACCGGGCAAGCCCCAGACCGACACCCGCCTCAGCTTGCTCACCGGCATTCATCGTAAAGACATCAAACGCCTGCGCGGCGAGCCACAACAAACCACACACACGCCAGAGGTGGTCAGCCTTGGCGTTCAGATTGCCGCATACTGGATGGCCCATTATTGCGATGCGAATGCCCAGCCGCTGGCGTTGCCGTTTAAGCAAACCGGGGATGCACAACCCAGCTTTGAAGCGCTGGTTGAGCAAGTTGCGAAGAAAGATATTCGTGCCAGGGTGGTTCTGGATGAGTGGCTGCGCCTGGGTGCCGCAGAAGAAATTGAGCAAGAGGGTGAGCTGAAGATTCAACTCACACCTAATGCGTTTGTTCCGAAACAAGGTGTCGACGAGAAAGCCTTCTTCCTGGGTCTGAACCTCGCCGACCATATCGCCACCGTCAGCAATAATTTGCTTCAACAACCGGCAAAATTTGAACGCTGCCTGTATTACGACGGATTGTCGGAAGCCTCGGTTGAAGAATTGAAACAACTGGCCGCCGACGAAGGCATGGCATTGCTGACACGCCTGAACCAGCGCGCACTGGAACTGAAGCAGCAGGATCAGCCAGGCAATTTTCACCAGCGCGTTAATGTTGGCATGTATGTGTTCGACGAGGATGAGCGTCATGAACCGCACCAGTAAGCGACTGCTCTGGCTGCTGTGTGGCTTACTGATCGCCTGCTCAACGCAGGAGTCACACTGGCGCTCTGTCGAAACCAGCAAAAGCGGTAAGATCGAATATCAGGGCCGCATAATAGCCCGCACTCCGGCTGTTGATAATGGTCTCGGAGGAACCGGCAAAGCCCCCTTCGCCAAACCGGAAAATGGTTTGGGTGGCACCGGTCAGCAGGCACGTAATGGCCTCGGAGGTACCGGCAGCCCGGTTGATCAGCAACAACCCAATACCCCACAAAATGGTCTGGGTGGTAGCGGAAAGCAACCCGGCAAAGCCACCATTGTTGGCAGCGTTAGCGCCTTCGGCAGCATCTGGGTGAACGATCGCCATATCCTATTGCCGCAGCATACCCGTTACTTCCGCGACGGCGCGCAAAGCCAGCGCGACGATATTCGCTTAGGTCAGGTGGTTGCTGTACTCGCCGATGAATCCGGTAAAGATTATCAGGCAATCGAAGTTCACTCGGTGAATAACGTGATTGGCCCGTTGACATCGGTGCAGAATCTGGCAAACAACAAAACCGAGTTACAGATTCTTGGCCAACGGGTGATTGTTGATAACCGCACACGACTGCTCGATCAGCATCAACAGCCATTGGCGGTAAACCAGCTGGTTGCCGGACAATGGCTCGCAGTCAGTGGCTTACGGGCACCGGATCAAACGATCCGCGCCAGCCTGATACGCGATTGGCCAGAGCAAATTGCACTGCTTGCCGGGCCCGTTTCGGCGCTTCAAGGCAGCTTTATGCTGGGTGAGCAGAAGCTGCAGTTTAAAGACGATATACCAGCACTGGATCAACCACTGACGCTCAGCGGTGAACTGGAGAACAACGAGTTTATCGTCGACGACTGGCACCCTATGCCACTGACCCGGTTACTGGAACTGGCGGATGAATTCTGGCTCGAAGGGTTCCCGATGGAAGATGCGGAGCTGTATCTGGAAGGTTTTGAAGTGCAACTGCCGGAAGCCTTCGACGGGTTGGAAATCGACGACAGCATCAGCATTGGTTTTGATGAAGACGAGGATGCGTTCTGGTTTGATGACGCACAACGTGACTTCGATCATGACCCTCATCATCACGAACATGATTCAGACCACGTTCGGGACGATGAGCCAGACTATGACTCTGACGACAACCATAGCGACCCGCTCGACGATGATGCCGCGGATGACATTGAGCCTCCAGAGCTGGACGACGGCTTTGAGTACGAGGATGACCATCAGCTGGAGTTTGATGAACTGCCGTTTCCGGAGGAGGACTACCGAAGTGAGATATAAATCCAGCGCCAACCCGGAATCAACCCGGAATCAACGCGGCAACCTCGCCAGCAGTTCTGCAGACAGTTTTGGTGGTCCGGGTTGTTGCATTAAACCATCGTTAATTTCGAACCAGTCCTGCTTAGCGCTGACCCAGACATGCTGCTGTGGCTGGAATACCTGCCTATCGTCGAGCAGTACTTCCGGAACCGCCAGAATATTTTTCAGAGCATACAGTTTGGTATAAATCGCAGAACCGCATTTGCTGCAACGCTGGTGCTCAATCGGAGCGCCAGAACCGCCGGTCTCGCGGTAGCTGTGTGTCTCGCCCACCAGTTCAAAACTGGGTTCGTCCATCATCATAAAACCGGTACACGGCGCGCTGGAGCGCTGGCGACAGGCATTGCAGTGGCAGTAGCCCGCAAACAGGGGTCCGCGAGAGACGGTAAAACGGCATTGGCCACAACGGCAGCCACCGCTGATCGGCGTATCGGGAGTCGGTTTAGAGTCAGTCATCGTTTTTATTATCTGATAAGAAAATGGTGCAGGGTCACTGAGGTGGCAGTTACCCTGAAACAACAAGCCATGTTAGCGTGCCGTAATGCGAATAAAGGTCTCCTGCAGAACTTTTACAT
This sequence comes from Saccharospirillaceae bacterium, assembly GCA_022448365.1. Lineage (NCBI taxonomy): Bacteria > Pseudomonadati > Pseudomonadota > Gammaproteobacteria > Oceanospirillales > Saccharospirillaceae > Saccharospirillaceae bacterium. Next base: position 288,142 of record JAKVCS010000005.1, on the reverse strand, counting down.
CGTTGGCAGCGCGATGGCGGCCAACATCCAGCTCATCCCACAGATGTTGTTTCGTGTCATGCCAGGCTTCCATCTGTTCCTGAGTCAGCAGTTTATTCACCGTTTCAATACGGAAGCGCTGTACCAGTTCAGCCTCATCGAACATGCGGCCAATCCACGATGAGTCAAAACTCCAGGCATCCGAGTACAGGGTTTTACCGCGCAGCAGTTCGTTCATTTTCAGCGCAATTTCACGCGGCGTCAGGCCATGTTCTTCCAGCTGCTGACGAGAGATTCCATGGATCTTTTCCGCTTCATCACTCCAATGAGTCCAGCCAGGTGCGGGCTTAATCAGAAAACTGTGTACCTGACGATCTTCCAAGGCGAAGCCGACTTCGATCGGGTAACTACCGCGGCCAAAGCCTGATGCCTCTAAATCAATAATGGCCGGCGGTTGTATTGCGGGCCCTTCTTCCTGTGTGTTGTCCACCTTGAGTACCAAGCGTCTCTTTATGTTGTACGTTATGTTGTTTCTTTATACTTTTAACTGCGGCTAAGTTTAGTCGCTGTTGCCTTACGAAACTATGAAGAGGGCAACATTTTCTGTCCGTGAGGTGCTTTTCCAGAATGCCTTCGTTACATTTTGGACAGAACCGGTCGTTTGATTCAATTACATTTTGGACAAGGGAGCCACCCGCATAACCTCGTTAATGGTGGTTAGCCCCGCCGCCACTTTGTGCGCCCCGCTCAAACGCAGACTGTGCATCCCCTCTTTCATCGCGGCCTGGCGCAGTTTGGCATGGTCCGTGGCGTCATCAATCAGGCTTTCCAGCGTGTTGCTCATCGGCATCACTTCGTAAATGCCCATGCGGCCAAGGAAACCGGTGCCACGACATTCAAGACAACCATTAGCGCGATAAATTTTCTCGGGCGCTTTTACTAACCATGGAGACGTCAGCTGCTTCCAGTCTTTTTCATCGACGTCATGAGCGACTTTACAGTGCGGACATAACGTCCGCACCAGGCGCTGGGCCATCACCCCCAGCACAGAAGATTTAATCAGATACGGCGGCAAGCCGAGTTCCTGCAACCGGGTGAAAGCAGAGGGTGCATCGTTGGTGTGTAACGTCGATAACACCAAGTGGCCGGTTAACGCCGCCTGCACCGCAATCTCGGCAGTCTCCAGATCACGCACCTCGCCCACCATGATGATATCCGGGTCCTGACGCAACAATGCCCGTACCCCATCGGCAAACGCCAGATCAATCGCCGGGTTCACCTGCATCTGGTTAAACGAGCCTTCCACCATCTCGATCGGGTCTTCGATGGTGGATACGTTCACCTCTGAGGTCGCCAGTGTTTTCAGAGTGGTGTACAGCGTGGTGGTTTTACCGGAACCGGTTGGGCCGGTAACAAACACGATGCCGTGGTTGTTGCTGGTCATATGATCCCAGCGACGTTTATCTTCTTTACTGAAGCCGAGGTCGGAGAAGCTGCGCACCAAAACCGATGGGTCGAATACACGCATCACCATCTTCTCGCCAAACGCGGTTGGCAGCGTCGACAAACGCAATTCTACTTCTTCGCCAGATGGCGTTTTGGTCTTTAAACGGCTGTCCTGAGGGCGGCGTTTCTCCGCGATGTTCATTCGCCCCAACGATTTAATCCGTGCGACAACGGCCTGGGAAACCTGAGCCGGAAATTCGTAGACATTGTGCAATACACCATCAATACGAAAGCGCACATGTCCCACTTCCCGGCGCGGCTCAATGTGAATATCACTGGCGCGCTGATCAAACGCGTATTGCAGTAGCCAATCGACGATATTAACGATGTGTTCGTCGTTGGCATCCGGCGCCTGGGCTTTGCCCAACTCCAGCATAGCTTCCAGATTCTGTACCGAGCTGATACCACCGTGGGCCTGGCCTGCCCGGTTAACCGAGTTCGCCAACTGGTAGAACTCAACCCGGAAGCGATCAATATCCGATGGCGCCACCAGTACCCGGGTCACCGTTCGCCGGGTGGTGTGTTCCAGATCAGCCATCCAGCCCGTAACAAAGGGTTCTGAAGTGGCGACCACGACTTCCTCTTTACTGACTTTTACGGCCAGGATTTTATGGCGATCGGAGAAAGCGTATGACATCTGTGCGGTGATGGCAGTGACGTCAATTTCGAGTGGGTCGATATTGTAACTCTCGAGGTTGTTCGCCGCTGCCAACCACTCCATCAATGCCTCTTCCGTGAGCGCTTTACCGTTGCGGGCATCGCTAAAGTTCTGGCGCGCCACCATGGTCAACGGATGCAGACTTTCCTCGCCCTGATTACGGCGAATGCTCAAACCGCTCTCATGCTCCTCCTTAGACAACACGTCGTCACGACGAAGTTCTTCCAGCAAGGTGGCTAAGGTTAGGTGGCGATCCGCCTGGGCCTGCATCATTATTGTTGTTCCTCGTTGTATTGCCCGAACTCAGCGTTAACGCAAGGCGCTGTTGAGCTCAAGCCATCTGCCCCAGAATTCGTAAGGCAGTTCATCCGTCAGTTGTTCGGTCTGTTCAACCGTTAACAGCTCGGGTTGTGCAATCAGACTTTGTATCAGAGATTGCCCGTTAAGCATATCAGACAGTAACCGTCGCTCGCGTTGATACGGCGCATTTTCCTCACCTTGTTGCAGCTGGCGACGCAGTGCATGCAGGTGTTGTAAACGCGACACCTGAGACTGAAGTTCGGCCCATTGATTCACATGCCAATGTTCGTGAGGACCTTCAAAGGCTTGCTGCGCTTCTTTCCAGCTACGGTGGAAATAATGACTGAGCGTTTCGCCACTGACATTCACTGCGGCTTCGGCCAGCTGTGTTAATGGTGGCAGCTGCTTGTAGCTCCAGTGACCGATCTGCAATAACGCCTGAGCCAGGGCCTTATCGTTACGCAGTTGCTGCGCCTGCGATAGCCAGCGCTGTCGCACTTCGGCGTCATTAAAGAAACGCTGTGCGGTCGTTAATGCTGACAACCCTTCCAGACACGCATGCAGCTGGTCGAGTGCATTTCGCAACTCTTTGGTTTGTTTGCGCTTAATAATTTTTCCGCACCACTGCGGCAGGTGACGCAACGCCAACCAGTGCTGCCAACATTCCAATGCGGCCTGAGAGTTTTCCTCCCAGATGGTTTTTTCCAGTGTGCGTTTAAACAAGATCAGGTGATGCTGCAGCCACTGTGGTACAGCCATAGCGAGGGATTGTTGTTCATTAAGCTGCGGATAAATGGTTGCCCAACGCACACCGATGTTGGCTAATTGATAGCCACGCTCGGCTTTGCTGATATCACTCAGCCACAACGGTGCCTGCTCACTCAGTTGCTGCGCCATCGCCCATAAACCGTCAACATCGCCGTCGAGCAATTCCAGCTCTAACTCACATAAGGGTTGCGTGTTGCTCTCACCGTCGGCATTCGCCTGAACGTCACCCTGATCAATAACCACTTCAGCGGTGGTCGTTTTGCCATTAACTTCCAGCGTCCAGCGCCAGGCACGACGATTAAACTGCGTACTGAATACTGGCTTCAGTTGATCGATCGCAACACCATTCGGCCAGAATGACTGGACTTCCGGATCGGCCAATACGTCAGCATCCAGTTGATTGCCCGTCAGTGGCCAGTTCCATTCACGACGCTGATGCATACCGCCCTGGGAAGAGCCTGCGGTTTTTAACGTCTGCTCAAAACGATCGCCTTTCTGGCGAATACGCAGTGCTGCTTTTGCCGCGGCTAATGCCGCATCGTCGCTATCGAAATAGTGATTATTCAGCTGCTTTTCGCCATCGGCTTCCGCGTTCTGATTAAGGAAGGTCACCAGAGGGTTATTCTGGTCATTAAGATTCTGCGGACAAAGCCGCAGTTTTAGTTCGATTTCTGTAGTCATGGCGGTATTGTTAAGGGCACAGCGATGATTCGCAAGAAAACTGTTTAAAAATTACAAAGCCTTAAAGCCATCGGTGAGCAGGTATGTTTTTCAACGCAGCCACAGGATGTGGCGGAAGGAGCCCAGGCACAGGGATGTGCCTTGGATCCGGCGGCTGAAAAATATAGCTGTTTATCGCTGGCGACGCCGGGAATCGGTGTACAACGCAGCATAACAAGGAGCTATACGTGGCAGCACAATTCCGCCTTCCCGGTACGGTAGAAAAATTCAGTACCCTGATCGGCCATAACAGCATCAGTTCGGTGTTACCGGAATACGATCAGAGCAATATGGCGGTGATCAACAGCCTGGCGACCTGGCTGGAAGAACTGGATTTTCGGGTACAGATTCTTCCGCTGGAGAACCATCCCGGCAAAGCCAATCTGGTGGCCACCCTCGGCGAAGATAACGGCCAGGGCGGCGGCTTAGTATTAAGTGGTCATACCGACACCGTGCCCTGCAATCCGGAAAAGTGGCAGTCCGACCCTTTTACCTTAACCGAACGCGACAATCGTTTTTACGGTTTGGGCACCTGCGATATGAAAGGCTTTTTCGCTCTGGTGCTGGATGCGGTGGAACAATTTCGCGGCGCCGAGTTTAAGCAGCCGTTAATTGTTCTGGCGACCGCGGATGAGGAAAGTTCGATGTCCGGTGCGCGAGCATTAACGCAACAGAATGCACTTAAAAGTGACAACAAAAAACGTTACGCCGTGGTCGGTGAGCCCACTAGCCTGAGGCCCATCCGCATGCACAAAGGCATCATGATGGAAAACGTGCGGATTACCGGGCGTGCCGGACATTCATCAAATCCGGCGCTGGGCATCAGTGCGATGGACGCGATGCATTCGGTTATGGGTGAGTTAATGACCATCCGCAAAGACCTGGCTGCGAATTTTCAGAATGCCCATTTTGCCGTACAGAGCCCAACCATGAATCTCGGTTGTATTCACGGTGGTGACAATCCCAATCGTATCTGTGGCAGCTGCGAGCTGGCATTCGATCTGCGTGCCCTACCGGGTATGAGCAATGACGATCTGCGTGAAGAAATCCGCACCCGACTGACTCCGGTGGCGCAGGCGCATGAAGTGGAGCTGGAGGTTGAACCGCTGTTTCCCGGCGTTAATCCGTTTGAAACGGCAGAATCCAGCGCCATTGTTCAAGCCTGCGAGCGTTTAACTTCGGCCAAAAGTGAAGCGGTGGCGTTTGCCACAGAAGCGCCTTTCCTGCAGGAACTGGGGATCGAGACTCTGGTACTGGGACCGGGCAACATTGATCAGGCTCATCAGGTGGATGAGTACCTGGCCCACGACCAGATTCAGCCTTGCGTGGATTTAATCAGCCAGTTAATTAAAGAGTTCTGCCTGCAATAACGGCAGCGGTGTTAAACTTAGCGCCAGCACATTATTGACTACTAAAAACCGCAGCGATTAATCAGGAAACGTAACCGAATCAGCATCATGAACGACGAAACCAAGCCGCAGCAAAGTGGTAACAACCACACGCCATTAGATACTTCACCAATGAAGAATAACGACTACGTCAAATGGTTCCGCCATTCGTCGCCGTATATCAATGCGCACCGCGGTAAAACCTTCGTCATTATGTTTGAGGGTGATGCCATCGCCCACGATAACTTTAATAATGTGATTCAGGATATCGCCCTGCTTAACAGCCTCGGCGTGCAACTGGTTCTGGTGCACGGAGCCCGCCCGCAAATTGATGCGGTATTAAAAACCCTGTCGATTAAAAGTGACTTCCACAATGGTTTTCGCATTACCGATAGCGCCGCCCTGAATGCGGTCAAAGCGGCTATTGGTATGGTGAAGTCGGATATCGAATCTCTGCTGTCGGTGGGTGTTCCCGGCTCGCCAATGCATGGCGCGCGGATTCGCGTTATCAGCGGTAATTTTGTCACAGCAAAACCCAAAGGGGTGATCGACGGTATCGATTTTCAGCACACCGGAGAAGTGCGACGGGTGGAACACCAGGCCATCAGTGAATTGCTGCAACAGCGGAATATTGTATTGCTATCTTGCGCCGGTTATTCCCCCAGTGGGGAAATGTTTAACCTGACGGTGGAGGACGTTGCCCAACAAGCAGCCATTGCACTGCGTGCCGATAAATTACTCATTCTGGGGAAAGACGCCGGTCTGACCGATACCCGCAACAATATCATTCGCCAGCTAACCAGCACCCAGTTACAGGAATTATTGCCCGAGCTGGAAAGCGACGCGCTGGCGCATGCTGAAGCTGCCTTAAACGCCGTAAAGCAAGGTGTGCCTCGAGCGCAATTGTTAAGTTACGCTGAAGATGGCGCCTTATTGCAGGAATTATTTACCCGCGAGGGTGACGGTACCCTAATCAGTCAGGAAGCTTACGATCAATTACGGGCAGCCAATATCGATGACGTTGCCGGTATTCTGCAGTTATTAAAACCACTAGAAGATCAGGGCGTACTGGTGCGTCGGTCGCGTGAATTACTGGAAACCGAAATTCAGCGTTTTTATGTGATTGAACGCGACGGTTTAATCACAGCTTGCGCTGCACTGTATCCGTACTCCGACAAACAGGCGGAACTGGCTTGTGTGGCTGTACACAATGATTATCGTGGCGGCAATCGTGGCCAGCGTCTGCTGGAACAAATTGAGCAACAAGCCAGACGGCGTCATTATCAGCAGCTGTTTGTGTTAACCACACGCACGGCTCATTGGTTTGTTGAGCAAGGTTTTGTTGCAGGCGATGTCAGCGAATTACCTCAGGAAAAGCAGCAGGCTTACAATCTGCAACGTAATTCCAAAGTGTTTTTCAAAAACCTGTGAACCCGCAAACCTTATTAGTCGCCAACGAATTACTGGGCCGTGAAGTTCATCGCCGTTTTGATGACCACGGTCCGATTCAGGTGTTTGACGACGGCACTAAACGTTATCTCAGTTTTGGTACCACCGACGAACAAAGCTGCCAGCTCAAATCCGCCCCTTTCCAGTTACAGCATGACTATCTGCGATCGATGTTTACGGTACTGACGCAGTGTCAGGACCTATCGGCATTAACGTCGGCGACAGTGTTGGGGCTGGGTGGAGGCTCATTAACCTCAACCCTGTGGCAGCAACTGCCTGATGCTCAGATACACGCGGTTGAGTTACGCCCGGCCGTTGCTCAGGTTGCGTTTCAGTATTTTGCCTTGCCACGGGATAAACGCCTGAAAGTGCATGTCAGCTGTGCCAGCGACTATCTGACAAAGTTGATTTCAGCGGGCTTAAAAACCGATTTATTATTCTCAGATTTATACTTGGCTGATGGCCTGAACCCGGTGCAGCAACAGCAGGATTTTTTACAGCAAAGTGCCAGCGTATTAGCGGATAATGGTTGGCTGGTGCTGAACCTGTGGAAAGAGCACCGCCAAGATGAGCCATTGCTGCAGCTGATTAAGCGTTTATTTCCAACCGTTATGCAGGCAACAACGCACGATGGCAACTGGATTCTGTGGGCTTCGCGTCGGCCTGCCCTGGAGAAAAATCAGGCTCAGAAACGTTGCAAAGAATTACAGCCACAGTTTGGGTTTAACCCCTGGAGTTTTTGCAAGCCGTTTTATCGGCATCAATAACCACCAATTCCCGAATTCAATGCTCAAACAATAACGATTATCAATTGCCTTTACCTTTCTATTGTTATGTTATAACATCTTAAAATCATCCTTGCGGTAATCCCATAACGTGGGGTTCAAAGCGATGTCTTACTTACGGACAGTCAACGCATTAAGGTAATCAAAAATGAAAGTTGTGAATTCACTGAAAACGGCCAAATCTCGTCAACCAGACTGCCAGGTAGTCAGACGTCGTGGCCGCTTGTTTGTTATTTGTAAATCCAATCCGCGCCTGAAGGCGGTTCAGGGGAAACCGAAGAAAAGAAAAATTAATTCCTGATCCGATAAAACCCTGGCAGCACCACGCGCTTAGTGTGTCAGGGTTTTGTATACCTGATACCCGGGCATGTTCACGGGAATAAATGCTCACAATATTCGAGGCAATCTAATAACCACTTACGATAACGCTCATCGAGCATTCGTTAGGTATAGTTTGATGAAACGATAAACAGACCAACAATAATATCAGAACCATCAACAACCTCCCCTTCACTCAGTCGTTGCGTACCTGAAAGACAATTGATGATGCACCCATAATCCGATATCAACGGCAAACTTGCTGCTGTCTGCCTCATCCGGTAATTTGGCTCTTTTCCAAACAACAATAACGAGTACTCAACGATGTTCGAGACACTGGTCAAAATTGGCTTGCCAATCGCCTTAATTCTTATCATGGCCGGTGTAGGTCTCAGTCTAACGCTGAATGATTTCCGCCGTGTATTTAAGCAGCCCAAAGGGTTTTTAGTTGGCGCATGTGCTCAGATGGCGTTATTACCGTTGGTCGCAATGATTGTTATCGCAGCGTTTGGTTTAACCGGTGAAGTGGCGATTGGCCTGTTTTTATTGTCATTATGCCCAGGTGGTAGCACATCGAATCTTTACTCTTTTCTGGCACGAGGTGATGTCGGATTATCGGTATCGCTGACCGCAGTAATTGGTTTTATCACACCGTTTACCATTCCATTATTAGGTGCCTGGGCGATTAACTATTATTCCGACAGCGATAAGGTATTTGAGCTGCCACTGGTAAAAACCTGGGTCCAGTTGATTGTGATTACTGTCATACCAGTCATTGTGGGGATGGCGATCCGTTCCAAGTGGCACAACTTTGCCATTAAAGCAGAACCATATATCAGCAAGTTTTCAATGGCGGTGCTTGGCGCTGTGATTCTCAGTATCTGCATCAATCTCGGGGATAAGCTCATTGATTTCGCAATTATCTCAGGCCCTGCTGCATTAACGCTCAACCTGATGACCATGCTACTGGGGTACAGTCTTGGAAAATGGTTGCTGAATAGTGAGACTCAGGCTCGCACCGTTTGTTTAGAGGTTGGTCTGCAAAACGGCACACTGACGTTATTAATAACCACCGCGATTCTGCAAAGCGCAGAAATGTCGATTGCCCCCAGTATCTACAGTTTGCTTATGTTTGTTACAGCAACGGCATTTACGTATTTTGTCCTGAAAAAAGATAAGCAAGAAACAAAGGGCCGCAAACACACTCCGAGTTGATGTTAAGAGCATCAACAGTAGATGTTAAGAAAATCAACAGCTAATGACCAAAGAACGGGTGTTAAAAAATCTTATCTTACTGGATCATGAAAAAAATCAGCCGGTTTTCTGACGTTTTTCGTGATTTGCCATACGACTAAAAGCCTATATAGGCTACAATCCGCCGCCTGTTTGCAGAGGTAATTCCAGCGAGTGCGATAATGCGTAAGTTATTAACAGTGTCGATCGTCACAGCGATGTCGATACCGGTGTCAGCGGTTGAAGATAATGACTTCAGTGTCTACGGCTTTGTTAACCTGGGTGTTTATTATAAAGACCAGGCATACACCACAATTGAAACCTATGAAGACGGCGACCCCACTTTCTTTGAAAATGACACCATGCTGGGGCTGCAAGTCAGCAAGCCATTATCCGAGAGAACCAGTGCAACGGTTCAGATAATCGCTGACGGCGAGAATGACTTCCATGTTGATACATCACTGGCCTTTATTTCTCATGCATTAAATGAAAATACGGATTTACGTGCGGGCAGACTGCGTATTCCGTTCTTCTATTACTCGGAATTTCTGGATGTTGGTTACGCTTATAACTGGGTGCGGCCAACCTCTGACGTTTATTCAATTCCTTTCGATGACTATGACGGTGTTGATATCACCCATCGTTTCAGTCTGGGTGACAGCGATGCTCAGGTTCAGGTCAACAGCGGTCGCCGCAATAAAGACATCGATTTATTCGGTGAAAACTATGAATCTCAACTCAATCGTATTAACGGCATATCATTAACATTATTCAGCGGTGATTTCACCCACCGTCTCGGTTATCAACAAACCGAGATGAATCTGGATTTACGCTCTGATCCGGCGGTTGATAATGATGCGCTTGCAGCCTATCAAGCTGCGGCAGCTCAGGCTTCGACACCCGCTGAAGCCAGCGCTTTAGGTACCGAGGCCATTTTGGCAACCTACAGTGCCGCGGGTTATCGCCGCGTTGATACAGCTCAGGCGATGGCACGTTTTGTGGGAAATGGTAATGGTTTCTCTGCGGATGTGATTGATAAATTCGATTTGGACAAAAAGCTGGCTCGCTACTTCAACGTTGCCAGTACTTACGATAACGGTGATTTCAGCCTGGTACTGGAAGCAACTCACCTTAAATACGATTCGGGTTTATTAGTCGATAACTTTGCCTGGCTGGGCGGTGTAGCGCAACGATTTGGTGATGTCACTTTGCATGCAACTTACTCAACGTCCCGAGATCGGGTACCAACAAACAGTAAGGGCGACCTGCAAAAATTATTAAAACTGGAGGGCGAAGATAAAAGCGTTACGGTTGGTATCCGATACGACATGGACGCCGCAACCGCATTAAAATTTGAAGCGACCCATCACGATGAAGAAACCAACCGTGGCGTTGCAGGCCGCTCTGCCAACCTTTACCGTGCTGCGCTGCAGCTGGTGTTTTAATTACGGCTGACTGGAGTAGTAAGCAGATGAAGTTATTCGGCACCCTATGCCTGTTATTGGCCATCAGCTTCGGCGCTCGTGCTGAGGTGGTGGTAATTGTCAGCATCAATAACCCCAATACATATACTGGCCTTGAAGAGGACGAAATCAAAAGAATTTTCCTCGGAAAGTCTGGTAATTTTCCGGATGGTAGTAAGGCCATTGCATATGACTTACCCAAAGGCGATAAAGCTCGAATGGAGTTCAGCCAACGCTATCTGGATAAAACAGAGAGCCAACTGAACAGCTATTGGTCACGTCGCGTTTTTTCGGGTAAGCAACAACCGCCCAAACGCGTCAAAGACAGTACTGAGATGAAAGCAAAAGTGGCAGCCAGCAAACACGCCGTTGGATACATTAATAGCTTTGATGTTGATCCGAGTGTTGTAGTTATTCACAGTTTCAAATAAATCTGATGTTATTTTTACTCCGTTGGTTTGCTCAATTCATTACTGCAACTGGACTGTTCGTTGTCGCAGGCAGCGCATGGGCAACGGAACTGCAGTTAAATGGTAGTGCCATCTACAGTCACCTGACTCGCGACTACTACCAGGCGGCGCTGTATCTTGAGCAGAAAGATAATTCTGCCAGTGCGGTAAGTTCCTCAACGGCAGATAAACAGATGCGTTTGCTGGTGACCAGCCGTTGGAAACCGCGTAACTGGCAAAAACTGTGGCAGGCAAAAATCTCAATTAATAATGAGGTGTTGCCCAGCAACCCCGACAGCAGTAATGCATTGATGGCATTCATCCGGTTGCCTAAGGACGATTTGCAACCGGGTGATGAAATCATTATTCGCTCATCAGCCAAGGGAACCGAAGTGTTCCTGAATGATGAATTGGCGATCAGTACCCGCGATCGAGCATTATTTCGTTATTTGCTCAACACCTGGATCGGGAAGTTCCCACCCTCTCGTGAGTTCCGAGGACAACTTCTGAAAATGTCCACAAGCGCCGCCCTGCAACAACAATTGCAGAATCATCAGATTCCCGATAATCGATTAAAGCTATTATCGGCCTGGCGTGAAAAAGACCGGCAAGAGCAGCAGCGTCTTAAGCAGAAAGAACTCAAGGCACAACAAGCCAAAGAACTAGCGCGTAAAAAACAACAACAGTTATTGCAAGCCAAGCGAGAAAAAGCAGCAGCTGAAAAACGCTTTATTGAACAACAGCGAAAACGGCAAGCTGCAGAAAAAGCCGCAAAAGAAAAAATCCGGCAACAGCGTATTGCCCAGGCAGCGCAAAAAAAATCAGAAGAACTAAAACGACAGCAAACGCAAAACAGCGCCGCAGAAAAACAACGTATCTTGCAGCAACAACAAACCTATTATCGGGACTTGTACCAATGGCAACTTCAGCGAGCATTGGAACAGGAAATACGTTATCCAGCGTGGGCCAAACAATTCGGCCAACAAGGTGAAGTGTTACTGACTCTGAAATTGGACAGCGCTGGTGAAATTATTAATAGTGAACACCAATTAACCGAGCAACCAGAGTTGCTGTTAGAAGAAGTAGAGCGCGCCAGTCGTATTGTCAGTAGCCAGGTAAAACCTCCGGCGACATTAACGGGGTCCCCCTGGACTTATACTTTGGGCTATCGCTTTTCCCTCGCAGGAAAACCTCAGCCAACACAGAACAAACCACAATTACCTTCGAGCCTCAGAGGCCAGGCAGGTGCCACCAACCTTGCGGAAGATTTAACCCGTTATAAACAACGGGTGCGCGAAAAAATACTCAGTAAGTTGGTATACCCCAAAGCAGCGCGCATTCTGAAAAAACACGGTGAAACCGGTTATAAGCTGGTACTCGACAAATCAGGGGAAGTCGCAGAACTCACGCAAACGGTTGCCAACCGCCACAGAGAGCTCAACAAATCTCTGGAAAAAGCCATCATCAGCGCCGCTCCCTTTGGTGAAATTCCTGGCGGGAAACCGATCATCGTTCCTATCAGCTACCATTTTAAAATCTGATGGCTAATGCGGAAATGCCGTGCCTGACTGAAATCGCGGCACAACGCTGAAGTCAGAGTTGGCTTAAGCCGCAACGATCACTGACGAAGCAAACCCGCCAACCTCTTTCTACAATCCATGGAAATGGTCAGCCCAACAGCAGCGGCGCGTTAGTCCCTACCAAGGCAGTGGCTCGGCCACTTGCGCCCAACGGTTATTCTGATCAAGATCGGCGAAGGCTTCGCCTAATACTTCACATTGTTGCAACGCGGCTTCCCAGCGCTGACGTCGCTCCGGATATTTATAATCATAAAAATCCTGCAGATCCGGAATCCGCCCACCCGGCAAGGTGGCCGCAAATTCCCAACTCGGTGCAACGATGATGGTGCGTTTGTAATGCTCTCGGGACGCCGTGCGCCAGCGCAGTTTTTTATCAAACCAGCCGGCTTTCGGTGCCCGGGCAAAATAGTGCGGGTAGAGCACAAAACCCTGTTCCGGATACAGCGGCAGATCAAACTGGTAGTCGGTTACGCCACCATCGCGATAGGTACCACGGGCAGCACCAGGAATATTTTTCACCCCTGAAATCACCAGTGGAATTGCACCAGTAGCCAGCAGTGCCGGTTTAAGATTCTGTTCGGTTAATGTCACATGGGCTGCCGGTAACTGGGGAAAATGGTCAATCGGTGGTTTTTCCGGGTGATGGAAAAACGTTCGCTCAATCAGACCGCGCATCGCCCCGCGGGAAACCAGATTGGCGAGCATCGCCCCCGCCAGGCCAATAGACTGAATGTGTTTATGATCGCTTGCAGTCAGACCACGGCAGCGCGCCGCCAGGGTGTGATAACGTATCCGGGGATGATTAATGATCTGCCTGGCACCATGATTCTCGAGCACCTGTTCGAGAATATGAGTACAGCCTGCTGCCACTTCTTCGGCCGTGGGTTTATCGGAATAGTTCTGTTCAATGTAGGCTTTCTGAAAACGCGCGTGAGCAGCCAAAGAATCGTTCTGAGCGTAGCAGGCCATGCGCCAGGCACCAGCGGATGTGCCCATGACATGCAGCGGTTTTTCCCGATCAGCAAACCATTCGCTCAGTAAATAGCGATCCAACGCTGCCAGTGATAGCCATTTGGGACCGCCAGAGGCACCCAAAACCATTTCGATATCGTCGGCTGTTAAACCTTGTTGGCGGATGTGCGCCAGCGCTTCGCTACCGGCAAAAATTTTCAGCGGGAAATTAGCCACAATTACGTCCTGATGATTGATTGCGTCAGTGTAGGAAAACTGTGGCAAAAAAACAGGGTGGTAAGTGTCGTCAGGCCATCACAAATCAACGGCTGCCAGTGTCACTAAATACGCCTCCAGATCGCGTAAACTCCAGATACCCTGCGCTCCATACCATAATGCAGCAATGTATTTCATTTGGGTTTGTGCGTGTCGCCAGGCATGACGATCAAAACCTCCATCGGCAAAATACCGACTTAACAACCGTTGCTGTTGCAGATCGTCAAGCTTGGCATCCTGCACCAGTACCGCCAAATCCCAAAGCGGGTGGCCGAGCGCGGCGTATTCCCAGTCAACCAGCTGCAGTCCATTTGCGGTTTTGATCCAGTTACTCAACGTTGGGTCCATATGACAAATACACAGGGCATCGTCAGGGGCGCGCGACAAGAGTCTTTGTAATCGCGGGAAAAGCGCATCCAGCTCTGCAGATAACTGGCCGTTGGCGTGTTGCTGAATCGCCAGCCAGTAGCGCTGCGCTTTAGCCGAAATGGATAACTCCGGAATACGCTCGTCGGCATACACCTGATGCAACCTATGAAGCCGTTGCGCCATTTCATCCAGCACGCTGTCAGTGATGGTTTCACGGCGCACCATTTCGCCCTTGAGATACTGTCGAATCCAGTATTTATCCGGGTCTCGGCGGCGATAGAGAATCTTAGGCACCAGTCCGAGCACAGCGGCTTGTTGATGCACCAGATATTCAACATCGCGATGAATATCCAGTTCATCGCTGTTGCCGGCTTCCAGCCGCAGCACATAATCGCCACTCTCCAGATGCAGGATAAAGCTCTGATTGGTCAAGCCGCCTGGCAAAGGTTCGACCTGGCCAACATCAGGGCGGCGATCACAAACGTTCCATTTAGCCCAATCTTCTAACAGATGTAACATACGGCGCCCTGCAGATGACGTTTTATAAAACATACAGAGTGCCTGCTGTGTGCCGTGAGAACAACATTCTGATCGGCAACATCGGGTTTAGTCTCAGAGAGCCAATTCAAGCTGGCTGCGCTGGAGCACGATTTTGCTCAGCAAAATCGCGTTTCCAATTAAACCAGCCAATCACCGCAAGGCCCAAAAAGATCGCCATCTGCAGAGCAGCAAGGTAAAGCTCGGCCTGCCAATACAGGTAAATCGCACAACTGTTAAACAGCTGCCAGTACAGCCAGTTCTCTAATACTTTGCGTGTTACCATCCAGGTGGTGATCACTGCGCCCCAGGTGGTAAAGGAATCCAGAAACGGAACTGCTGCGGTGGTGTCGGATAACAACGTACCGCTGACGATTGTCATAGCCACAATCACAGCAGCTGCGGTTAAATGTTGCTTCATGCTCCATTGCTGAATGGGCAAATCTTCCGTGGCGTCATCGTTGCCATGACGCCACGCCCACCAGCCATAAACAGCGATTATTAAATAATAAACATGCAGTGCTGATTCCATGACCAGGCTGACATCCCAGAACAACCAGGCAAGAATGCCAGTGTTAATAAAACCGGCGTACCAGCACAAAGGGTTTTGTTTGATCGCTAACAGCAGATAGGCAATGCCAAATGTAAAAGCAATGATTTCCCAAATGCTGGCTGCTTGTGCTGCATCGAATATTACGGAGAAAATATCGTTCATAAGAATTCCGGTTCAGCCGTGTGGCTTAAGAGCAGGATCTAAATTGGCACCAATAAATTTGCAAACAAAAATCGTCTTACCGAACTGTTCGAAAGAGCGTTTTATTTCAGTATTTAAGGTACTCATCACCAGGTCATAGTCACCAAACACCTGGGTGCTCATGGTGTTACACACAACGGATAATCCATCGGTGGCCTGCAGACGTCCGATAAAATCTTTAATCGCCGGAATGTAGTTGTCAGCGAGTGGGTATTTACTGATTTCTACGGAAAGTTCCATATATGCCTCTTTGTAACATCTGTGCGAAGAAAGAATCAGCAACCGTCTGCCGCATGGATGCGACAGACGGTTGCGGAGTCATATTGGTGAGTAATGCTGAAATCAGAAATTAACCCGGGTTGCGATACCCACAACCGCAGGTGCAGCTAGCTGCTCAAACTGTTTTTCATCAAAGCCAGGGCCGGTACGGGGATCAGCATCCCAGCCGGCAAAACCCCGAACGCCATATTTTTCATTGGTCAGATTTTTACCGTACAGAGCCACTTCCCACTTGGCTGCCTGATAACCGACGCGCGCATTCACAACGTCGTATTCATTCGACTGGAAGTTGTGAGAATCGGAATAATAGAAGTCATCACGGCCTTCAACTTCAACACGGGCATACCAGTTATCGGTGAACAGGTATTTCGCCGCAGTCGCGTAGGTGTATTCCGGAGCATGAGCCGTCTCACGACCTTTCAGGGAGAACTCATCCTTGTTTGGATTTTTGTGCTCGGTGACCTCGGTTTTTAACAATCCCAGACTCAGCGTCAGCTCCAGTTGCGCCATGGGTTTCGCCAGCGCTTCCCACTCCAGACCATAGCTGAAGCCTTTACCGGCATTAGTAATAAAGTCGATAAATTCAGTACCGCCGTTACCATCACTTTTCGGTGTAGAAGATTTTAATTGCAGGTCTTTACGATCGATGTAAAACACCGCGATACGATTCTGGAAACGGCCGTAATGAGAATCCAGTTTGGTACCAATTTCATAGTTCCATTGGTATTCCGTATCAAACGAACGGTCACTTTCGTTCGGCAGATCTTCTGTACCATTAAAGCCACCCGCCTTGTAACCACGGGTCAGGCTGGCATAAACCAGGTCGGCATCGTCGGTGATGTATTCGAGCGCAATTTTGCCACCGTATAAGCTTTCATTATTATCACCTGCCAGTTTTTTACTGTCTTTATAATCGGCAAACCAGCTCTCTGCACGACCACCATAAGACAACATCAGGTTTTCCGTTAATGGCGTATTAATTTCGACATAAGCTGACGTCGACTCGGTTTTATATTCGCTGGTGAATTCGCTTTTACCGGTACGGTTGCGGGTTAAGTCCACCTGAGATTGCTGATGATATAAACCCACCAGCCAGTCACTGCTACCTAAGCGACCTTCATTGCCGGATAACCAGCGAACCTCAGCAGAATTACGATCAACATCACGCTGGTAATTGTCAAACACCTGGTAATCCGGGTTCAGCGTTTTACCAGTCCAGTCTTCGTCATAGCCATATTCGATGTCACTGCTGCTGGCGGTCAGGCTGGCTTCCATATTCACTGCATCGTTCATTTTCCAGTCGCTGTCTAAGGCCAGCGCTTTGCTTTCCTGGCGATCATGCCCTGGCTCATTGGATCGGGTTTTACGATTCTCATCGAAGTTAAATGCATCGTAGCCGTTATCTACGTCAACATATAACGCCGTCAGATCCAGAGTCAGATCCTCTGATGCCAACCAACGCAGCTTCAGTTTAGAAGTCAGTTCGTCGATGTTATTGGTGTTTTTTTTGTCCAGCGTAGTGTTTTTAATAAAACCATCGCTTTGGCTGTGGCCCAGCGCCACACGATATTGCAGGTTAGGCGCGACTGAACCGCCATGCGCAGCCTGGATTCCACGACCGTTATAATCTTCAAGATAGGCTTTAACATAACCCTGGCTTTCCGCAGTTGGTTCATTGGAGCGGATATTAATCACACCAGCCAGTGAGTTAGCACCAAAACGTGTGCCCTGAGAACCACGTAATACCTCAACCTGCTGCACATCCAATAACGTTGCAGCACCGGCAAAACCGGTAAAGTCCAGACCGTCGATGTAAGTACCAACTGATGGGTTTAAAGGCTCAACAAACTGACTGCGTTCACCAATACCACGAATCTGGAAATACTTACCACGTGAAGAACCAGACGCTGAGTTTATGTTTGGTGCAAGAGCCAGAACCTCATCCAGGTACACACCATTACGTTGTTCAATCTGGGCTTCCCCGACAACGGTGACCGCCTCAGGAATGCTCTGCACCTCGGTCTGACGGAAGTCAGCCGTCACGGTAACAGCATCAAGCTCTTTGGTTTCAGTTTCAGCATGTGCGCTGAGAGAAATAGCCAGCGCCAGTGGCGACAATAAAAAGGCGGAATTAAAAACTGGTTTCATCAGGTCTTCCTGTTTATAAAAACGAGAGACCCGGTAATGTCGAGCGTGAAGAAAACTGATCAGCTTCCCTGGCTATACAACAAACTGCAATTAGCCTTAGCTTCCCCATTCCTACGCCGGTATTAACCGGATCAGGTTCAAGGAGTTTGCTGTTTAACCAAACGTATCACTCACTTGAAAACGTTTTTGGAAAAACCTCAGCATCTCAGGCCAAACTAACGGCAGGCCACCCCCTGGGATAGTTACATCATACTGCCAAAGCAGACATTGTCGAAAGCCCCGTGTGTCAGACTTTCGCAGACGGTTGCACCTCTGAAGGTACATGCCAGAAAACTTTGCCAAGAATACAACCGGCTGGCAGCCAGCCCATGGCAGCACTGTTGGTACTGGCGGGATTATCACCCTGCAACCAAAACTCATAGTCGGTACTGATTGCGGCAATACGTTTAATAATCACACCCAGCGTTGGGTGACGCACAACCACCACATCATCGAGCTGATAGCGACGTAAGAAATTACGACGGCTGATCACAAAATCGCCGTCGTTATAAGACGGGGACATGCTCTGTCCCCTGACTTTATGAATCCGAATCATGGATAATTAACCCAGTTTCGGATACACCACCTGCTCTTCTGGCGGATAAGGGCAGGTAGCAGTAAAGGTATCAACACCTTTGGTTGCCCAGAAGCTGGCAGCGAATTCATTCACCAGCGCCAGCAGCTTTTCTGCAGGTTCACGGGTGATGTGCTGTTTGCACGCTGAACCGGCCAGCATGATGCTGTGCACCAGCTCGTTAGTGTTCGGGTATTTTTCGAACTGCGGCTGCTTAAAGTAATCGCCCCACATGGTGCGGACTTCATCTTTTACTTTGGCCGCGTGAATTTCTTTTTCACGTACCAGGCGAGACAACTGAGCCTGGTCGGCAACGGTCAGTTCATCTTTCGCTGCAATTTCCTGAATCAGGTCAACGAAACGAATCACGCTCAGCGCCGCTACCTGAGCGATCTGAGGGTCGTAAATTTTGCATGGGATATCGCAGTGAGCGTCGGCACGCTCAAACGTCATCAGCTTATCCAGTTGAGAAAGTACGTTATGTAACATTATTCCTTATCTCCTTGTTGTTCTTGTTTGACTGCTTTTTTCTTCAGCGAAAAATACACCGCAGCGGCACCAGCAAAAGCAATAGAGCCGTAGAACAGTGCGTGCATCAGCGGGCTTTCCCAGCTGCTGTGGTCATGACCAACGTGCGCCATGCTGGTAGCAGACGCAACAGAAAGGCCAAGAGCCAGTCCGGCTTTAACGAGTCGGGACATTTTGAGTAACCTCTATTTCAGGGTGGGACGTCGAAGGCATGCGGAAGTCAAAAGGTGGCGGCACATAGTTGTTGCGACTGCCGTGCGATTTAATGTGCTTGAGAAGCTGCGTATAACTGCAACGCAAGCCACTCATCAGGGCATCATCAACAGGCTGCTTTGCTGCAGCATGTTGCAGAAATTCATACCCCTCGCGCAACATATCTTCACTTTTGCTAAATAGTTTCTGAGCGTTATAAACGTCCGCCTGATTGTGATAGCTCACAACCAGTGCCGCAACGACCTGTTGACGATTAAACCAGGCAGAGAAGATTTTCCGGGCACGCAAAATGGCCTTGTTGTAGTCCTGTTCTGCTTCAAGGTAGCGCTTTTCAAGAAAGTGACTATTGCCACTTTGAATATGCAACTTCCATTGATCCATTGACCTTCTCGCCTCATTAGAATTCCGCCCAACGATATTATTGCGAATCATTTTCATTTGCAACATTACAAAAGCAGGGGTTATTCCTCCGCCAGTGCGGTTTGAGTGCGGTCGAGTAACGGTTTAAACAGGCAATTCAGCAGCGAACGCTCACCGGTTTTGATCATCACCTGCACCGGTATAAGAGGGTGCTGTTAATGACCCTTCCTGACAGATTTACTCCGTTGTTCACCTTGAAAATTGCACAAAAAACGCCATCTTTGCTGTCAGAACAATCGTGAATTTAATCCCTTATAAAAATTGAGATGAGAGGACTGAGCAGATGATGCGTGTCTTATTATTTGTTGGTACTAACCTGGCGATTATGTTGGTGTTGGGTATCGTCCTGAGTGTTACCGGCTTGGGTAACTATATGCAGGCTGGCGGCGGTATTAACCTGTTATCACTGCTGATTTTCTGTGGTGTATTCGGTATGGGTGGTTCGTTAATCTCCTTAATGATGTCGAAGTGGATGGCGAAAAAGTCCATGCGTGTACAGATCATTGATCAACCACAAAACTCCGGTGAACAGTGGATTGTTTCTACAGTAAAAGAACTGGCTGACAAAGCCGGTATTGGTATGCCGGAAGTGGGGATCTTTCACTCGGATGCGCCAAACGCCTTTGCTACCGGCGCCAACAAAAACGATGCCCTGGTGGCGGTGTCTACCGGCTTGTTACAGCGCATGGATAAAGAACAAGTGAAAGCCGTACTGGGCCACGAAATCGGCCACGTAGCCAACGGCGATATGGTGACTCTGGCGCTGATGCAGGGCGTGTTAAATACCTTTGTGATGTTCTTCGCTCGCATCATTGTGTCGATCATTGACTCCTTCACCCGCGATGAAAACGGCGAAGGCGGCTTAGGCTTTTTTGCCCGTATCGCGATCACTATGGTGATGGATATGATTCTAGGTATCGTCGCTTCGATGATGGTGGCATGGTTCAGCCGCCGTCGTGAATACCGTGCCGACCAGGCCGGTGCTGAGCTGGTAAGCCCGGCTGCCATGGCCAGCGCACTGGCTGCTCTGAAGCAAACCTACGACCAGCCAAGTGACCTGAGTGGTGAATTAACTGCCTTTGGTATTCGTGGTGAAGCCGGTGGTTTGTCCGCGCTGATGGCCAGCCACCCTCCGCTGGATGACCGTATCAACGCTCTGAAACAGCGTTACGGCGGTTAACTCAAGTTTTGGAAAGCCCCTGACAGCGCGACTGCCAGGGGCTTTTTTATGCCTGTCATTTCCAAGCTGTACCATCCTTTGCTTGACTCAGCGTCGTTTCATATATAGAACGTTCGATATAAGAAACGTTTCTTTTAACGAACACTCAGGTTAGCTATGGCTGAATCTCCGCTTCAAACCCTTGGTCAGCATCTGCAGCAATTGCGTTTGGCTCAGGGCATTTCGTTATCACAACTGGCAGCAGACGCCGGCATTGCCAAGTCCAATTTATCGAAGATTGAACAGGGTAAAAGCAATCCGACACTCGATACTATGTGGCGTATTGCGCTGCAGCTGAAGGTACCGTTTGGCAACTTGGTTGCACCGATTGATCTGACCATAGGTGACGATGACTTTCAGGTTCGGTTACTGGATCAGGGCAGAGAATCGCCCAATGTCGACGCCTATACGATGAATTGTGCTGCGAACAAACAGCACAATTCGGCACCCCACCTGCCAGGTACCACCGAAACCATAACCATGATTCGGGGCCAACTGGAAGTCGGCACAAACGATGACAGCGTTTGCTTAACCGCAGGTCAGAGCTATACCTTCAGCGCGCAACAGCCACACTTTTATCGGTCCGGTGACCAAGGTGCCAGCTGCCTGATGATCGTGATCTATAACGACCAGGAGGCCAGCTGATGACAGCATCCGTACCTCAAAGCCATCTGCAGCGACCCTTCTGGGTAGGTATACGAGACGCGATTCCGCTGCTGGGTGGCTATGTTCCGGTGGCTATTTCGTTCGGTATGATCGCAACACAGGCAGGTTTTTCACTTTGGGAAACAGTGTTTATTTCCACCGTGATTTACGCGGGTGCGTCGCAATTTCTGTTCGTTGCCATGGTCGCCTCAGGCGCCCCCCTGTGGTTAGTTGTCACCATGACATTGCTGATAAATGCACGGCATCTTGTGTATGGTCCCAATATCGCGCCCTGGTTGCCCCGCAATCGCACCGGATTCTGGTTGATGCACGGCCTGACGGATCAGATATTTGCGTTAGCACTCAGCCGTTTGCCACAAATACCCGAGCAGCAACGCCAGGACTGGTTTAGCGGCGCGATGCTGCTGGCCTGGTTCAGCTGGGTAGCTGGAAGTGCCGCAGGCGTATTGAGCGGCGCCCAGTTGATCACTTATTGGCCGCTACTGGCAGATGTGCTGCCATTCGCCCTGCCGGCATTGTTTTTGGTGTTGCTGCTGCCCAAACTGAATTCCTGGATATGGTTCATTACTCTTGGTTCGACCCTGCTTTCAGCGCTATTGCTGCAGGTTTTCGGCTGGGTCAACAGTGCTATTCCTTTAGCAGCACTGCTTGGCGTGTTGCTGTTTTATGCCGTGAATACTCTTCAATTAAACCGGAGAAATAGCCATGACTGATGTTATGTGGGCTGCATTAGCGATCACTGCAGCAGGCACCTTTGCTATGCGCGCCATACCGCTAGTGTGGATGCAGCGCCATTTATCGCAAGCCCAACACGACAGCAACGATTCTGTCGATGGCATGCCAACCTGGCTAGGTGTAGTGGGTCCATGCGTGGTTGCAGCACTGGCTGGCAGCTCGATGGTGCCTGCGACACAGACCGCGACGACCTGGTTAGCAACGCTGATCGGTGTAATCGTGACATTACTCGTTTGGTACACCAAGCGTTCCATGGGGTTACCGATTCTGGCGGGGGTCGGCGCGTTTGGCCTGACGATGGGCTGGAATCTCTGATGAGCTGAAGTATCTGAGCAGCTGAACCTCAGACTTCCACAGCAGCCTGAGGGCAACCTGATTGATTGTGGGCCTGAACAAACTTGATGTAATCCCGGCCCATCATCGGTTTGGCAAAGTAATAACCCTGAATAATCTGGCACCCATTATCGCCAAGGAAGTTCAGCTGTTGCTCCGTTTCGACCCCTTCCGCACACAATACCATTCCAAGGCGCTTTGCCATCTCGATGATGGTTAATACCAGCGCATCATCGCGCTCCGAGGTGCCGATGTTATCGACAAACTGTTTGTCGATTTTCAGCACATCAATCGGAATTTTGGTGAGATAACTCAACGATGAATAACCGGTGCCAAAATCATCCAGTGCCACCGGACAACCCAGTGCCGTGATTTCTGCAAAAAACTTATTAGCAATTTCGAGATTGTCGAGATAGGAATGCTCGGTCACTTCAAATTCGATCATGCCGGCAGGAATCTGGTACTTACGGAAAGCACCTTTTATGACCCCTACGAGGTGATACTTCTTGAGATCGGTAGCGGATAAATTAATCGATATCGGCTTATCAATACCCAGTGGAATAAACACATCGCGAATGTCCTGACATACGTGCTGGACCACCCACTGAGTGATGTTGGTCACCTTACCGGACTGTTCCGCAATCGGAATAAATTCTGCCGGAGACACAAAACCCAACGTCGAGCTGTGCCAGCGAATAAGGGCTTCAGCACCCAGCGGCGTGCCATCCGGCGCGACTTTTGGCTGATAATTTATACTGAATTCGTTGTCGTCTAGCGCATGGCTGATGGCGTTAGCAATATCAATTCGTCGCTGATGATCCGCCATCATCTGCGGCTCAAAAAAGCTGAATCGCGATTTTCCGTCACGCTTGGCATCAAACATAGCAATATCGGCGTCGCGGATAAGTTCCCGCACATCACCATAATTCTCGCAGTGCTGAGCAATACCAATACTGGCGCTGATCCGCACCTCCCAGGAGCTCAGGGTAAATTTTTGAGCCAGTCCGCTGACGATCGCACCTGCCAGAGCATCCAACCGGTTCTTATCTTCGATCCCTTCAAGC
The DNA here is from genome assembly GCA_022448365.1 of Saccharospirillaceae bacterium. NCBI lineage: Bacteria > Pseudomonadati > Pseudomonadota > Gammaproteobacteria > Oceanospirillales > Saccharospirillaceae > Saccharospirillaceae bacterium. Next base: position 264,441 of record JAKVCS010000005.1, on the reverse strand, counting down.
AAAATCAAAAATTCGTCACCACCATGGCGTGAAACCAGTGCATTATCCGGGACATGGGTAAGCAACCGCTCGGCAACACCGGTCAGCAACATATCACCAATTTCATGACCAAACGAATCATTAACCCCTTTAAAACCGTCCAGACCTACAAACATCAAATCATACTGCTTGCCATGATCTTTAGCTGCACTCAGCAGATCATTCATCTTGCCGATAAAGAATTTCCGATTCATCAGACCGGTAAGGCTGTCGTAATTAGCAAGGTATTCCATTTCCTTACGCCGCTTTTCTAGCAAGGTCACAGAATCGAGATTGATTTCGGACTCTCGACGAATGACATCCATCATATTGTTGATGTCCTGGGTCAGTTCCAAGACTTCATAATGGCCACCAACCGGAATCGTCAAACTGTAGTCCCGACTGCGCTGAACCCGCCTGGCAAAAGCAGACAGCTGAGTCAGTGGCGCTAACCAACGATTGCCAAAAAAAGCGAATACCATCATCAGACCTAAGATGGCGATTAATGCTGTTGGTAAAGTACTGATTAACAGACTGTTGGTGCTGACATCCAGTGGTCCCTGAAAATCGTTTACCACCACCAGGAAACCCAGATTAAATGCCGGATCCCCGATCAGCTTTACCGCAATCAGATTACCGTCTTCGTAATACAGGCCCGGCTCATGCAATTGCCAGTCGCTGAATTGAATACGGTATTCTTCACTGACTTGCTGTTGCGAGCTACCAATATAAAAGTCGATTAACTCGCCGTTTGTATTAAAAACAGCAGCACCTTTAACATGGTCATAAGGATCAAGTTTCAATAACAGGGTCTTTAGCTGAAAAAACTCATCCGGTTGATTGACAACAGCAACCAGATCAGCGGCCATATTATCCGTTAATGCATCCAGATCACCCTCGGCATACCCCGCATACAACTGGCGGTGTTCCATCAAAGCCAATGATAAAACGGACCACGCAATACCACCCATAAACAGCAGGCTAAGCAGCATGATGGCCGTGCGCAAACTCTTAATCGGCACTCAGGCGACCCTCCCTGAAATTGAGTTGTGATTGCCGCTCCATGATGGACGCGTGTTCATTTTGGTATTTGTCAGACTAGTTGAGATAACTATCGGGAACATGAGTTGATCAAAATTTCATACTTCATCCCTAAGTATCGCTTCATGTTACCCCAATCACGACGCTTTCGGCTAACACTGTTCTATACTTTCTTGATGACAAAAATAACTCGGGATTCAGGATAATCGTCATGATCCAGGGATTACGGAAAATTTGCCATGCTCTGGCACTGGTGGTAGCTGCTAGCGGCAGTCATCACTTATTTGCCCACGAAATTAATGAACACTTCGATCTGTCTGGGTTCACTCAGGTCATCGCCGGTTATCTGAATGACTCAGAAGCGCGACTGAATGGCTACGAAGATGAAATAACCCTTAAGCAACAATCACTATTCGCACTGCAACCAACCTTCCGCTTGAACGATCAACTGGCATTAACCGGACAATTTATTGCTCACAGTAATGCGGAAAAAAAATCCGGAACGGAATGGCTGTACATCTCTTATAAGCCGAATAACAGCTGGCAGTTTCGTGCAGGTAAACTTCGCATGCCTATTTTTGCTTACAGCGATAGCATTGACGTTGGCTATTCCTACCCCTGGATAACACCACCGCTGCAGGTCTACAACAATTATCTGGCCACAACATTTACCGGCATCAGTTCAAGCTACAGCCATGCAGGACGGGTGCACGCGTTATACCTTGAGGGCTATTACGGTTATTTTGACGGTGAAGTCATTCAGGCTGGCAGTAAGGTCGATATATCGGCAGACGTCGAGGACATCGTTGGCATAACGGCGCAACTGCATCACCAGCAAATGTCACTGAGATTGTCTTATAACACTGGCTATAACAAGTCGGATGTTCCACAGTTGATGCCGATTCAACAAGCGCTTGAGCAGGCGGGTTTCATCAACAGTGCCAATTCGCTCGATAATCACGGCCGCAGCAGTTTCTATGAGACTGCCATCCGTTACGACGATCTCACAAAATTTTTTAGCGCTGAGTGGGTATATGCCGAAACTGAACTCGATCTGGCGTCATCACTCGATGGGTACTATTTTACTGCCGGGTATATATGGCAAGACTTGACCCTTCATTTGACATACGGCGCCAGTGCTTACAGCGACATCAAACCGCAACAGGAGTTACGTGGAGTATATCAAACAGCCCTGCAAAAGCTTGATCAACAGCAGCCATTAACTGCACTTGAAACCACTTCGCTGCAATACTTCGGACTATTCGATTCCGCACCAGATGGCAGTCTCGACAGTTACACCCTGGGCGTACGCTGGGATTTTCGGTTGAACATGGCGCTAAAAACAGAAGTCAGTTATCTCAAAGAAACCTCGCCGCGTAGCGGTTTTTTCGGAAACCGCTACACCAACGGCATGCCCACAGACCTGAACCGGAAATATGACGCCACACTCTTTCAGGCAAGCTGGGAGTGGGTTTTCTGATGCTCATTTGCCGCCAGCTTCATTACTTGCTCATGATCGCACTGACTCTGACTCTGATCTTGGCAAGCACACAGAGCCGTTCTGAAGGTCTGATATTGGTGAGTGCCAGTGAAGAACTCAAACAGCCGCTGAGCCGCGAACAGGTGCGCAATCTATATATGGGGGCATCGCTTGGCTATGATTTAAAGCCGTTGGCGCTGCCGCCACAGAATCGCTTACGATCACAGTTCAATACTCAGGTCATTGGTTTACCGGAGTCACGCATTCAGTCTTATTGGGCACAGATGAAGTTCACCGGCCGAATGACCCCGCCCAAGGAGATGCGCGACGAGCAGACACTGCTGCAACAGCTGCTCACTAACCCGGACAGCATCGGATATTTACCTTCGGATATGCCCGTACCAGCGCGTCTTAACGTGGTATTTCGCTGCCCCTGATAAAAATACCGCAGAAAAGACACTGCGGCATTGTGTTCATCAAACAACCATACCCATTATTTTTTTACCGGACGCTGCCAGCCAGAAACATTGCGTTGCTTGCCACGGGCAACCGCCAGCTCCTCGTCGGCGACTTCTTTTGTGATCACAGAACCTGCAGCAACCGTTGCACCAGCGCCAACTTTAACCGGAGCCACGAGGGACGAGTTAGAACCAATAAAGGCATTGTCGCCGATTTCGGTTTTGAATTTATTTACGCCATCGTAATTACAGGTAATGGTGCCAGCACCAATGTTGGCATTTTCGCCAATTTCAGCGTCACCGATATAAGTGAGGTGATTGACTTTGGAGCCCTTACCAATCACCGATTTTTTTACTTCACAGAAATTGCCTACCTTAGCGCCATCAGCCAGATCGGAGCCAGGACGTAAACGCGCAAACGGACCAACAGTGCAAGCAGCAGCAACCTGAGCCTGATCAATCAACGAGTGCGATTCAACCTGTGTTCCGGCACCCAGCACTGAATTTTTGATCACACAGTAAGGACCAATTTCAACGCCATCCGCCAGCTCAACGCCGCCTTCAAAAACACAACCAACATCAATACGCACATCGGAGCCAACTCTGAGGCTACCTCGCACATCAATGCGCGCCGGGTCGGCCAGGGATACGCCCTGACGCATCAGTTCATCCGCTTGCTGGCGCTGAAAAACGCGCTCCAGTTCAGCCAGTTGCAGACGGTCATTCACACCCTGCACTTCGTATTCATCTTGTGGGTGAATGGCACGCACGGCAACGCCATTATCAACGGCCATGGCAATGATGTCGGTCAGGTAGTATTCGCCCTGAGCATTCTCTGCCGATAATTTTGGTAACCATTCATTCAAAAGCTCAGCCGAAACCGCCAGGATGCCGGTGTTCACTTCACGGATTTTATGTTGCTCTGCACTGGCATCTTTGTGTTCAACAATTTCCTGAATATTACCGGCGCTATCACGCACAATACGGCCATAACCCGTTGGATCATCCAGTTCAACGGTCAACAGCGCCAAACCACCAGCACTCTTGTCGCAATGGGTTTCATCCAACAGTTTTTGCAGAGTTTCGGTACGGATTAATGGCACATCGCCATACAACACCAGCACAGTCGATTGTGGATCAACATCTGGCATCGCCTGTGCGACCGCATGGCCGGTGCCTTTTTGCTCAGTCTGCATCGCCCATTTGACATCAAAATCGGTAATCTGCTGCTGCACTTTTTCAGCACCGTGCCCTATTACGACATGCTGCTGCGCCTCCCCCAATGGTGAAGCGCTGGCAAGAACGTGTGCCAGCATTGGCTGACCCGCTAGCGGGTGAAGTACTTTAGGAAGATCTGATTTCATGCGCGAGCCTTTGCCCGCGGCTAGGGTGACGACTGCCAGTGTCATGGTGAGTCCTGAACAAATAAAAGTGGCGGTCATTTTAGCCCGCCACTACGCTCTGTCCAGTCACTGCGTGGTTTTATTCAGAACTACTTAACCGGCTTTCAGCATCACCAGGGCAAAATATTCGTTATCATCTATCCAGCGCTTTTCTATCTCAAAACCTGCCTGACGCGCCATCCATTGCAACGACTCCATGCGGTATTTGTACGAATTTTCAGTGTGTAAACTTTCACCTTTACGCAACACGATGGTGGTGCCGGCGACGTGTACCATCTGGTCAATTTTACTGACCAGATGCATTTCAACCCGAGAATGACTGCGATTAAAACGAGCCTGATGATCGAACAACTCCTCACTGAAGCTGGCCTGTAAGGTGTGGTTCAGGTGACGTAAAATATTTTTGTTAAAACTCGCGGTGACACCCTGGCAATCGTTATAAGCAGCATGCAGAACAGCTTCCTCTTTTGCCAAATCAATACCCAGCAGGAATCGTCCTCCATTACCCAATGTCGTCCTTGCACGCCGCAAAAAAGCCTGCGATTCCGCCGGTGTGAAATTTCCCATACTGGAGCCTGGAAAAAAGCCCAGTTTGTGTGGTGCTTCTGCCAGAGTCTTGGGCAGCTGCAATGGTTGTGAGTAATCAACACAGCCAGCGTAAATGCTTAACCAGGGATAATCGTCGAGCAACTTATTTGCCGATGCAATCAGAAAGTCTTTACTGATATCCATCGGGACATAACAATCGGGCTGTAACGCTTCCAACAGCAGCCGTATTTTTATACTGGCGCCACTGCCATATTCCATCAAAACGGAGCCCTGCCCTACCAGTTCGGCAATTTCATTACCGTGTTGTCGCAGCAAACCGATTTCAGTGCGGGTCAGATAGTATTCCGGTAACTGCGTGATGGCCTCAAACAATCGGGAACCACGCTGATCGTAAAAGAATTTCGCGGGTAAGGTTTTCTGAGACTTCGCCAAACCGGCCAGCACTTCGGATTTCACATCAGCAACGGCTGGGTGAGCATCAAACAGCTGCAGATTCTGATGTTGGTTGATTCCCTGTTTCATACCATCTCCGGGTTGTTTTCGTGTCGTTGTTGTTATGCTGAGCAGTTACCCTGCTAAACGAATACCGGTGAATTGCCAACGCTCATGGGGGTAAAAGAAGTTCCGGTAGGTCGGACGAATGTGGCCTGCCGGAGTGGCGCAAGAGCCGCCTCTCAATACCATCTGATTGCACATAAACTTGCCGTTATATTCGCCCACCGCTCCGGCGGCTGGTTGATAGCCCGGATAAGGCTGATAGGGGCTGGCGGTCCACTCCCAGCAATCACCAAATTGCTGTTGCAGGCCATTAGCATGAGTTGGAGTCAGGTCAGAAACCGCCTGTGGACGGTAATAACGACTATCGACGAAGTTACCGATACCCCAGTCTGTTTGCCTGGCACTGACTTCCCATTCAAATTCACTGGGCAGCCTTGCTCCGGCCCAGCGCGCATAAGCATCCGCTTCATAGAACGAAACGTGAGTCACAGGGGCATCCGGCACCAACGGTGCAAATCCGTTCAGACTGAAACTGGCGTAGCCTCCGACGCCATCGGATTCTTCCGATGGCTGCCAGTACAAGGGCGCACGAATCTGCTGTTGCTGAACCCAGGCCCAGCCATCCGATAACCAGAATTCCGGATTCTGGTAACCTGCGTCCGCCATGAATTCCAGGTACTCTCGATTCGTTATCAAGCGCTTCGCCAGAGCAAAGTCCTGAACCAGCGCCTCGTGCTGCGGCCCTTCGTTATCAAAAGCGAAACCATGATGCGGCTTATGACCAAATTTGTAGATACCACCGTCAAAGTCGAGCCATTGGTTCACCTGTCCGCCTGCGTCTGCACACGGACTGACGGTTGCAGGGTTGTAAACCGGACACAAAGGATTAAACGACCAGCAATATTGCAGATCGGTGAGCATTAACTCCTGATGTTGCTGCTCATGATTCAATCCCAACTCAATCAGTGGACGCAGGTCTTCACGCCCCAACAATTGCTGCATATGTTGGTCAACGTAATGTCGATATTCCAGCACCTCTTCCAGCGTCGGCCGGGACAACAGGCCACGCTGAGAACGTTGGTACGGTTGACCGATGCCGTTGTAATAACTGTTGAACAGGTGCCCAAACCGGGGATGGAATTCGCGATAATGAGGGAGGTTGGATTTCAGTAGAAAGGTTTCAAAGAACCAGCTGGTATGCGCCAGATGCCACTTTGCCGGGCTGGTGAATTCAGCAGCCTGAAGTTCGTAATCTGCATGTTGAAGTGGACGGCACAACATCAAACTCTGATCACGGACAGCGGTGTAATAACCGTACAACGGGTCTGCCGGTTTGACGACTTGCCGAGCCTGCTCCATATGGACTCCTTGACGGTAGTTGAGACATTCCTCTCACCCACTCTGCCGCTGCCCAAAAAGAATAACAAGACCGCAGATATTCTTAGTCGCAATCCGCCAAAAAACAGATTTTATAAGATTATCGGATTATTTACCGGCCGCCAGGCAACTGACAAAACGCTGGGTCAGATCGCGTACAAACTCAGCATAGCCATGTTTTGTCACAGAAATATGAATGCCCAGAGGATCCAGTTCGCCGGCTGGGATATCAAGACCACGAGTCACCGAGCTGACCAACTTAGGTTCAAACTGCGGCTCGGTAAAAATACAGCGCACATCGCCGCTGGCAAGCTGCTCACGCATGGCATTGAGCCGTTTAAGCCCGGGTTTCTGCTCCGGCGATAGGGTGAACGACCCGAGTTGATTCAGGCCGAAGTAATTTACCCAATGGTCATAAGCGCGATGAAAAACGAAAAAGCCCAACTGCTTAACCGGCAGCAACTGCTGTCGACTGAGTTTCAACTGTGCGCGCAGTTGCTGCTCAAATTGCGACTCCTTATTCAGCGCCTGTGCCAGCGCCTGTTGCGCGGTAATTGCAAGCTCTGGCGCCAGCCACCAATGCGCATCATGGTTGTGATCATCCGAGGTTCCTGGCTGATGAACGGGGGCAGAAATATCAATCCAGACTTTATCCGGCCAGCGTTTTTCGAACCGCGCCAGATACGGCTCGCTTTCAGCACCCGACCAGAAAATAATATCAGCATCCTTCACCTTACGAATATCTGAAGGACGGAAGGCGAAATCATGCGGAGTGGTACTCTGTGGCACCAGAGTATCGAGATTGTCAGCAACCGAAGCGGCAATTAAGGCCAAAGGGTGAACGCTGGCAAGAACCTTGGTTTCATCCGCGGAACTCATCACTGGCAACATAAACAGAGAAAAAAACAGCAGCCGGAAGGTGTAGGTCATTTGTTCAGGGCGGTTAGTATCGTAGAATTGCAACATTATAACCTATTATGCCGCGAATCATGACTCAAAAAGACCATTCCTGTAGTCAGCAACCAACCAATGTCTACAACCAGCATGATCACCATGACTGCGTTGACAGTGCCCTCAAGCGGGCTCAGGATCTTTGCGCCACCGAAGGCGCACGCCTGACACCCATTCGACAGCGGGTTCTGGAGTTGGTCTGGCAAAGTCATAAACCCGTTGGCGCCTACGATCTGCTGGAAACGCTGGCAGCCGAGGGATTTAATTCCGCACCACCAACGGTATATCGTGCGCTGGATTTTTTACTCGAGCTGGGACTGGTACATCGTATTAATTCGCTCAACGCTTTCGTTGGTTGTTCCCACCCGGGTGATCAACATCCAAGTTGCTTTTTTGTCTGCAACGAATGCGGCGAAGCCCAGGAACTGCAGGCAAATCAGATTCAGGTGGTTGCCAATCAGGTGGAAGAAATGCTCGGGGTTGTGGTGCAACAACAAACGACTGAATTGATGGGGTTATGCCCACGGTGTCAGGCCAATAAGTAAGCGATTCCCTCATGAGCACTCCTCTGCTACGCGCCAGTCATCTGCACCTTAAACGCACTCACAAAGTGGTGCTCGACAACATCAGCCTGGAAGTTGATGCGGGGCGCATCATCACACTCATTGGTCCCAATGGCTGTGGCAAATCGACGCTGATCAAAGTGCTGCTGGGTCTGGAGCAAGCAGACCGTGGTGATATCGTGCGCCAACCCAAATTGCGTGTGGGTTATATGCCGCAAAAGCTCAACCTGGATGCGCGCCTCCCGCTAACTGTGGACGGTTTCCTGCGACTCGCCCCTGGCGCCGATACGCAGCAAATCAATTACTGGCTTGAACGACTCAAGATTCAGGGCCTACATGCCCTGTCGGTACACGGTTTGTCAGGGGGCGAATGGCAACGGGTGCTGCTTGCCCGCGCTCTGTTGAGAAAACCGCAATTACTGGTGCTGGATGAACCGGTGCAAGGAGTAGATGTGCAAGGCCAGCTGGAGCTCTACAAGCTGATTCCACAGCTGCGCGACGAACTGGGCTGTGCCGTGGTGATGGTGTCTCATGATCTGCACTTGGTAATGGCTGCCACCGATGAAGTGATTTGTCTGAATGGCCATATTTGCTGCTCCGGTCATCCCGAACAGGTCAGCGTTGATCCGGCTTATATCAATCTGTTTGGCCAGCGCCCGGCTATTGCACATTACACGCATCAACATGACCATCACCATTGCCTCGATGGCCAAGTTGAACACCAGTCCGGCCATGACAACAGCGGCAAGGAGCACAGTCATGAATGAGCTATTCACAGACATTTGGTGGCTCGTGCCCTTGCTCACCGGAGTTTTGTTGGCGACCATCACAGGTCCGTTAGGCAGCTTTGTGGTTTGGCGCAGAATGGCGTTTTTCGGCGACACGTTGGCCCACGGAGCTTTACTGGGTATCACTCTGGGCGTACTGACCGATATCAATCTGACGGTGGCATTGGCGCTTAGCTGTGTGCTTCTGGCACTGCTGCTGATGCCGCTGCAAAATCGTTCTAACCTCTCTTCCGATACGTTATTGGGTATTGTTTCCCACAGTACGTTAGCGATTGGATTGGTCGCCCTGAGTCTGGCCGACGGCGTCCGGGTTGACTTAATGAGCTACTTATTCGGCGATCTGTTAGCCGTCGAAATATCCGACCTGGCCTGGGTAAGTGCCAGCGTCATGGTGATTGGGGGCTTAATGGCATTGAACTGGCGAGGCTTGCTGGCCAGTACCGTCAGTCCCGAGCTGGCCGAAATTGATGGCTATCCAGTTAAGCGACTGAACCTGTTATTGGTGCTGATGCTGGCTATGGTTGTCGCGCTGGCAATGAAGATTGTTGGTATTTTATTAGTCAGCGCTCTATTAGTCGTGCCTGCAGCTACTGCCCGGAGTTTTGCCCGTACACCACAACAAATGGTGTTGATCGCCGCTGCCAGTGGAATCAGTTCGGTGTTACTCGGCATCTGGGCGTCTTTTCAGTGGGATACGCCAACGGGTCCGAGCGTGGTTGTCGCCGCTGCGGGATTGTTTACCCTGAGCTTGATCAGTCCCAAAAAGGCTATCGCTTAACCAGGTGCTCGAGAAGCGGCTTCATACGTTTCGGCCAATGTGGCGGAGCGATGTAGCCCTGATATCTCCAGTCCGGGCTGACCAGAGCGATATTGGCGGTGTGATCCATCAGATAGGCCATGCCCTCTTCCCGCTCTACTTTGGCGTAAAACGCGTGCAGTTCTGGCGTAATGGTTTTTAGTGAGTCTTCATTACCAGTGAACGCCAGGAACGCCGGATTAAAATAGTCCATATAAGGCTTCATCGACTCAACTGTATCCCGCGCCGGATCGACCGAGACCAGAATCACCTGCAGCTTGTCCTGCACCTCCGGCGCCAGTTTTTTCCAGCTACGACTCAGATCTGCCAGTGTGGTTGGGCAGATATCCGGGCAAAAGGTGTAACCAAAAAAGATCAGTTTCCAACGATCGGTCAGATCCTGGTTAGTAATGCTGTCGCCATTCTGAGTAATAAATTCAAACTGACTGATAGGCAAGGATTTGGGAAATAACATCACACCTTCCTGTTGCCAGATAGCATCCGCCGCGCGCTGCTGTTGCACTGAAGTGCCAACGCCGCCAAAAAAAGCTGCAAGGGAAACCAGGAACAGTAAAATCACGCCTTTCATAACATCATCCCAACAATCAAAACCCTGTTAATCATGGTTGCGGAGTATAACAGCGATGGCATCTGCCGCACCGGCTAATCAAACATCTGTTGCTGCGACACAAGGTCGCATCTGGTCTCTGGCCTGGCCCATTATGCTCAGTAATATCACGGTGCCACTGCTGGGTCTGGTCGATACTGCCATTCTCGGTCACCTGGATGATGCGGTACACCTGGGTGCGGTAGCGGTGGGCAGCCAGCTGTTTATCCTGTTGTTCTGGAGCTTCAGCTTCTTGCGTATGGGCACAACCGCGCTCACCGCACGCGCCAGCGGCGCCAGACAAGTAAACGCCGACAATGACCAGCGGCTACGCCAGTTACAGCTGGGTTTATGGATGTTATTGCCGCTGATTCCGGCAGTCATGTTACTTGGCTTTATGTTGTGGCCATTGGCTTTACCACTGATGGCAGACAATCCGGTTATTCAGCAAGGCGCACTCGACTATTTAATGATCCGTGTATGGGCAACGCCGGCGGTGCTGGGTCAATACGTGTTACTCGGCTGGTTTATTGGTTTAGGCAAAACCCGAATCCCACTGATACTGCTTACCGTCAGCAACATCATCAATGCAGCGTTGAATTATCTGTTCGTTTTCCAGCTGGATATGACGGCCGACGGCGTGGCACTCGGGACCGTCGTCGCGGAATACAGTGCGCTGATATTAGGCCTGGTGTTTGCCATCCAGCAAGGCTTTGCCGGGCTGGGTAAACGCCCCGATTGGTTGCAGCTGAAGCCAATGCTGAGCATTAACCAACATCTGTTTGTTCGCACTCTGATGCTGTTATCAACGTTCGCTTTTTTCACCGCACAAGGTGCACAACAGGGCGAACTGATTCTGGCAGCTAACGCAGTACTGATCAGTCTGCTGTTGCTCATCGCCAACGCGCTGGATGGCTTTGCCCATGCAGCGGAAGTTCTGGTAGGGCAGTCATTGGGAGCAAAACAAACACAGCCAGTGAGGCAGGCAATTCGTTTAACAGGCCTTAACTCTTTCTTAACGGCACTGACTTTATGTTTGCTGTTCTGGCTTTTTGGTCAACAGTTGTTCCATTTATTAACCGATAATCCGCAGTTATTGCCGGTGCTTGATCAATACCGCTGGTTCTTGTTTCTACTGCCGCTGGTGGGTATGCCGAGTTATTGGCTGGACGGTGTCATGGTCGGATCAGGTCAGAGTGAAATCATGAGAAATGCCATGATTGCGGCCGTATTACTGGTGTTTTACCCGCTTTGGTGGCTGTTTAGCGAAACCTTGACGCAAACCGATACCAACTTCGGCTTGTGGTGGGCCTTCTACGCGTTCACGCTGGCTCGAGCTGCCTTTATGGGCAACGAATTTTTGACGCTTTATAAAAAACCTGAACTTTTTATAAAAATGTGAAGAAAGTCACCCGCTTTTCCTAGCGAGAGCGTCAATGTTTACTATACTTTCTTTCGTCAGCACTAAATGACGCCTTAACTTACTGATTTTATTATATTTTTTAAAAATCAGTTTTTTAGATCAAATCCGTCTGATTGATGTCGGTTTTATCCATTGCGGATTAAAACAAAGCTTGTAAGCTATTCCGCATGTGACAACTCAGGACAAAACAGGTCAGAATTTTTACTGAAAAATTCGCCAGACCTTTGACTCAGCAACGGACAAAAGAAGGCAGGAACATGGAAGCAATTCAAAACCTTATTAACTCCGCAATTGCAGAGGAAGCCAATAGCCAACAGTTACATCAGGCATTGAACAGCCGCCTTGAACAGGTCGCTCGTGTGGTTCAGGTATCGGAAGACCAGCCATTAGAAAAACTCTACGATTTTGTTGTGCGTTACATTGAAGACGTACCAACCATGCTTGATGCACTGCAGTCTGCCGCCCTGGAAGTGGGCCTGATAGATTATGTTCAACCGGTGATTCGCGTAGCCAGCGAGTTCTTTACAACACCACCGCAGGAAATGAATAAAGAGGGCGGTCTTGCCGCCATCATGGGCGAAGCCTATCTGGCAATGCGTCTGTTTGAAGAGGTGAATGAGACCTACATCTTTAAAGTAGGTCAGCCGCTGATCCCAATGGATATGACCATGTCGAACATCATTATCCATACCTTGATCGGCGAGCCGTTTGCGAATGATCTGGATGAATTAGTAGAACAGGCGGTTGAGCACCTGTTTACTCCGGCTTACCAGAGCGAAGACTTCAAAGCCTTTATGAGCCGTAAAGAAGCCGACAACCTGGTGCATATCTGCCGTCAGGTGCCGTGCATGTCTTCTGAGATGGGCCTGGCCAGTCAGTTTGCGTGATTTAATGAAACCGGAAAGATGTCCGTTCATACAACGGATATCTTTTCAGCCGCCGCCCCGAAGGGCCATCCCTAATCCTGCCGGGCCAGCGCAACATCCTGTTGCTGCTTTGAAAAAATATCCATCCTACTCACTATCTTTGCTAATTCAGTGCAAGTGTCATCGAAGCAGCTGAAACAAGGCAAAAATATCTGAAAAAGCGGAGTTTATAGTTATAAATGAGCATTTTGAGGATATTTTTAACGCTGTTACAGCAATACAGATAGCTTGAACTACTGCCCCGCCAACTCTGGCAACGCCCTTACTAAATACTCCTGCAACGCCCGAATTCTAACGCTGTCTTTCATATCTTTGTGGTACACCAACCACAGCGGCTCGGCTTCGAAGTTGAGGCCGAAATCCACCCGGCGTAAACCTTCACTCAGCAGATTCGGGCGGTGTAATGATTCAAACGGACCGATCCCCATGCCCTGCAACACGGCGTAATAAATATCGTTAAAACTGTTGCTCTGAAACACGATTTGTTCGGCATCCAGCTTTTCATACAAGTCGTTAATCGCCGGAATCTGATGCTTGTCACCCGTAGGCAGAATCCATAAATGGCGACCAACATCCGCGGTACTCTGAGGTAACCCGAAACGCTCTATGTAACCTTCCGACGCAAAATAATTCAGGCCAATTTTTATCAGTGGCTTGGCGATCAGATCAGGCTCCGCTGGCTGGGAACCAATCCGCAATGCGGCATGAATATCACCACGGCTGAGCGACAGAATTTCATCCGTTGCCATCGTTTCTACCCGGATTTGCGGATATTGCTGACGAAAGCCGGCAATCAACGGTGCCAGAAACTGTGAAAAATCAGATACCGTTGAGATACGAATCGTACCGGACGGTGAACTGCCAAGCATCATCAGGCTGTTCTGCAACATCTGAATATCTGCTGCGACGGGCTTTCCTTTATCCAGCAACAAATGGCCTGCCTCGGTAAGGCGGTAACCTCGCTGATGCCGAATAAAAAGACGCTGACCCAACTGCTGTTCCAGCTGATTGACCCGGCGCAAAACGGTTGAATGGGTCATACCCAACAACTGGCCAGCGGCACTGAGGCTGCCACTTTCGGCCACGGTATAGGCGACGCGGATGTCGTCCCAGTTAAGACTGCTCACTGATGATTCCATACAGAACTTTACTTGTTCATATTCGCACAATAGTTGTCAATATAAAGCTATTTTTTAAACAATCGGTTGGCGTTAAGGTAAGGCCATCTCGTTCAGTATGAATCTCAGGTAGAAGCGATGGCGCAATTCAAAAACAGTGCAGAAGGCTATGGCTGGATCAGTATTGCTCTCCACTGGTTGATGGCTCTGGCAATTTTTGGCCTGTTTGGCTTAGGGCTGTATATGGTCGAGCTTACCTACTACGATACGTGGTACCGCGATTCTCTTGATTTACACAAGGGTGCCGGTATTTTGCTGGCGTTAGCCTGGGGTGGACGTCTGGCGTGGCGCATACTGAATACCCGACCAGAAGAGTTGGGAAATAAAGTCTGGGAACATAAGGTTGCTCACTTAGCCCACATTTTGCTGTATTTGTTAATGCTGGCGCTTTTTGTCAGCGGTTATTTAATTTCCACCGCCGATGGCCGCGCGATTGAGGTTTTTGGCTGGTTCGAAGTTCCAGCGAGCTTAATGATGGATAATCAGGAAGACGTCGCGGGCGTTATTCATTGGGGTCTGGCCTGGAGCCTGATGGGTTTGGTGGCATTGCATGCAGCTGCAGCAGTGAAACACCATGTGATTGATAAAGATCGCACCCTGGTGCGTATGTTAAAAGCGAACTGAATTCACTAACAAAGGAAGCACACATGAAAAAACTACTATTGGCTCTGGGCGTGACCGCCGCGGCAACTCTGGCTCCGCTGACTCAGGCAGCCACTTATGACATCGACACCAAAGGTGCGCACGCGTTTATCCAATTTAAAATTCAACACCTGGGATACAGCTGGTTACTGGGCCGATTCAACACTTTTGAAGGACAGTTTGAGTACGACGCAGGCGCTCCGGAGAAATCCTCAATTCTGGTTGAGATTGATACCGCCAGCATCGATTCCAACCACGCGGAACGTGATAAGCATCTGAAAAACTCTGATTTTCTGGATGTTTCCAAATACCCTAAATCCACGTTCCAGAGCACCAGTTTCAAAGCTATCAGCGATACCGAAGCGGAAGTCACCGGTGATTTCACTCTGCACGGTGTAACCAAATCGATCACTTTCCCGGTAACGAAAATTGGTGAAGGTAAAGACCCATGGGGTGGCTACCGTGTTGGTTTCGAAGGTAAAACCACACTGAAGCTGTCTGACTACGGCATCACTTACAATTTAGGTCCGGCATCTACTCACGTAGAAATTGGTCTGTTTATCGAAGGTATCCGTCAGTAAGGTCTGTTGTACCAATCACTGAACAAAAGCTTCACAAAAAAAGCCCGCGGCTTAACCACTGCGGGCTTTTTCTTTGCCGATAACTTTATTAATCTCAGACCAAGCCTGAATGAGTCTGAGTTATGCACACACTGATTAAACCACTGTTATTGCTATCCACCAGTTGGCTGTTAAGCGGCTGCGAATTTATCAGTTCTCAGATAGAACAAAAACAAAACGGCGTAACTGCCCACGCACCCTACACCATTTCTGCCGAAGCAAAGAAACTGCATTCACATTTAATCATTGGCGATTGGCATGCCGACACCACGCTGTGGCAGCGCGATTTAAACGACCGACACAATCGTGGCCATGGCGATTTACCCCGCTACCTGGAGGGTAATGTTGCTCTACAGATGTTTACCACGGTGACTAAATCACCAGCTGGACAGAATTACCAAAGCAACAGCGAAGACGCTTTCGATAACATCACCGCACTCGCGATCGCCCAGGGGTGGCCTGTTAATACCTGGCAGAATCTTACCGAGCGCGCTTTATATCAGGCTTCGCGGTTGCAGCAATTGGCAGAAGACAATCCTGAGCAATTTATGCTGGTGCGTAATCAGCGAGAGCTGAACGCCCTGCTACAGAAGAAAGAAAATGGCACAAAGATTCTCGGTGGTTTAATCGGCAGCGAAGGCTCGCACGCGCTTGAAGGTGACCTGGATAATATTCAGAAACTCTACGATGCCGGCTTCCGAATGATGAGTCTGCAACACTTTTTCGATAATAAACTGGGCGGCTCTCTGCACGGTCATTCGAACGAAGGTCTGACCACATTTGGCAAACAAGCCGTCAGGGAAATGGATCTTCTCGGTATTATGATCGATGTTTCCCACTCCTCCCCCCAGGTAGTCGAAGATGTTCTGACTTTGACCGATTCACCATTAATTGTCAGCCATACCGGTCTGCATGGCCATTGTCCGACTCATCGAAATATCAGCGATCAGCTCATGACCCAAATCGCAGAGGGCGGCGGCATTATTGGTATCGGTTATTGGGATGCTGCAGTGTGCACAGCCAATCCCAAAAATATCGTCAAAGCCATCAGTTATGGCATTGATTTACTAGGCGTGGAACATATTGCTCTGGGTTCGGATTTTGATGGCGCCGTAACTACACCGTTTGATGCATCCGAGCTGGCAGTGCTGACGGATGAGATGCTAAAAGCCGGTTATTCGGTGGAAGATATTCGTGCCGTGATGGGTGGCAATATGGTCCGCTTCTTACAGCAGAATCTGCCACAGTAGCCATGCCAGCACTGATTTCTACGAAATAAACGGTCATAAAAAACGCCACGTAACACATGCGTCACGTGGCGTTTTTTATGCGGTCATTGGCGAACGGAAGCCTCAGTTAATTTTATCAACCAGGGCCACGGCCAGTTCCTG
Organism: Saccharospirillaceae bacterium; assembly: GCA_022448365.1. Taxonomy (NCBI): domain Bacteria; kingdom Pseudomonadati; phylum Pseudomonadota; class Gammaproteobacteria; order Oceanospirillales; family Saccharospirillaceae; species Saccharospirillaceae bacterium. The sequence continues at coordinate 247,732 of JAKVCS010000005.1, read as the reverse complement.
ACCTAACATTTTAGCAACGTTACGAGCCGCTTTCTGACGAGCCACATCTTCCAGCCCGGAAACACCTTTCGCCTGCTTACTGAACGAGCTTAATGCCCGGCCGGCGCCGTCACGAATGGTCACCCGACTATCGGCAAACACGTAAAAACTGCCACGTTGTTCTTTACCGGTCAGAGCGGCATTCACCTCAAACACCAGATCCGCACCTGAGTCTGCAACTCGCAGGCCCTGGTCGGTTAACGCTTCGATAATACCGCCGCCAATTTCCTGTGCACCGGAGTCCTGCAAGCTGATCGTTACCTGCAGCCGGTCGATCAGAGTGTTGATACGATCCTGCAATGCCACCAGGTCTGAATCCAGACGAGGCTTGCGGCGATCCATACTGACCAGAGCAAGACGCTCGCCGATACGATCGCGTTTAGCGAACAACGTCAGCGCCGGTAACAGCGGCTGCAGTTGTTGCAAGCGATTGCCCTGAGGCTGTTTGGCTGCAATCTGTTGCAGCTGATCATCCACTTCCAGCACGTCACGACGCAAGCGTGCAGCGACCTTTGAACGATCCAGCTCTGCTAAGGCATACGCGTATTTGCCATCGATGTGGGTTTTAACAATCTGAGCTTCATCCAGCTCAACCGGAGGCACCTGGCTACGGACGTGATTGCGAATAACCTTCTGTACTTCGCTTTCACGGTTAGTGCCGCTGCGTTCTGTGATATCGGAACTGAAATCACCCGACACAGTCACCTTCAGCTGACTCACCAGATCAACACGGGCCAATTCACCCGCGCGCTTCAATGCCTCGGTTTTGTTGCCATACACTTCTATCGAGCCAACACCATAAGCCATACCCGGCATTTCCGGGGTATTGGTCAACCAGGAAGGTGAACCGCTCTGGCTCATACGATTTGTTGCATCAGCCGATTGAGGTCTACTGTTTTGTGGCATACAGGCAACCGTGACACTGGCTGCAATCACCAACACCAGCGTTTTCTGCAGCGAGTGTTTTAACAAAGCCCGGTTACGCAACAGAAGTCTAGTCATTGTCTGTTATTCCTTTTTCTGAAGCGGAGTTAGAAACCGAAAGAAGATTTTTCCTGCAGCTTCTGGATCTTCTTCTGACCATTCCATACTTCACGGTTCGATTCCATGTCGATCAATTTCATATCAACCTGATAAAAGGTCACACGATCATCACCGACCTGATCAACAATGGAATTCACAGCACCAGACAGAGCAAAATCGGCTGCGTTTTCCTGACCCTGCGCTGCAGCGTTACGGGCATTCAGTTCCTGATCACGGCGTTCTTCACGTATCGCTTCACGCTCTTCGCCACCGGCAACAAAATCGGCTCGACCAGAGCGAATGATGGCGCGCTTAATGTCGTTAGTGAAAGTATCGATTGCGATATGCTCATGAGATTTGTTGCGGATACGGGAAATGATGACGGTTGGACGACGGCTGTTATCCATTTCGAAATCACGCGCCCATGGGAAAGACAGCATGTCTTCGATCATTTCATTGGCAACCAGCTCAGAGTCCTTGGCGTTCCAGCGATCAGACAGCGCGACTTCTTCGCTGGCAGAGATGCGCGAAACCTTAGTCGCGCAGCCTGCAGACAGCAGAACGGAAGCGCCTAACAAGGTAGCCGCAGTTACTTTAGCAATGGCAGACAGAGTCGAGACTTGTTTCAGCATAATTTCGTTCCTTTTTATGCGTTAGCTTTTTAGATAGTTGGATAATAGTTTAGTTGCCGGTTTGAACCAGACTTTTTACAGCGCTGGATGGTGCTCCGGCAACGGGTGCCAAAGAGCGTACCTGCCAGAGATGAATCTCACCTGACTTCAGATCAATATTTTTCTGCTCCCGATGATGCAAACCGTATTCTAACGTCGAATCCAGAGTCAGCTGGTGTTGACCCGGCTCCAGCGCAAGCCGGCGGATACGCACATCGCTGGGCAATAGTAACCAGTTACGGGTTTCGGCAGCATCGGTCAGTTGGGCGGTTAATTTACCGACCGTGGCTAACAGGCCACCGTATTGCCCACCCACATCACCGACTTTTGCCGCCGTTAAGGCTTTTAACGCAGAGCGGGCCAGCGCCATCTGGATATCAAAACCGGAGTTGACGATTTGCTCCTGCAAACCCATCTGCGCCGGGTTGGAAGACTTGATCAGGTTGTAGCTTTTATCGCCCACCATCAGCTCAGTCTCGCCCATCTTTTTGATCGGGTCGTAATAAGGGATGGTGATACGCATGGAGTTGCCAATCGCCTGAATCAAACCCAGATCTTCAGCAGTATCCCACAGTGGTCCTAGCGTTACCGTTTTGGTGAAGCTGTTAAAGACAAAGCCCACTTCGGTTGCATCCAGATAGTTAGCTACGGCATCGAGAATGCCTTTATCAGCGTACAACACATAAAACCAGGCAAGCTGGGCATTGTCGTTCTGGAATAAATACGGGCGAATTTCCAGCGCCTGCAATGTCGGGTTAACCGACAGTTCAAGGTTCATTTCTTTGCGATGCGGTGCCAGACCTTTATCTTCAACCACAATCAGCTGAGCTGTATCATCCCATTTATCCAGCTCGGCGCGCTGCTTTTTGCTCAGTTTACGTTTCGCCAGCCGACGCGCATCATTTTGATCACCCATTTTACGCATCATGCGAACGACGTCGAACCAGGCCTGGGACGTCATATCGTCGTCCAGGCGGAACTGCTTAACAAAACCGTCCTCGTAGGATTTCGCCGCCTTCTGATAGCTGATACGGGCGTCATCGTATTCGCCGTTCATTTCAAAGCTGATACCGGTGAGATAATGCGCCATCGCATCATCGCGGTATTCCAGCTGATCCATATCGATCAGATTGCCTTGCAGCTTCTCGAAAATTTTCAGCAATTGGGTAAAGGTCTGTTGATCTTTATCTTTCTGCTGGGCGTAGGTGCCTTTGCGGCTATTGAGATCGTTAAGACGGATAATCAGACGACGCGATTCAATGCGTGCACCATCTAAAGCATCCAGCCGTTCATTGCGTGTTGTGGCACTTTGCGCCAGGCCAAAGTAGTTCATCGCTTTGTAATAGTTGATGAACATCTTTTCGAAGTCTGCGCCACCGTAAGGACCCTGACGCGGGTTCGACATCATCACTGCCAGTGAGCTGGTAATACTGGTTGTTTCCAGGTCTTCGGCTATGCGTTCCGCCTTATTCAGTAATTGGTTACTGCTCGCATAATCACCTTGCAGATGTTTAATCACACCGAGTTCCATGTGGTATAACAGTGCGTCGTTACCGACCGGTTTTAGCGCCTTTTTGAACGAGGCCTCAGAACCAACAAGATCGCCTTGCTGAACCTGAGTAATGGCCTGATTGACCCCTGCACCATAAGTGGCACAACCAGAAATAAATGCCGCACATACACCAGAAATGGCAGCGCGTACCAGAGCAGAACGCTGTGGTCGTTTCATGCTGAATAAGCTCCTTGCTTGGCTGGCTGCTCCAGTGCCTCCAGCTGATATTCGAATGACGGGCTAGTTTAGCCAGCGATTTTACATTTGACTATTAACAAAGCGCACACATATTGATGCAGCGTTCACAAAAATACGGGCCAAAGCGGTATTGTGCCTGCATACGCCTGTTTTTATCCATCCTGATGATTGGCGGATAATAAAAAACCCGCACTGGGTTACCAGTGCGGGTTTTTTATTGAGCCGAAAATGAGCGCTTACTTGTTTTTCGCGCGCTTACGTTCGTTCTCTTTTAACAGCTTCTTACGCAGACGGATGCTTTCTGGTGTTACCTCTACCAACTCATCGTCTTCGATGAATTCCAGCGCCTGTTCCAGCGTATGACGTACTGGCGGAGTCAGGTTGATCGCTTCATCGGTACCCGACGCACGAACGTTGGTCAGCTGCTTGGCCTTAGTAGGGTTAACCACCAGGTCGTTATCACGGCTGTGCAGACCAACAATCATGCCTTCGTATACTTCAACTGCAGGCTCAACGAACAGACGACCACGATCCTGCAGAGTGAACAAGGCATAACCCAGCACCTTACCGGCAACCATGGAAACCAGCACACCGTTATGACGGGTAGATCCCAGCGCAGCCTGAACCGGACCATAGTGATCGAATACATTGGTCAGGATACCGGAGCCGGATGTCATGGTCATAAACTGGTTACGGAAACCAATCAGGCCACGTGCTGGCATAATGAATTCAAGACGAGTACGGCCTTTGCCATCCGGAACCATGTTGGTCATTTCCGCACGACGGTTACCCATCTCTTCCATTACCGAACCCTGGTGCTCGTCTTCGATGTCGATAACCACTTGCTCGTATGGCTCTTGCAGTTCGCCGTCCACTTCTTTCTGAACGACTTCTGGCTTACCAATCGCCATTTCGAAACCTTCACGACGCATGGTTTCGATCAGTACTGACAGGTGTAATTCACCACGGCCAGATACTTTGAATTTCTCAGGAGAATCGCCAGGCTCAACACGCAGAGCAACGTTGTGGATCAGTTCCTGATCCAGACGGTCTTTGATGTTACGCGAGGTCACGTATTTACCTTCTTTACCGGCAAACGGCGAGTTGTTCACCTGGAAGGTCATGGATACGGTTGGCTCATCAACACTCAACGGTGTCAGTGCTTCAACATTGTTTGGATCACATAAGGTGTCTGAAATGTTCAGACCATCGATACCGGAAATACAAACGATGTCGCCAGCAGCGGCTTCTTCGACATCGACACGGTTCAGACCGTGGAAACCTTTGACCTGCTGAATACGACCTTTGCGGGTATTACCTTCAGCCGTGATCAGCTGGATGTCAGTACCTGGCTTCAGCTTACCACGGGTGATGCGGCCAACACCGATGACACCAACGAAGCTGTCGTAGTCCAGTGCTGAAACCTGCATCTGGAACGGGCCGTCCAGCTCAACTTTTGGTGCTTCAACGTGATCAACAATCATCTGGAACAGTGGCGACATGTCGTCGGCCATGTTGTCCGGATCATCGCCAGCGATACCATTCAGAGCAGAAGCGTAGATAACCGGGAAGTCGAGCTGCTCTTCGGTCGCCCCTAAACGGTCAAACAAATCGAAGATCTCGTCCATTACCCAGTCAGGGCGTGCGCCTGGACGGTCGATTTTGTTGATGACAACAATAGGACGCAGGCCACGTTCGAACGCTTTCTGAGTTACGAAACGAGTCTGAGGCATTGGCCCGTCAACCGCGTCTACTAACAGACATACGGAATCAACCATCGACATCACACGCTCTACTTCACCACCGAAATCGGCGTGTCCAGGGGTGTCTACGATGTTAATGCGGTAGTCGTTCCACTTAATGGCGGTGTTTTTCGCCAGAATGGTAATACCACGCTCTTTTTCCTGGTCGTTGGAGTCCATCACACGCTCGCCGCCCTGGTTACGATCCAGAGTCCCGGATTGTTCCAGCAGCTTGTCAACCAGGGTCGTTTTACCATGGTCAACGTGGGCGATGATGGCGATGTTTCTTAAGTTATCGATCACAGCAGTAGCCTGTCTTAAAGTGAGGGCGTTGCTGCAAACCTGGGTCCTGTATAACAGGACGCATCAACACCATAAAAAATGAGGCGCGATTATACCTGAGTTCAGCCTGCTGCGGCATATCAATTTTATGTCTGTATTTTGGTGTTTTTTCGTATACGCAATCCCCTATGTGAACCTATACTGTGCAAGCTTTTATGGAATACCGCAGGCCTCAGCGCTTTTTTGCATTATTTTGGTGCATTGTATTTTGGCTATGTATTTTTTTGGTGCGCCCTTGATTGCTCGTCACACTGAAGGCCCAGATTTTGTGCGGCCTGCAGCATGTTAATGAGTGGCACACTAATTGCTCAAGGGTATTCATCTAAGTTTTAGCACAACAGCCGAGGTGAGAACCTCGTATCAAATTGAACCAGCATCTGGAGATAATAAGATGTCAGAGAACACTCTGAATTTGATCAAAGAAAATGATGTACGCTGGGTTGACCTGCGTTTCACCGATACTAAAGGTAAAGAGCAGCACGTTTCTATCCCTGCTCGTTACGTAGACGAAGATTTCTTCGAAACTGGCCAAATGTTTGATGGTTCCTCCATCGCTGGTTGGAAAGGTATTAACGAATCCGACATGATTCTGCTGCCAGACGACAGCACGCCTTTCCTGGATCCGTTCACTGAAGACGCTACTCTGGTTCTGCGTTGTGACATCATCGAGCCTTCAACTATGCAAGGTTACGAGCGTGATCCACGTTCTGTTGCTAAGCGCGCTGAAGCTTACCTGCAGTCTACCGGTTTGGGCGATACAGCTTTCTTCGGTCCTGAGCCAGAATTCTTCATCTTTGATGACGTTCGCTGGGGCGCGGACATGTCTGGTTGCTTCTACAAGATCAACTCTGACGAAGCAGCTTGGAACACTGAAGCTGTAATGGAAGGCGGCAACCTGGGCCACCGTCCAGGCGTTAAGGGCGGTTACTTCCCGGTTCCACCAGTTGATAGCTCTCACGACATCCGTGCTGCTATGTGTAACACCATGGAAGCGATTGGCCTGGACGTTGAAGTTCACCACCACGAAGTAGCTACTGCTTGTCAGAACGAGATTGGCGTTAAGTTCAACACGCTGGTTAAGAAAGCTGACGAAGTTCAAATGCTGAAATACGTTGTTCACAACGTTGCTGCTGCTTACGGCAAGTCTGCTACCTTTATGCCTAAGCCAGTTGTTGGTGATAACGGTTCTGGTATGCACGTTCACACTTCTTTCTGGAAAGATGGCGAAAACCAATTCGCTGGTGACGGCTATGCTGGCCTGAGCGAAACAGCTCTGTTCTACATCGGTGGTATCATTAAGCACGCTAAAGCGCTGAATGCTTTCACCAACCCGTCTACCAACTCTTACAAGCGTCTGATCCCAGGCTTCGAAGCTCCGGTAATGCTGGCATATTCTGCTCGTAACCGTTCTGCTTCTATCCGTATTCCATACGTTGCAAGCCCTAAAGGTAAGCGTATTGAAGCTCGCTTCCCGGATCCGACTGCTAACCCATACCTGGCCTTCGCAGCTATCCTGATGGCTGGCCTGGACGGTGTTCAGAACAAGATCCACCCTGGCGATGCGGCTGACAAAGACCTGTACGATCTGCCAGCTGAAGAAGCTGCTGCAATTCCACAGGTTGCTGGTAGCCTGCGTGAAGCTCTGGATTCCCTGGCGGCAGACTCAGACTTCCTGACTCAGGGCGACGTGTTCACTAAAGACATGATCGAAGCTTACATTGACCTGAAAATGGAAGATGTATACCGCGTTGAGCACACGACTCACCCGGAAGAGTTCGACATGTACTACTCTGTATAATCTTCGGATTATCGAGTGCGAAAAAGGTCGCTTTATGCGGCCTTTTTTTGTGGCTGATTGATAGAGATATGGCTTCGTATGTGCCCGGTGAGCACACCCATCAAGTCAGCCCGGAAGAATTCGACATGTACTACTCTATATAATCTTCGGATTATCGAGTACGAAAAAGGCCGCTTTATGCGGCCTTTTTTGTGGCGGGAGTACAACTGCTCTATTTTGGTGCGCATAAGTCAGATCCACCTTAAAAAAACCGCCTTCTGTTTCCAGTAAGGCGGTTTCTGATTCTTCGGTTTTAAGCGAAAGGCGCTAGCGTCGGCGATCTTCCCGGATAGCACTCATTACACCTTCCGTTGCCGGCCGCACTTCACGCCATAATAAAAAGGCTTCAGCAGCCTGCTCGACTAACATACCCAAGCCATCAATGGCTTTAGCCGCACCGTGATCCAGTGCCCACTGGTTAAATACCGTGGTTTCGGCGCCGTACATCATGTCGTAGCTGACGGTATCAGAGGAAATACAACACGCCGGAACCGGAGGCAGTTCACCCGCCAGGCTGGCGGAGGTACCGTTAATAATCAAATCGAATTCACCGGAAGCGTCAGCAAAACCAGATACCGTGATGTCGCCCAAATCCGCAAAGTCGTTTGCCAGTGCCTCGGCCTTGCTCACGGTGCGATTAGCCAGGGTGATGCTGGCAGGTTTCTGCTCCAGCACCGGCTGTAGAATACCGCGTACGGCTCCACCGGCGCCAAGAATCAACACGCGCTTACCTTCGATAACAACGCCCTGATTCACCATAATGTCGCGCACCATACCAACGCCATCGGTGTTGTCGGCCAATACAGTGCCGTCCTCAAGCTTCTGCAGGGTATTTACTGCTTCGGCGCGCTGAGCACGAGCAGAAAACTTATCGGCGTAACGCCAGGCATCCTCTTTAAAAGGCACTGTAATGTTCAGGCCTTTACCGCCACGACGAAAGAAGTCATCAACAGCAGCATCGAAGCCATCCAGTGGCACCAAAATCGCTGAATACAACATATTTTGATCGGTAATTTTAGCAAACGCTGTATGTATCTGGGGCGATTTACTATGGCCAATCGGATTGCCCATTACCGCGTACAAATCGGTCATTATTGTCCTCTGCGTTGTTACACCTAATGTTTCTTACACCCAATCTTTGTGAGGCAGAAACTCTTCGTACAAGCGAGCTTCCGGGCTACCGGGTTCGGGCTGCCAGTCGTAATCCCAATGCGCAACCGGAGGCAGCGACATCAGAATCGATTCAGTGCGACCACCGGTTTGCAGACCAAATATGGTGCCACGATCAAACACCAGGTTAAATTCGACGTAACGGCCACGGCGATAAAGCTGAAATTTGCGCTCACGTTCACCAAAAGGCTCGTCTTTGCGTCTGGCAACGATCGGGACATAGGCATCAATGTACCCATCGCCCACAGCCTGCATAAATGCGAAACTCTTTTCAAAGTTAAGCTCGCCCTCCCATTCGTTCAGATCATCGAAGAACAAGCCACCGACACCGCGGGTTTCGTTACGATGCTTCAGAAAGAAGTATTCATCACACCATTTCTTGTACTTAGGAAACGCCTCGGCACCGAAAGGTTCACACAAATCTTTCGCAGTCTGGTGCCAGTGAACCACGTCTTCTTCATAAGGATAGAAGGGCGTCAGGTCGAAACCACCGCCCATCCACCAGACTGGCTCTTCACCTTCTTTCTCTGCGATAAATAACCGCACATTGGCATGTGACGTCGGTACATAGGGATTGTTCGGGTGAATAACCAGAGAGACACCCAATGCCTGAAAGCTGCGGCCCGCTAATTCCGGGCGACTGGCAGTGGCGGATGCAGGCAGCTGTGGGCCTTTCACGTGCGAGAAGTTGACACCGCCTTTTTCGATCACCGCACCATCAGCAATTACACGAGTTCGGCCGCCCCCGGTCAGCGCCAGCGCACTGTCACTCGGATCGCGGTCCCAGGCGTCTTCAACGAACTGTGCCTGACCATCCTGCGCCTCTAACGCGGCACAAATCCGATCCTGCAGATCGAGGAAATACGCTTTTACCGCTGCTACATCCACAGTGCTGCTATGACTCATAAAAATTCCTTATCGCAGTCGCTGGCCGTCCAGCGTGCGAATTTCTGAAGGTTGTTTCTGACCGCCAAGATTGCCCGGCAGAATAAAATCGACCACTTGTTTGCCACCAAAGGTTTTTATCGTAGCTGGCTTGAAGTATTGCCGCAGCTGCACCACCGAGCGGGCGGGCTCGCGCCCGGCAGGATTAGCAGAGGTGGATACCAGAGGCCCGGCTTTTTCACACAATGCCCGCACCATAGGGTGAGCGCTGATACGAACCGCCAGCGTCGGCTGATCATTGCGGGTCTCGCCTCTCAATAATGGCGAAACTGATTCTTCACAGGGCAGAACCCAGGTTACCGGTCCCGGCCAGGTGGCATTCACCAGGTTGAAATCGTCGCCGGATAACGGCAGCAGATAGTCATCCAGCTGATCCAATGACGCAGCAACCACCAGCATGCCTTTCTGCCATGGTCGTTGCTTGATATCGAGAATGCGCTGAATCGCCTCATCATTGGTCGGATCACAGCCTAGGCCCCAAACTGCCTCGGTCGGGTAGGCAATGACACCGCCCTGCTCGACGCAGCGGCGCGCTTGTTCTAAGTGCCAGGGATTCATATCGTATCTGCTATCAGGTTAAAAACTGCACGGGGTTCAGTACAAAGGCGGAACACTACCGCAAGGCTTTGGCAGCGACAAGCGCAGGAATGAAAGGAAGCGTGATTGGCAGCGACAAAAGCGCTATTTCAGTCGCTGATACCCACCGGGTGCCTGTGCAATCCAGCCATCAAGTTCCAGCTCCATCAGCGCCGGTAATAGCTCCACCATCGACAGGTCGCTGCGAATCGCGATGATATCTGCACTGGTTGCCTGAAAATCAATATGCGTAACAAGATCCGGCACAGGTTCCAGCGATTCACCGACAGTTTCCGGAACAACAGACCGAGGTTGCGCAACGTCCTCTGCCTCCGGAGCAATAATACGAGATTGCCTGGCAGAGACCGGCCGGCCTGCCAACGGCAAATTGGCCTGCTCCGAGGAGCTTGTTGTTGCCAGTCCCAGTTCGTCCAAAATATCCTGAGTATTCTGAACCAGGTAGGCACCCTCGCGGATCAACTGGTGGCATCCCTGGCTCGTCGGATTCGTCACCAGTCCGGGCAAGGCGAACACGTCACGTCCCTGCTCTGCCGCCTGACGTGCGGTTATCAGCGAGCCACTCTTAATGGCGGCTTCAACCACCACAGTGGCAAGGCTCAAACCACTGATGATGCGATTGCGGGATGGAAAGTGTCGTGATTGAGGTTCGGTGCCTGGCATAAATTCAGACAGCAATAAGCCATCTTGCATAATCATTTGTGCCAACCCAAGGTGTCGCTGTGGGTAAATCACGTCTGGACCGCTACCCATCACAGCAATGGTGCTGCCACCACCATGAATCGCACCTTGATGCACATGACCGTCAATCCCCATCGCCAGACCACTGACCACTGTGACGCCTGCTGCTGACAATTCAGATGCGGTTTGTTGTGCCCATTGCGCGCCATACTGAGTCGGCTTTCGACTGCCGACCATCGCAACCATTGGCTTTTTCAGGCAATCGACATTGCCGTGATAATACAGAATGGTCGGCGCATCTCGCAGAACAGCCAACGCTTCAGGATAAGGTTCTACACCCGCCAGTAAGACACCGTAATCGTTAAACTGACACCAAGCCTGCAGTTTTTCGAAACCTTGTAACAGGGAGCGATCATCGCACCAGCGCTGGGCAGCTTCGGGTTTTAATCCCATAGAAACCAGCTGCTGCGGAGTGCAGTTCAACAGGTCGTTTGGATGAGAGAGTTGCTGGCGGATATCACCGATTGTGACACTGCCAACACCCGGCAGTTTTGTGAGTTTCCACCAGGCTTTTACCAGCTCTTCCCTGAGCATCATATTGCCTCCTGTTACGGAGTGGCGAAGTGGTCACCCACCCGCAATGGACTGGTTGCGCGCATCACCAATGCGTAAGACAACTTATCAAACGTACGGAATACCATCAGTGTACCAGCACGTGTATTGGGTAAACGCACGTCTTCTCCGGCAATCCGGTCATAAACGATCGCGCCGGTTTTTTCGATCACCAGTACCGATCCCGGCACTAACTTGTCACGTTCACCCCGATTCAGCACAACCACATCGTATTGACCAACCTGACTCACGCCGCCGGACACAGCCAATACCTGACCTTTAACATCAACGGCTGGCGGCTTAGGGTAATAACGAGCGATTAATTCACGATCTTCTGTGGTCAATAAACGATCACCCACAGATACCTGCTGATTCGTACGATCCAGCGTCATGGTTGCAATATCACCGTCCAGCGCATCAACTCGTGCCAAACCGATATCCAGTGCTTCTGCACCAAGTACTTCATCGCTGGTGGGATCAACGTAAACCTGACCTTGACGGAAAACACCATAAGCGGCTTCGGCATCAGAGAAATCACCACGGGCATATACGGTTTCACCGGCACCCATCAGAATATGTCCGTTCGATCCGGCGATTACACGGGGGGCTTTCGATAGCGTCTGTTGTTCAACAACACGGTGGTCCCGCAGGAAACCACGGATTGCGTCCAGGGGAATTGCCGGGATGGCAGATTCAATCGATTCTACCCTCGCGGTTGGCTGCATTTTTACTAAGCCTGGGGATAACTTAACGGTGCGGCTGGCCATACCACGCTTGATAACCGTTGCTTTGGTTTCACCATTAATGGTGACAAGACCAATCTCGTCGCCCGGAAAAATCAGGTGAGGGTTCTTAATCTGGTTGTTCTGATACCAGATTTCCGGCCAATTCCAGGCATCGTCGGCATAACGCTCTGCGATGCTCCATAAGGTATCACCTTCTTCTACAACATAACGCTTAGGGGCGTCAGGCTTTACATCAATTGCCGCGGCGGTTGCAGAAACCGTCACTAAACCGGCAAGGAGAAAGCGTTTGAAGGTTTTGCTCATCCTCTATTCCCTTTATTATTAGTCTTTGGCGACATATGCAGTTCACTGTCCGCAGTGTAGCAAGCGAACGCCGTAGTTATCTATAAGCAGTTTCTATAACCCGTTAATAACCGCAGTGGCTTTTTAAGTACAGATTCTTTATGGCATTACTTCCAATTCTTGAATTCCCGGATCAACGTTTACGCACAGTGGCAAAGCCTGTGGCGCAAGTGGATGACCGTATTCGCACCATCATCGACGATATGTTCGAAACCATGTACGACGCACCGGGGATCGGACTGGCGGCAACTCAGGTGGATATCCACGAGCGCATCATCACCATCGATGTGTCCGAAGACAAAACCGAGCCGCTGGTATTTATCAACCCGGAAATCACCGTGTTAGAAGGTGACCCCGAAACCATGCAGGAAGGTTGTCTGTCAGTACCCGGCTTCTATGAAGAAGTGACCCGTATTGAACACTGTCTGGTGAAAGCGCTGGATCGTGACGGTAAGCCGTTCGAGATGGAGTGCACAGGTCTTCTGGCAGTGTGTATTCAACACGAAGAAGATCACCTGGAAGGTAAGTTAATGGTGGACTACGTTTCGCCCCTGAAGCGCAAACGCATCAAAGACAAGCTCGACAAAAAACACAAGCTTGAAGCGCGCCGCAAATAAACCATCCAGCGATAGCCAGAGAAACCCATGCCCTTAAAAATTGTATTTGCCGGCACGCCGGATTTTGCAGCGCTTCACCTGAGTTCGCTGATTGATAGCGAACATGAAGTGATCGCCGTATACAGCCAGCCTGATCGTCCGGCTGGCCGTGGTAAGAAGCTGCAACCGAGCCCGGTAAAACAGGTCGCTCTGGAACACAACATTGATGTGTACCAGCCGGTCAACTTCAAACACCACGACGATGTGAAGCAGCTGGAAGCACTCAACGCCGATGTGATGATTGTTGTCGCCTACGGCTTGTTATTACCGCAGCCAGTATTAGACGCTCCCAAACACGGCTGCCTGAATGTTCATGCTTCACTGCTCCCTCGCTGGCGGGGTGCCGCACCGATTCAGCGCTGCATCGAGGCGGGTGATAAAATGACCGGTATCACCATCATGCAAATGGATGCCGGCCTTGATACCGGCGATATGCTGCATAAGATCACGACCGGTATTACGCTCGATGATACGGGTGGCAGTCTGCATGATCGCCTTGCTGCCCTTGGCCCACAATCGTTACTGGCCACGCTGGCACAACTCGAAGCGGGTGAATTGCAACCAGAGAAGCAAAACGACGCCCAGGCCAATTACGCCCATAAACTGAAAAAAGAAGAAGCCCTGCTGGATTGGTCTCAGAATGCCGACGATCTGGCGTTGCGGGTGCGTGCCTTTAACCCGTTTCCGGTGGCTTTCACTTTGCTTGGTAACGAAAGAATCCGGGTACTCCGGGCAACGCCGCTGGAAAAAGTTACTCAGCTGCAACCCGGTACGATTGCACATGTGTCCTCAGACGGTATCGAAGTCGCCTGCGCCGAAGGGGTATTGCGCCTGGAGCAAATCCAGCTGGCTGGTAAAAAAGCGATGATGGTCGCCGATGTCATAAACGGCCAGCCAAACTTATTTCAGTCTCATTACGTACTGGCGTCGGAACTGTGAGCAGTTTATACGGCAAAGCCTCAAGCAGTCAGATTTCCGCTCGCTACGCCGCTGTCCAGGCTTTGCATCAGGTGATGCAGGGGCAATCTCTGAATCAGCTGCTGCCACAGTTGGAAGAGCGGGTCATCGACGACGACCGCGGTTTTTTGCGCGATATGGCACTCGGCAGTTGTCGCTACTTTCAGCGCCTCAATGCCATCACCAAAATATTGTTAAAAACACCGTTTGGTGACGAAGATCAGGATCTGCAGGCATTAATGATTGTCGGCTTGTACCAGCTGGAGGTGCAGAAAAAAGCACCCCATGCTGCGGTTCATGCCACGGTCGATGTCTGTGAAGAAATGGGTAAGGGGTACGCTAAGTCGGTAATTAATGCTTGCCTGCGACGCTATGGACGCGAGTATCAGGAACTGACCGCTCCTCTGGACAATAATCCGGTAACGGCCACCAGCCATCCTAAATGGCTGATGAAAATGATGCAGAAAGCCTGGCCAGATGACTGGCAACAGGTATTCGGGCAGAACAATCAGCGTCCACCATTATGTCTGCGAGTTAACCAGCGCCACGGCAGCCGCGAAGCGTATCTTGAGCGATTGCAGCAGGCAGGTATTGAAGCCATCGCCGCAGAGTTTGCTCCGTTTGGCATCTATTTAGCGCAATCCTGTGATGTCACTCAACTGCCTGGATTCGCTGATGGCGATATCAGCGTTCAGGATGAAGCCGCACAGCTGGCTTCGTTGCTTCTGGCACCGCAGCAAGGCGAAAGGGTACTCGATGCCTGCGCCGCACCGGGCGGTAAAACCTGCGCTCTACTGGAAGCGGCTGACTGCGATGTCACCGCCTTAGATCTGGAAGCATCACGTCTGGAACGAGTCGAAGAGAATCTGGAACGTCTTGGTCTGTTTTCCAATAGTACTGGTCTATCAGCCAGTGTTGTTTGCGCCGATATGGCAGATACCGACGCCTGGTGGGAAGGTGAACAATATGATGCAGTTTTGTTGGATGCGCCCTGTTCGGCAACCGGCGTGATCCGCCGCCATCCGGATATCAAATTACTACGTCGGCGCGACGATATTGAACAACTGGCTGATGTGCAGCAAACCCTGCTGAATACCGCCTGGGATTTGCTAAAACCCGGAGGTCGTTTGCTGTACGCAACCTGTTCGGTATTGCCACAGGAAAATAACGATCAGGTTGAGCGCTTTATCGCAGCTAAGCTTGAGGCAGGACAGGATATTTCTCACCGGCCACTGGAGAATATCCTGTCAGCTATGGACAATCTTCCGGGAGTCGCCTGTAATGCCGGGCGTCAGCTGTTCCCGCAAGAGAATGGCCATGATGGTTTCTTTTATGCCTTATTGGTGAAGGGTTAAAAAGTGCGATGAGACAGAGCCACATACAGCCACAGACTGCCCAACAGGGTAGAAAACAGGGATGTGCTTTATGAAGATTATTATCTTAGGCGCAGGTCAGGTTGGTGGTACTCTCGCTGAGAACCTGGCCAACGAACAAAACGATATTACGGTTATTGATACCGATGCCGCGCGTTTGCGGGAGCTGCAGGACCGAATCGATATTAAAACGGTTTATGGCCGAGGTTCGTATCCACAGATTCTCGCCGATGCTGGCGCTGACGATGCCGATATGCTGGTTGCAGTCACGAACTCTGACGAAACCAATATGGTGGCCTGTCAGATCGCTTACACCCTGTTTCGTACGCCCACCAAAATCTCCCGGATTCGTTCGGCCGCTTACCTGAAACAGCGCGACCTGTTTAACAACGACGCCTTCCCGATAGACGTTCTGATTTCTCCTGAGCAAGTGGTTACCAACTACATCAGCCGCTTGCTGCAGTATCCGGGTGCATTACAGGTACTCGACTTTGCTAATCGCAAAGTGCAGCTGGTTGCAGTTAAGGCCTACTACGGCGGTCCGCTGGTTGGCCAGGATGTAAAAACTCTGAAGACTCATCTGCCTGAGACCAACGCTCGTGTGGCCGCGATTTTTCGTCGGGGACAGGCGATTGAGCCAACCGGCTCAACCGTAGTGGAAGCCGATGACGAAGTTTTCTTCGTCGCGGCAAAACACCACATTAAAAAAGTGATGAGTGAATTACGTCGGGCGGAAGATTCCTACAAGCGAATTGTTATCGCCGGTGGCGGTAATATTGGCTATCGCCTGGCGAAACAGCTGGAAAAAGACTACCAGGTGAAGCTGATCGAGTTTCATAAGGAACGGGCACAATTTCTCAGCGAAAACCTGAACCGAACCGTTGTGCTGCTGGGTTCCGCCACCGATAAAAGCCTGTTGGAAGAGGAAAACATCGAGAATACCGATGTTTTCTGCGCCCTGACCAACGACGACGAAACCAATATCATGTCATCGCTGTTGGCAAAACGCTCTGGCGCCCGCAAGGTGATGACGCTGATTAATAAATCCGCCTACGTCGATCTGGTTCAGGGTGGCATGATTGATGTGGCCATCTCGCCGCAACAAGCCACCATTGGCTCGCTGCTGACCCACGTTCGCCGTGGTGATGTGGTTAATGTTCACTCCCTGCGTCGCGGTGCTGCCGAAGCCATTGAGGCCATCGCCCACGGTGACCAGAGCTCGTCAAAAGTGGTTGGTCGTCCGATTCACGATATTCCACTGCCGCCGGGAACCACCATTGGTGCGATTGTGCGCGGCGACGAAGTCATTATGGCAACCTCCAAACTGGTGGTGGAATCCGACGATCACGTCATCCTGTTCGTGATGGATAAGCGTCATATTCCGGATGTTGAGCGTTTGTTCCAGGTTGGCTTAGGGTTCTTCTGATGCACTTTAATGTTATCGCACGGGTGCTAGGCATCTTTTTGATGCTGTTCAGCCTGACGACGCTACCGCCATTACTGATCTCCATGTGGTACAGCGATGGTGCTACCCAGGCTTTTGCTATGGCATTGCTGCTAACCTTTGGTATTGGTTTTATGAGCTGGCTGCCAGTGCGTCATATTCGTCACGAATTAAGAACCCGTGATGGCTTTCTGATTACCGTATTATTCTGGCTGGTGCTGGCAATATCCGGAACCTTCCCGTTGATGCTGGCCGATAACCCTGGCCTCAGCTTCACCGATGCATTCTTTGAATCGCTGTCAGGCTGGACCACCACCGGTGCCACCATCATGACCGGCATCGATGACCTGCCAAAATCGATCCTGTGGTACCGTCAACAACTGCAATGGCTCGGTGGTATGGGAATTATTGTATTGGCGGTTGCGGTGCTGCCGATGCTCGGCATTGGTGGGATGCAGCTGTTCCGGGCTGAAACCCCGGGGCCGCTAAAAGACTCTAAGCTGACCCCCCGTATTACCGAAACCGCCAAGGCGTTATGGTACATCTATCTGATGTTAACCGTTGCCTGTGCACTGGGTTACTGGCTGGCCGGTATGAGTTTATTTGACGCCATCTGCCACAGCTTTGCCACCGTCGCCATTGGTGGTTTCTCCACCCACGATGCCTCACTGGGATATTTCGACAGCCCGGCCATCGAGATGATTGCCGTGTTGTTTATGCTGGTGTCGTCCCTCAATTTTGCGTTGCATTTCTATGCCTGGCGTAATCGCTCGCTGGGCCACTTTTTCGCAGATTCTGAGCTGAAGTTCTTCTTTATCATGATTGGTGGCGGCATCTTGCTGACGGTACCAGCACTGTATCTGACGAATACCTACAACTGGGAAGACTCAGTTCGCTATGGCATTTTCGAGCTGGTTTCAATCGCCACAACAACGGGCTTCGGCACCGCAGACTTTTCTGTATGGCCGGTTTTCCTGCCCGTTCTGTTATTTATGATGGCCTTTATCGGCGGTTGTGCCGGCTCGACCGGTGGCGGTATGAAGGTGATTCGGGTGTTATTAATCTACAAACAAGGCATTCGTGAGATTCTGCGACTGATCCACCCAAATGCCATTATTCCAGTAAAGCTGGGAAAACAACCGGTGGCCGAACGGGTACTGGAAGCCGTATGGGGATTTTTCGCTCTGTATGTCGGCACGTACATGGTGATGATGCTGGCCTTACTGGCAACAGGGATGGATCACGTCACCGCTTTCTCTGCTGTGGGTGCCTGCCTCAACAATCTTGGCCCGGGACTGGGTGATGTTTCGGCTCATTATGGCGATCTCAGCGATGCCGCCAAGTGGATCCTGTCGCTGACCATGCTACTTGGACGGCTTGAGATTTTCACCCTGCTGGTGTTGATCAGTCCGGCATTCTGGCGTAGCTGATAACCAGAAAATACAGAGAAGCCCCCGACATAAAATCAGACGTCACAACCCGCCTGTAACGGGTTTTGCGTCTGATCGTTCAATTACGGGACATTAGCCTCGCGATAAGGGTTTGGCATCCCTTCCGGCTGACGCTTAAAGCGTTTATAACTCCACTGGTATTGCTCCGGACAAATCGCAATACACTCTGCAATACCGCGGTTCATGGAATTCGCCGACACTTCAACATCTTCGGAATACAGATCTTCATCCGGTTTTACGAAATAGATATCAAAGCCCCTGGCATCCGGTAACCGTTTAGCAAACGCATAAAGAGCACGCGCTCCGGTTTTCTGCAGCATTTCATAGGGAAGTTTGGGTGTCAGGGTTGGATGACCCATAAAGTCAGCGAAAACACCACTTTGAACACGCGGCTCCTGATCCGGCAGAAAACCCACCATCTCACCGTTGCTCAGTGTCGTAAAAAGGCCCATCACACCGGCACGGGTGGTTGGCACCAATTTACAACCAATAGTCTCACGACGGTTAACCATCCAGCTATTAAAGCTCGGTAACTTCGCCGGACGATACATGATGGTGATGTCGTGACGACGCTTAGCGCAGTAGTTATTAATAATTTCCCAATTGCCAAGGTGTGGGGCCAGCAACAACTTACCACCGTCATAGCGCATCAGCTCGTCGTACAACTCTTCACCATGAACCTGATTAATCAGGCCGGTGGTGATCTCAGGATCATAACCCCACATAGGACCGGTCTCAGCCAGGGTTTTTCCACTTTCGATCAGACTGTTGCGCAGCAGCTCGGCGCGCTCAGCCTCACTTTTCTCAGGATAAACCAGTGACAGATTAACGCGTGCGACTTCACGGCTACGACTACGACGTGACAACAAATAGCCACCAATGCGTATCCCCAGTTTCTGCGCAGATGCTAACGAGACCTTTCCCAGCAACTTAATCAAACCAATCGCCAGATAACCAAACAACGACTTCACACTTCACCTCGGTTTTCTTGTTTGCACGCAGTTTACGGCCTCAAGCCCGTGGCGCAAGTGTATTCCGGCAATGGCCATCCCAACCAATAACCGCTGCTCTTTAACCAGCGAAATATCAGTACTTTGCTAAACTCAATGGACAAAGCTCAGGTGGCCTATGATCAATCTGGAACAAACACTTAAATCCAAACGAATTCTCATCGTTGATGACCTGGTAGAAGCTCGAAGTGCGCTAAAGAAGATGACTACACTTCTGGGGTGCGAGCACATCGATACAGCGACGGATGGCAAAGAAGCCTCAGAGTTACTGACGGCATACGATTACGATATTGTGTTCTCAGACTATAACCTCGGTAAGGGTCGAGACGGGCAGCAAGTGCTGGAGGAAGCGCGCTACTCCAACCGCCTGCGAGCAACGTCCTTGTTTATACTGGTTACCGGAGAGAATGCCGTTGATATGGTGATGGGGGCACTGGAATACGAACCGGATGCGTATATCACCAAACCATTTACTCTGAACATGCTGCGCGAGCGCCTGACCCGAATTTTACGCATAAAACAGCAGCTCAACCCGATTAATACCGCCATTGATGCCGACGATACTGATCGTGCCATTGCCATGGCAGAGAAGTTGTTGCAGGAAAACAGCAAACTTCTGATGCCGGTCACCCGTATTCTCGGCAAGCTGTACATGCGCCAGCATCGCTATAACGATGCCATAAAAGTGTATTCAACCCTGCTGAATACCCGCTCGGTATCCTGGGCACGCCTGGGTCAATCCATTTGCTTACATCATCTGGGAGATCCACAAAGCGCCCTGGCGCTGTTGAAACAAAATCTGCAAAAACACCCGATGTACGTTCAGTGTTATGACTGGGCAGCGCGCATATTACTCAAAACAGGCAAGCTCAAAGCCGCGCAGCAACAGCTGGAAAAAGCCGTGGCCATCTCTCCCAAAGCGGTATTACGTCAGATTGAACTGGGCAAGCTGGCTTATCAGAATGAGAACTACAGCGTGGCAGAAAACGCCTTCGAACAGGCGATTCGTCTTGGTCGTCACTCATGCTATAAAACATCCAAGAACTACCTCAACTTTGTTCACGCTGCGCAACACAGCATGGGCACCGATGCCAGCCGTGAGAACAAAAGCAAGGTCAGCAAAGCTTTGAAGGCGATTGAAGAACTGCGCCAGGATTATGCCGGTCAGATTGAAGTGATGTTTGAAACCAGCATTGTTGAAGGCAAAACCCATCTGCGTACCGAGAATCAGGATGGCATGAATTCGTCTGCAAAACGTGCCGAAGAATTATTGTCGCAGATTAAAAAGCCCGACGTCGAACAACGCCTGCTGATGACCGAAGCCTATATCGATACCGGCCAGCATGTAAAAGCCAAAGATATGATGAATAAGCTCAAAACCGAGGGTCTGGATGATCAGGAAACTAGCCGCCTGGACAAACTGCAAGGCGAGCTGAACGAAGTCGCCATTCGCGAATACACCACGGAGTTAAATGCACGTGGCGTACAAGCTTATGAAAAGGGACTTTATGAAGAAGCCATTGAAGCCTTTGATAACGCCACCAGCTATGAAGAAGCGGGTGTCAGTGTGTTGCTCAACACCATCCAGGCCAAAGTCAGCTTTATGGAGGAAAATCAGGTCGATGTCGGCCAATTGAAAGACTGCTATCAGCTGTTCAAACGCATCGGTGAAATCGGCAAAGCCGATGAACGTTTTTCCCGCTACAACAAGCTGAAACAAACCTACTCCCGGATGAAGAGAGCCGCAGCAATATGAAGTTTGAACAATTGCTGGCGGCGGTTGTGCACGACCTGAAAAACCAGCTGCAATCTTTGCTCGATTTTGAGCAGGATGCCATGAGCCGGATACCGCAGCAGTATCAAAAAGAACTCGAGCCGATTTTGCAGCGAACCAATCGCCTGAAAAACGACTCATTGCAGCTTATTACCCTGTACCGCTTTCACGAGAATGGCCAGTTTCCCATGGACGATGCCTGGCCGCGCGATACGGTAAACGATGCCATTGAAGCCACCAGCCTGCAGTTTCCCGGGATTACGTTTCACAATAAAGTCGATGACGATTGTCAGGGCTTTTACAGCGAAACCCTGATTCAGCTGGCACTGGTGACTCTGATTACCAACAGTGCCCAGGCGGGTGCCACAGAAATTAACATCACCGCTGACGATTCAGACAATGGCACGATGATTGAAGTCAGCGACAACGGCCCGGGCTTCCCGGAAGAGGTACTGGATGGCCAGAGGGGCAGCACCAAAAAAGGCCCGAGCGGCCTAGGTATCTACTTTGTTCAACTGATCGCTCAGCACCATCAACGAGGCGAACACCACGGCACCGTCACCACCGCCAACCGTCCGCTGCACAATCAGAAAGTGGCCGGAGCTCAGGTGCGATTATTTTTACCGTGACAGGCAACCGTGATGTTCAGGAACCCAGAGCGCGCCTGAGTCCGGCCCTATCAGCAAGCGCCAGATAAGGCTATAATCCCCGCCTTTCGTTTTTCTGCCACACCAGTCTGGTACAACCAACTGAATGATCGCAGATCAACCAACCCAATTCCGAAACAAAGAAGGTCGAGCAGTGTCTGAACAAAGCCGCCACGATATTAAAACCTTCCAGGGCCTGATTGCTGCCCTGCAAGAGTTCTGGTCCGAACAGGGCTGTGTTATCAACCAACCGATTGATATGGAAGTGGGCGCCGGCACCTTTCACACCGCGACCTTCTTACGTGCGATTGGTCCTGAGTCCTGGAACTCAGCCTATGTTCAGCCGTGTCGTCGTCCAACGGATGGCCGTTATGGTGAGAACCCTAACCGTTTGCAGCACTACTACCAGTTTCAGGTAGTGATGAAACCATCGCCACTGGATATTCAGGACAAGTATCTGGAATCCCTACGTGTGATGGGCATCGATACTAATGTTCATGACGTCCGTTTCGTAGAGGATAACTGGGAATCGCCAACACTCGGCGCCTGGGGTCTTGGCTGGGAAGTGTGGTTGAATGGCATGGAAGTGACTCAGTTCACCTACTTCCAGCAAGTGGGTGGCCTGGAGTGTTACCCGGTAACCGGTGAGATCACTTATGGCCTGGAACGTATTGCTATGTACCTGCAGGAAGTGGATTCCATCTACGATCTGGTTTGGTGTTACGGCCCGGATGGCAAGCCCGTCACGTACGGCGATGTGTTCCATCAGAACGAAGTGGAAATGTCGGCCTACAACTTCGAACACGCGGATGTTGATTTCTTATTCCAGGCGTTCGAACAGCACGAAAAAGACTGTGCTCGTCTGATCGAAGCAGGTTTGGCTCTGCCTGCTTATGAAAAGGTTTTAAAAGCATCCCACGCATTCAATATGCTGGATGCCCGTCACGCGATTTCCGTGACCGAGCGTCAGGGTTATATTCTGCGCGTACGTACTTTGGCTCGTTCCGTTGCTGAAGCGTACTTCCAATCCCGTCGTGCTCTTGAGTTCCCTCTGGCTCCTGAAGATCTGCGTAAAGAAGTGCTGGCATTAGCCGCCGCTGCAGAAAAAGAAGCCGCAGAGAAGGCTGCTAAAAAAGCAGCGAAAGAAGCCAAGAAAAACAAGGCATAAGGGGGAATTGGCAATGACTACACGTAACTTTCTGGTGGAATTGGGTACTGAAGAATTACCACCAACTCAACTGAAAAAATTAAGCGATGCCTTTACCGCTGGCATAGAAGATGGCCTGAAAGAAGCCGGTCTGGCCAACGGTACTGACGTGATATCGTTTGCATCACCTCGTCGTCTGACGGTCGTGGTAAATAATCTGGCTGAAAAACAGGACGATCGCGATGACGTACTGTGGGGACCACCGGCAAAAATCGCATTCGATGCCGATGGTAAGCCAACCAAAGCCGCTGAAGGTTTCGCTAAAAAAGCCGGAATCGATCTGGCTGACGCCACCGAAGAAAACGGCAAATTAAAAGTTTCTCGTCGTATCGAAGGAAAAGCGACCACTGAACTGCTGGAAGGCATAGTTCAGACATCGCTGGATAAGTTACCCATCGCCAAGCGCATGCGTTGGGGCTCAAGCCGTAACGAGTTTGTGCGTCCGGTACAGTGGTTAGTCATGCTGTTCGGCGAGCAGGTTGTTGAAGCAGAAATCCTGGGCGCTAAATCGGGCAATCAGTCCCGTGGGCACCGGTTCCACGCCAATAAAGAAATCACGATTAATTCCAGCGCTGATTACCAGCAAGCGATGCGCGACGCTTTCGTCATTGTGGATTACAACGAGCGTAAAGAATTAATTCGACAGCAAGTTACTGCCAAAGGTGAAGAAGTCGGTGGTATCGCCATCATCGACGAAGACTTGTTGGACGAAGTAACGGGCCTGAACGAGTGGCCTACTGCTTTGGCGGGTAACTTCGATGAAGACTTCCTGCGCGTCCCGAGTGAAGCACTGGTTTCTTCAATGAAAGAACACCAGAAGTATTTCCACGTGGAAGACAAAGACGGCAAGCTGAAACCAATCTTTATCACCCTGACCAATATCGAATCGAAAGATCCGAAACAGGTGATCGAAGGTAACGAAAAAGTGATTCGCCCACGTCTGGCGGATGCTGCGTTCTTCTGGGATACCGACCGTAAGAAAACCCTCGAAAGCCGTTACGAAAAACTGGATACCATTGTTTGGGTTAACAAGCTGGGTACCTTAAAAGCGAAAACCGATCGTATTGGCGCATTGGCAAATAAAGTGGCCACTGCTATTGGTGCTGATAATGCGTTAGCGCAACGCGCAGCCAAGCTGTGTAAAACCGATTTATTGACCGACATGGTTTATGAATTCACCGATTTGCAGGGTATCGCTGGTACTTATTACGCGCAGGGCGATGGTGAGCACGCAGACGTTGCGGCAGCCATGCAGGAACAATATATGCCTGCATTCGCGGGTGACGAACTGCCTGCTACTCAAGCGGGTTTATGTGTTGCACTGGCAGATCGCATCGACAGCCTGGTTGGTCTGTTTGGTTTAGGTCAAATCCCAACCGGCTCTAAAGATCCGTTCGCATTGCGTCGTGCGTCTTTGGGCGTGCTGCGTATTCTGGTGGAAAAAGAAGTCGATATCGATTTAGGCCAGTTAATTGATTGGGCACTTGACGCGAATTGGGAAACTGCTCCAAAAGCAGAAACCAAAGCGACTCTGATCGAGTATATGCTGGAGCGTTTCTCGGCCTGGTATAAAGACGAAGGCATTTCTGCCGAAGTATTCCAGTCTGTTCGTGCTTTAGGTTTAAGCAACGCATTGGATATCAATAACCGCGTACAAGCCGTAAACAGTTTCTCTGCCATGGAAGAAGCGCAGGCACTGGCAGCAGCCAATAAGCGTGTCTCCAATATTCTGGCGAAGAACGGTGGCGAGGCAGTCACTGCTGAAGTTGATGCCAATCTGCTAAGTGAAGACGCAGAAAAAGTAATGGCGGCTCAGGTTGCTGAAAAGCAAACTGAAGTGCAGCCATTATTAGCGGATGCGAAATACAAAGAAGCATTAGCTGCTCTTGCCGGCCTGCGTGATTCAGTCGATGCTTTCTTCGATAACGTGATGGTTATGGCGGATGATGAAGCGGTTAAGAATAACCGTCTTGCGTTACTGAAACAGCTGCAAGGGCTGTTTATTGCGATTGCGGATGTTTCGTTACTGCAGCAGGGTTGATAACTCAGGGGAGCAACAAATTGCTCCCCCCTTCTAATTTAGAATTGATGTTCGATAACCTGCCAACTGTTAGTTATGAAACGGGAGCTGAATAAATGCTAATTTTTCGGCTCCGAGGAAGGCAACGGATGATAACTCTTTATAAATACAGGGATCATGTGCTCAATCTGTAAGATTTGTATTTAAATTTCTGAAAATTCCTGACATTTTTTATTAGTATAAAACCATAATCGTCGTGATGAACGCTATTATAATTTTCTCTGGCGTGAAACCGAATACGGTTGGCAATCCAGTGAAAATTATAATCAATGTCAAAAGAACTCATGAATGAGCAGCTGACACTTCTATCAACTCAATTATCATTAATGATTACAGTGCGTATCTGGAGAAATTAGAACCGTCCTTATCAAAGGCTAAACAGCAACTAGGCAATACAAATATCTGATGTTTTTTCTGTTTCCGTAAATTGTTATTTCGAAATATCTTCAGCTTAAATGTCGCTTTAACAATGATAGAGTTAGTATCACATCAATCGAATATACAACTTCATTTATTGCATAAATTCTGATTGATAACTCCGATAGTACGTATCCCCGGACAGCTATCCTTGAAGCAGTCGATTAAATGACCTTCTCGTAAAGTTTGAAATAATACTAGCAGAAGGCTAAATTCGAACAGACATTGGAAGTGAGAATATATTTGATTGAATTAATATTACAGATCATTGTCATATTTGACCATTTTTAATTACAATCACTGCCAATTCGTAATCTTGAAAAAGGAAGTCATCGTGAAACACAATATCTTTATCGCTGCCTTAGCTGGAATGCTGTCCTGCAACGCTATAGCGTCAACCCTCATTCCTGATCTCCCCGATATCACAGCCCCGACAGATGAAGCAGTTAGTGTATCTACAGCCCCATTATTAACTGCAAATATGTTGAATGCCGTTGAAAGTGACAGCGGCGCTGCCACTACCAGTTTCGAAATAATTCAAACAGACTGGATGATTTACGAGCCAATTGAGTCTGTTGAATTGTTGGGCGGTTATTACGACTCTGAGAATGGACTCACTTATGGTGGTCTCTTGTATAGCGACCTAGCAGTTAATATCGATCTCGAAATAGACAATGAGAAAGTAACGACTATACGAGTAAAAAATAATGCCGAGGTAGAGCTGCGAAATTCAAACGGCGACATACTGGGCATTATATCGGGTCTTGCTGCAGCAGCAGAAAAAATAAGTCTAGGTGGTGATAACGAGCTGATAAAAGTAAAAACGTTCAATAACGCCATTGTCATCAACTGGCCACTTTATATCAGTGCTGACAACAATGAAATTGATTTCGTAATGCAGGCTGTTATTTCGGATAGCGGGGCTATCGGTATTCGTAGCTCAATTTCAGATATAAGCCATGTGCTATTTGATCAGCAGGGTGGTTTAGTTGGTTGTCAAATGCGTCTTAACAATACACTCATGCCAGCAGAAAATATGAAATCGCTGCCCAAGTGGAAAGAGATTTATCAAAATAATAATGAGTCTGAATGGTCACTATTATGTAGCGCTAACGACTCAGGTGACGCCATCAGAATTCAAAGCTTAAGTAACACTGGAATAGAAGCTTTTGATACTCCTATTATTAAAAGGAGTATTGTACATGACGAAGAAAGTGGTAGCGCTTTATTGTCATATCAATTGAACGAAAACGAAACTCTCGATCCGGGTACACAATATCATCTGATTCATAGACAAGCGTTAAACGACCAAAGCCAGAATACGGATAGAGCAGAAATTTTCACCCCATGGAGTAAACCTGTTGCATTTACTACTGCACTAAATACCGACTACAGCACAAATATTCGAGGTGCTTCTGATTTTATCTCTGGCCAGCCCAAAACGTTTGAGGTAACAGTAACCAATAATGGTACAGATACCGGTACACCAAAACTGGAGTTGAAAGTCCCGGTGAACGCTATCACACTCGTTAATGGTTCGTTGGCGGACTTTTTCTCCATTGGAACCGGAGAAAAACAATGCTCAAGTACCAGCATAAACAACAATGTAACAACTCTTAGCTGCGATCTAAGCTCTTTAGCAGCAAACCAGGATCTGACTACTAATGTAACCATTACGGTTAATGATACCGTTGATAGTGTTCAATATCGGGTATGTGATGCTATCGCTTGTGAAAATACTGCCTTCCAGAATCTTGCTATTAATGTCAGCTCTGATTCCGATAGTTCTGCTCCTACGTCAACCACAACCTCCTCCAGCAGTTCTTCCGGCGGCGCTTTCGCACTGTTACTTCTGGCTACTCCATTCTTACGTCGTCGTAAGCAGGCGTAAAGCAAGCAACTCAGATCGAGGGGATTCCTTACTAAGGATCCCCTTTTTTTGTTTATAATCACCACCCCTTTCTAGCAACTGAATATTCTTCATGCCTTTGATTATCCTCGACCGCGACGGCGTTATTAATCAGGACTCGGATGCATACGTAAAATCCGTCGATGAATGGATTCCGATTCCTGGCAGTGCCAAAGCCATTGCTGATTTATGCAAAGCGGGCTTTAAAGTTGCCGTGGCAACCAATCAGAGTGGTTTAGCGCGCAAATACTTCTCTCAGGCCGATCTCGATGCCATGCATGAAAAGATGACGTCACTGGTCGAAGCTGAAGGTGGGCAATTTGCTCATATCGCCTGGTGTCCGCATGGTCCGGACGATCATTGTGATTGCCGTAAACCGTTACCGGGTTTAATCCATCAGATCGAAAAAGCACTGAATGTTTCGGCGAAAGGCGCCTGGATGGTGGGTGACTCGTTACGGGATCTGCAAGCAGGAGCTGCAGCTAACTGTAATGTTGCCCTGGTTAAAACCGGCAAAGGTGAACAGACACTATCTAAATTACTGGCTGACCAGGAATTAGCAGGTAGTAAGGTGTTTACTGACTTATCGGAGTTCGCTCAATTTCTGCTGAGTCAGAATAAGGCATAAGCACAAATGATGTTTCTACGCTGGCTGCGTCTGAAACTCGCGCAAAAGTAAAACAACGCGTCGTTTTATTTGAATAAGAGCGGAGTATTCCCAGGAAATACTGATAAGAATTTACGGCAACGGATTATTCCGATTAAAGTGATATAAACATCTGTCCGAACAAAAACTATTCGATACGTGGAATCACTATGAAAGCAGCCAGTCCAGTATCAGCATCATGCACTCCGGTGTTGGTCGGTCACATGTTCAGAACACTGGTGTTTTACCTCTGGCTGGCAACATTCACGATGGTCTGGTGCCTGGTTTGTTTTGTCATAGGAATATTCCTGCCACTGAAGATACGTAATTACTTTGTGCTGGTTTTTTATTGCCAGGTCGCAGTCTGGTCTGCACGGCTTATATGTGGCATTCGCTGGCAGGTAAAAGGTCTGGAAAATATCCCCAGAGACGGACGCGGTTATGTATTGCTGAGCAAACATCAGAGTACCTGGGAAACCTTCTTTCTCCCAACCGCGATTGCACCGCACGTTCAGGTTGTTAAGAAAGAGCTGCTGTATCTGCCATTTTTTGGTTGGGCACTCAACCTGATCCATCCGATTTTTATTGATCGGAAGCAAAAGACCAACGCCTTAAAACAAGTTATTCAACAAGGTACTGAACGTCTTAATGACGGTATTCACGTATTGGTTTTTCCCGAAGGTACACGCATTCCACCGGGAAAACATAAAGACTTCTCGAAAGGCGGTGCCATGCTTGCAAGTAAAGCAAACGCTCCGGTTCTCGCCATTGCACACAACTCTGGTGAACATTGGCCCAATGACCATTGGGTGAAAAAGCCAGGGACGATCAGGGTAGTCATCAGTCCGGCAATCGAAACCTCAGAACTCACAACAAATGAAATAAATGCCTGGTCGGAACATTGGATTAACAGTGAGGTCGATCGCATTTCAAGCAACAAATTCGCTGGCGATAAGATTGACGCTGAAAACAGCGGTAAACGGTTCTAGAGCATAATGACGGCGCTTCGCCAATCGCAGGTAATACTCAGGCCGTTATTGAACCAGCGCTTTTGCCCGAAGTCGTTCGTGGGGTTCGAATTTCTGTTCCAGCAATTGCTGATATTGCTGCTGATAATCTTCCTCCGCTAAGATCGGCTTCAGTTGTTGTAGCTCCTGGCGGAACTCATTAACACGCTGTTGCCATTGCGCACGTTGCTGGTCGAGCTGTGCCAGTCGCTGAGCCGCACCCTCGCCCACCGTTTCGGCTCGCTGAAGATACTTTTCTTCAGCGGTCAATTCAGCCTGATCAATTTCGAGAAGACGGCGCTGCTGGTGGTCGCGTTGCTGTTGCAATTGTTGCTGAATCGGTTGCTCAGCTTGGAGATTGATCAGTGCCTGCTCTTTGCCTTCTGCGGTTAAATCAGAATTGAGAATGGCTGCGCGGGCCAGCGTGTTGTCGTCCATCTGGCGGTCAAAAGCAAAAAAGACAGCAGCCACCCTGCTCCCCAATTCACGATCTTGCAATGCAATTAACGCCTGCTGACGTTCCTGCATATAAACCAGTTGTTGTTGCCGGGTATGGTCCGGATCTGCCTGATAGTCCTGCTCAAACGTGCGTAATGCCTGTTTGTAACTGAGATAATTCGTCAAGATGTTCAGCGCATCCTGCAGCGCCGGTCCCTGTAGCTGACGCTGCAATTCCACTTGTATGAGCTGCTGCACCGCATCTACAGACGCCTCCCCTAACGAGCTGAGATAATAATCGAATAAATCTCTCAGAGAGGCGGTAACCAATAGTTCATCATGACGGGTGAGCAGCTTTACGCCATGAGATGTTCCTGCCAATGACGCTGGCAATGCTTGGGGTTGGTTGAGCCTTTCAACTTCTATAGCCAGCACCGGCTCAATAGTAAAAGGTTCAGGGTCGTCTGGTTGCTGAACTTGCTGACGTTCGACTTCCGGGTTCTGCAACACCACTCCGGCCGCAACGCATAATAACGCTGCGGCCGAAACAACCATAACCTGCTGCCATTTCATACCGAATTACAGGCCAGCCTGCTTGAGACGATTAGCATGTGTACGGTACAAAGACAGTGGGTCCGTGCTGAATAACGAATGCAAACCCAGTACCTGATTAATCAGATCGCCATGGTTCATCTTATAGTCATCACGAATCACAGTGCCAAAGTGGCTGGCACAGCTGCCAGTAATACCGTCACTGTTCTCACCGCCAAACAGCAGTCCAACGGTACCAAACAAATAATCCAGAGGATCCGCTACGTTGGTAAAACTGTCCGCACCACCCCAGGAATACAAGCGCACATCATGGCCATTAACGGTGACAGATGCTGGCCCTTCGCCGCAGTTTTCGGTCGGTAAACCCAGCGGGTACTGAGCATTAAATGCAGCCGCCCCGGCGGTCGTAAATTCCGCCGTCAGGGAGCGGGCATCGCCCATGCCTACATCATCGCCCGATAACTTATCAATCAGGGTGCCAGCGGCATCTGCAACCACTTCATACGCAGTACCCAGCAGGGTATCTTCCGGGAAAACCTTATTCAGAACATCTGCGATGGGTGCCCCCGTGTGTGGTGAGCCCATGGTTGTTACAGAGGCCACCAGGTCCGGGCGGACACTCATCACATAACGGGAAGTCAGACCACCCTGGCTGTGTGCGACGAGATTAAACTTCTCTATCTCTGGATTGGTTGCACGAATGTTATCCAGCTCTTTAATAAGCTGCTCGCCACGTTCAACGGAGTTGTTAAACGCGTTGATGTGCGCGGTATAAACCGTTGCACCTTCGCCTTCTAATTTCTCAGTGACTTTGTACCAGTATTCAACACCGGCAATGGAGTCAAACGCCAGAATGCCTTGTACCAGCATAATCGGGTGTTTGGTTTGGGTATAACCAGACGGTTCTGGCTGTTCAGACATTGCCTGAGCATTCAGAGCCATCACAGAAGAAGCCGTCAACAGACCGGCCGCCAATACATTGGAGATAGATTTTTTCATTTTGATTTCCGGTTTTTATTTTTATTTAACGCGGGGAAGTATAGGGAGCGAAAAAAGCTGACAACATGGCCAAACGGGCCATCTGGAGTTAATGGTACGGGTGTACTTCACTTAAACCATTGTTCAGTTATTAATCAGAAAAATGCCGTATAACGACTTTATGAGTGCCTACCAGAGAGAATCGGTCACATCTGGCACTTCAACCTTTGGACAACGTCAGAATCCAGTCGGCGATTTCTTCCAATGAGGTTTGCTGACCGTTCAGTAGGCGCGTCATCAGCCCACCCATGACCAGAGCATAAGCCTGGGTTGCCTTGGCAGAACCGACCACCTTCGCCAATTCACCAATAAACCGGTTATCCGCCTTCCTTAACAAAGCATCACCGGCGATATCCTGCGCACTGCGCTCTCTGGTGTAATCGAGCATCAGTACCAGTTCGCCGCGAAAACGCGCATCCAGATTTGCGAGCAGTGTCAGAACCTTCTGATCGGGAGTTTCGGGGACGGCCGCATCAATGCCATTCCCATATAAATTCTGTTCCTGAGTCACTAGCTCAGTACAGGCAGAAAACAGATCCTTTTTGGTAGGGAAATAATGATAAAGCGCACTTTTGGATACACCAATGGCTTCAGCAATACCTCGCATTCCCAAGCCGTTATAACCGTGTTCGGTAAAAACGGCGATGGCTTTACCAGCAAGCTCTGCGCGATAAGCGTCTCTGTCGATTATTTTTGGCATAACACTCTTCCAACCAGCAAGTCGTGCAATAGACCATACGGTCTATTTAAACTCAAGCTAATCACCCAATGCGTCTTAAATAGACCATCCGGTCGAAATAATTGACAAAAGAACCTTTAGTACATTAAATAGACCAATCGGACTATTTAATAGTTTGCAATCACCGTTAACTGGTCTTAATACTTCAGGAGTTCACCATGGCAAATGATCAGATCACCATAAAAGGTGCACAGATCGACTGGCAATGTGCCGGAGATTTTGGTTTCACTGTTGGCTACCAGCCGACTGCGGCAGAACGTTTTATTGCCAACTATCCAGCCTTACTTGTGCCGGTACTTTTGTATTTTTTATCGTGGCAAGATCTCGGCTGGAGCGTATTTCAAATTGTGGTGGCAAGCTTCCTTGCACTGGACATGATCGGTGGTGTACTAACCAATTCACTAGGTTCAATGAAACGCTTCCTGCACACAGATCAGCAATTACCAATGAACTGGCTGGGCAAACTGGTTGGTAACAAACTGGTCTTCCCTGCGATACATGTTCAGATCTTCGCCGCGCCGTTATTTTTCGATATTGGCTGGAGCTATGGTTTCTTCTGGTATGGCGTAATGATGGCGGCAGTTCTATTAATCCATAAACTGCCATTGTATTTGCACCGTCCGGTAGCACTTATGATAGTGATGTTGTCGATTATCATCGGACAAGTTGTGTTTATTGCCCCGCCTGGATTGGAATGGTTAGCGCCGATTTATATGATCAAACTGGTGCTGTCTCACGGCGTGCGCGAAGAACCTTACCGCCCCTCATACTGATTAAATCGGTGTTGCGCCAGCTAATACGGCGCAGCACCGGACACGTTAAGGTTATTCTGTTGCAATTTCGTCCGATTCAATAGCCGGTTACAACACCATCGCTGCTACCCAACCGGCAGCAAGCAACGGCAGGTTAAAGTGCAGGAAGGTTGGAATCACAGTATCACGCATGTGATTATGCTGACCGTCGGCATTCAGACCCGCGGTTGGGCCCAGCGTGGAATCCGATGCTGGCGAACCCGCATCACCCAGTGCACCAGCGGTCCCAACCAGTGCTACTATCGCCAGCGGGCTGAAGCCCATCTGTAAACACAACGGTACATAGATCGCAGCAATAATCGGAATGGTTGAGAACGATGAGCCGATCCCCATGGTTAACAGCAAGCCGACCACCAACAACATCATCGCCGCCAACGCTTGGTTGCCGGCCAGCCAGTCAGACGCACCGTTCACCAGCAAGTCGATATGACCGGTGGTTTTCAGGACTTCAGAGAAACCCGACGCAGCGATCATAATAAAGCCAATCGATGCCATCATTTTCATGCCGTCAACCAACACGCCATCAGATTCATTCCAACGAATCACACCGGTTGCGGAGAATAATAAGAAGCCTGCCATTGCGCCCAGAACCATCGATCCGGTGTAGAGCTGCAGCGCAAATGCCAGCACTATTGCTGCAGCCGCAACCCACAACGATTTGGCGCTATAGCCCTGCTCGGTATGCTCGGTTTTTTCGACCTTGCTGATGTCATAAACACGCTTGCCACGGTAGCTGAAAAACGCTGCAATCAACAACCCGGACACCATGCCCAATGCTGGAATCGCCATCGCTTTTACAACGGAAATACCTTCAACATCCAGACCCGCAGCGGCCACTTTGCCCAGTAAAATGTCGTTGAGGTAGATGCTACCGAAGCCTACTGGCAGAAACATATAGGGCGTCACTAAACCAAAGGTCAGCACACAAGCGACCAGACGGCGATCAAGCTGTAAGCGAGTCATTACTAACAAAAGCGGAGGAATCAGAATCGGAATGAACGCGATATGAATCGGAATCAGATTCTGCGACGAAATCGCCACCAGCATCAGCATAAATAGCAAGCCATGACCCAGCCACTCACTCGCAGCTTCATCACTCTTACCGATTTTGGTCAGGATTTTATCTGCCAGCAGATTGGGCAAGCCTGACAACGAAATTGCGACGGCGAAACCACCCAACAGCGCATAGCTCAGGGCGATACCTGCACCACCACCGATACCTTTGTTAAATGCTTCCAATGTGGCTGAGGTATCCAGACCACCAATTAAGCCGCCAACAAATGCGGCAACAATCATCGACAGCATCACGTGCATCCGCGCCAGGCTTAAAGCCAGCATCAGTAGCACAGCAATAATTACTGCATTCATATTTTTACTCCGGGAAACAGGGCGTCTGTATGGTCTGCGACACGATGCTGACCATTCAGACAAGACGGCGCGCAAAGTACCATAAACCGCAAGAAAAGGAATGATTCAGATCGGGTCAGCTACGGTGGACGCAGGAAAAAAACGACAGCCGCGAACAGGCTGTGGATGGTTTAGTCGTAAGGTTCCTAAATCAGCGCCTCTGCATAACCAAGGCCCTGTTTCTTGGCACGGTACATGGCAATGTCAGCTTGCTGCAGTAGCTCCGGGCCATCGCGGCCGTGACTTGGCCAAACAGCGATCCCGATACTGACCCCAAGGGTAACCTCCTGATGCTTCAACATCATGGGTTGCTGACAGGCCTCGAGTAGCTTTTTCGCCACCAAAACCGCTTTCTCCGCCTCCGTTTTTGGCAGAATGACGGCAAATTCATCACCGCCCATGCGGCACAAAGTATCTGATGTTCGTAATTGTTGCTGTAATCTTGGCGTAATTGTGGTCAGTGCATCATCGCCGGCCGCATGCCCGAGCGTATCGTTAATGTCTTTGAAGTTATTCAGATCCATCACCATGACAGCAAAAGGATCAGCGTGACGACCGGCTGCTGCGATGGTGTTATCGAGCGTGATAAACAGACTTTTGCGATTAGGCAAGCCCGTCAACGAATCGTGCAGCGACTGTTCAGCGTACTTCTCAGCAATGATCTGAATTTTGTTGAGGCTCGCCAGACTCATGCGCGTCACCATAAACACAAACCAACCACCACCAGCAAACACCCCCGCAATGATCAGGCCGATGCCGGGTAATACCTTTTCCGTCAGCATGTAATAGAGGACATACAGGTAGCCACCGATAAAACCCAATACCATAAAAAACAGCACGCGCCAGCCCATCTGCTGTCCGGTGCGGTGACGGCATATATCGGTCAACGGACCCAGACTGAGTAACAGCCCAAACAGACCAAAAACAAACAGAAAACTAACGATGATGAATTTCCCTGAAAGCGGGTATATATGGAGTATAACCAGTCAGCCGCCGTGAGCGGTCTGAAATAGTGGGTATTTGTTACCTAATATCCCACTATTTTTGTAACAATTTAGTAATAAAGCTCGCTTTAGTTCAGTCACCTTGCCGGAAGCACTTCCGAATCCACTCCGGTACCGGGCAATCTGAAGTATTGATGGCGCATAAATGGATGGCATTATTGTCACTTCTTTGCTGCGATTGCTTATCACTCAGAACTTATCAAGATTAAAATTAGCGTTCTGTTACATGTTGTGATTGGCTCTTTTCCGTGTGATAACATCGTCGCTTCAAGTCATTATTTGCAAGGATCGCTATGAATATCTTATCTCACAAGCTGGCAGCCAGCCTTACAATTCTAGCGCTTGTGCTAACCGCTTGCGGCGGTGGTGAAGACTCAGACTCAACGAATGAAAAGCGCAACGATACTCCGCCAGAGGGACAGTTCGAAGCAGCGAATGATCTTATTGGTGAATGGGTATATATCGACAGCAGCCGGGAGTTTTACCTCAATCGTTACAATGACTTCGAAGTTCTTGAAGTGGGTGATGGCCTGATCAAAATCGACAAAGGCGATAACATTGACCGGTTTGCATTGCGGTCAGGGAACAGCGCCAGTCGGCTAACAGGTTTAGTCAGTCAGGTATCCAGCAACTCTCAACCGCTATCAACATTTGCTACCCGTAACGGCTATCGAACTCAGGGACTTTCAGGGATCGGTGGTATTGATGTTATTTTGCAAAACGTCAATAACCCTGACGTCACAGTAGAAACGACAACCGATGATGATGGTCAGTTTGATGCTGATATTCCAACGGGCGAATACGATGTATCCATCTCTAAAGATAACGAAACCTTTGATGGATCGGTTGATGTCAGCGGCCTGGGCACCGATGCGGGTGTACTGCATATTGCGGATGCCGATGGCTACAATTTCAAGTCAGAACTGAATTTGCCCAGAGCGTATGGAAACCTCGAAGAATTACGCGGTAACGTCAAAATTTATAATATTGGCTCCGTAAGGGGTACAGGCCTCAGCTACTTCTTTGACTGTCAGCATGAATTGATTGCAAGTTGTGAAATCGATACTCGCTCACAATCGATTGATCCGGGTCGGTCAATTAGTTTCCCAATAACCATTCGGTTTAATTATTTAACTCAGGCAAAAGAAACCATCGGTATTTCGTCTCGAATTCGCGACATCAATGGTCGCGAGTGGCAGGATACGATGAATATTGACGTTTATAAACGCGATATCAAAATCAATGTGCAATCAGAATTTTCCAGTGTTGCGGGCTACGTGATTTTACCTGGCCACGAACTGCTTCCGTTTAATGCATCACGTTCAACGATTGCTTTACCCTATTTGCCGGGGCAGGAATATCAGCTGGTGATGGCTAACACGAGCATCAGTAATGAGACGCCCTACAGCATTGCGATCAACACCGCGACACAATCGTTAGCAGACTTCACTGATACCGCCGCTTTTGAGCCCAATGATACCGAAACAGAAGCTGAAATAATCCCGCCGGGCGACGCAATTACTGCATTTTTGCATGTCGGGGATATTGATTATTACCGGGTTTCCATGCCGCAATCGGATCAGGCGTTACAAGATACTGCGCCAGAGTTTTACGCCATTACGGCCATTTATGATCGTGTGGCATATCCTAACGAAACCAGTGGCAACGGCGACCAGGTTTTTAACACAAACGAGAATATTCGATTTGATCTGGCCGTTCGCAATAAGGGCTTTAGCGGTATTAAGGGGTTAAATATAACACTTAGCAGTGACGACAGTTTCGTCACAATATCAAATGTGCGGGAACAGTCGTTTGATATTCCTGCACGCGGTGTTTCTGATAGCGATGGCTTCACAGAAGGCCATCGTCGCTATGGAGAGCTCTCCAGCTCCGCTGACTTCAGTGCAAAAATTGCCGCAGATACCCCAGTCGGGCACCAAGCCACCGTGAATATGACGATGGAAGATGACTACGGTAACCAGTGGCAAGACAGTTTCACCATCACCGTTGAACAAATTGCTGCACAGATTGTAGTGAGTGATATTTCTCCATTTTACGATCGTGACAGCAGTACGACTCGTGGCAACGATGACGGTACTTTGAACCCAGGTGAAACGGTTCGTTTCAGTCTGGCAATCGCCAATACAGGCACAGTAAATACCGAGTCTGTTCTGACGACGATCAGCACTCAGGACCCCTACATCACGATTGATGACAGCGATGCTGACCGTCGTTTCGCACTGGGCGCGGCAACGGTTATTGACACCGAGGGAAACGACAATAACGAATCTGATTTTTTACAAAAAACATCCGCAGCTGATTTCAGAATTTCTGTCAGTGGAGATACTCCACCCGGTCATGAGGCGACATTTACAGCAACGTTTACTGACCTGTTTGGCAACCAATGGCGTGATGACTTTAAAATGACGGTGGCAGCGACGGCAGCGAATCTCGAATTCGAAGCTATTTCTGCTTTATACGACACGCCCTATAACTCAATCTTATCCGGCAACAATAATTCTGTATTGAGTGCTGGTGAGACGGCTGGTTTCTCTGTGGCAATTAAAAATACAGGAACATCCAGCACTCAGGATGTATTGATTGATTTATCCACAACAGATACTTATATCAGTGCTGTAAACTGGTTCTCAGCAAGCTACCGGACGATCAATTCAATTGCGGCCGGAACGAAGGAAGACAATAACGATAACGTATCTGGATCCTCCCAATATTTGAGTCGACGTCGCGGCGAATATTATATTTTTGCTGCGCCCAATGCTCCTATTGGCCATAAAGCCACGGTTAACCTCAGAATGACGGATAAATACGGTAATGTCTGGACCGATGTATTCACCGTTGAAATTGGACGGGATATTGTTGACCTTGAAGTGGCAGGGATTTCTCCATTTTACGATCAACTCAGCCGGTACGGAGAGTCCTCCGGAAATGGAGACAGTGTCTTTAACTCAGGCGAAGCCGTGCGTTTTGAAATGGCATTACTTAATAAAGGTAATAAGGCAGTTAACAATGTCTCGGTTGCCTTGAGTAGCAATGACCCTCATGTCACTGTGCATGTCGCCAATGGAGCAACATCCGATTTCGACCTGACGCCCAACCTGGCTCTGGATTCCGATGGCAATAATGCAAACCATGCAAACTACCTGTCGCGCAATGAAGGCGGCGACTACATTGTCACCGCTGCCGCTGATACACCAGCCGGTCATACTGCGACCATTAATGTAGCGATGACAACGCAAGATGGCACCGTATTCAACGACAACGTTGAGATCACGGTGGAATAGACCGCCCTCTTCAAAACACCCGCCATAAAAAACGCCGACATTTGCCGGCGTTTTTTATATTAAAGCTGGGTAATCAGAAGCGTTGATCGAAACCAACCACCAGATAATTAACAGCATCGGTCGCCGTTTTGTCATCCTCTTTCGTGGCAATAATTTCGCGGCTAAAGCCCAACACCGGACGACCATCTTCATTAAACGCAGGCAACAAAATACGAACGCTGAACCGGCTGGTTGTCTGATCCTGATCGATCGTTACAGACTGAAAGCCCGACAAATCAGCCTGTACGATATCAAGGTCATACTCCAGCGGTAAGAATTCATACTCTGCATTCAGCGCAACATCGATTCCATAACCCGACTTCACCAGACCAGACAGTTTGGCACTGTAAGACAGTCCAAGATCACCATCACCTGTTTGAGAAGCAACCAGCGCTTCTCCGTTGGTTTGGATGAACGTGTCCTGATCGACGTCAAGATCGCCAACAGGGGCCAGGTTAAACTCAGCATCCAAATCGATAAAATCGCTTTTCATCGTGTATGAACCGGCCAGAATCAGACGAGTCACGTTCACATCGACACGGTTATCCGTTTGTATGGCCGAACCGGTATTTAACTCCCCAAATCCGGTTTCACGGCGATCGATATCGATACGTTCAATAGCAAAGGACACGTCAAAATCACCCGAACGGCTTTCCGAGTAATAGCCAATCATATCGAGACGCTTGTACTGTTCTTCGAGTGCCGTGGTGTTGCGGCTCAGAATTTCAGAAGTATTTTCTTCTTCTATAGAAATGGTGCGATAACGAATACCGGAGTACCAGTTGTCACTCCATGGATGCGCAAATTGGGTGTATGGGACGACTTTTCCATCGTCATTCATCTGCAAATCCACTTCAACACCCTTTGCCAGCACGGTGCCAGACGCGGTCACCAAAACAGTCGTAGAGATTCGCCTCAATAGTTGGTTCATATCATTCCCTATTTGATTGTAAGAATTCCCTTCATTTTGACGACCGCTTGCTGACAAACATGAAGAACAGAGCTGCGCAAATTATGCCAGAAAGTTCTGCCCGTCATAATGATGGGCAAGCACAGCCTGATTGGCCTCTCGAGCGGCACGGTCAGCTCTCGATGCTCTGACAGGCATCAAGCGTGTTAGCCGGTTTAGCAAATACAGTCACAGAGACCGCTGTCCCTACTTCATGACAATAAAACCTAAAAACCTAACTTTCGGTAGGTTTTTTGGCCATATTTTTTACCTACACTGCAATGACACAGTAAATAAAAATAAAGGACAGGTGCCTGATGACCGTACAACTGACAGAACCGCAAGAAGTAAAAAGTGACTTATGGTTTACCGCCAAAAAATACGGCTATTCCATTACATTACTGGTCCCAGCGCTGGGTGTTTTTTTTGGTTACCTGGCTTACGCTCAACAAAATCCCATGTGGCTGTGGTGGGGGGCTGCCATCAATTTCCTCGCAGTACCGATTGTGGACGCCATTGTTGGACCCGATGGAAATAACCCCAGCGAGCGCCAACAGGCACAAATGGAAAACGACCCTTTCTACGTGTGGGTGATGTATGCCGCAACGGTCGGTCATTGGTTAGCCTTAGCGACGATTACCTATGCGGTTACTCAACTTGCACCAGCTTGGTATCACTATCTGGGGGCCGTTCTCAGTATTGGCGCGATGCATTCAGTCGGCTTAGTCATGAGCCATGAGCTGGGTCACCGTATTAACCAGCGTGCTCAGGTTTGGGCTGCCAAAGCCGTGATTGCATGCTCTGGCTATGGTCACTTCAATATTGAACACAACAAGGGTCACCACAAACACGTCGCGACTCCTGAGGATCCAGCCTCATCCCGCATGGGTGAAAATTTATACAAATTTGCGCTACGTGAACTGCCAGGTGCCTTTTTCCGCGCGATGACACTTGAGAAAGAGCGCTTAGAACGGAAAGGGAAAGGGTTTTGGTCAACCGATAATGAAATTATCCATTCCTGGTTGATAACGCTTGCCGGCTTCTCCGCTATTGTCTATGCCTCGGGTTTATCAGCAATTCCTTTTCTGATTGTTACGGCCTTCTACGGCTGGTTTCAACTCACCATGGCCAACTACATTGAACATTATGGTTTGCTGCGTCAGAAATTGGAGAATGGTCGCTACGA
Organism: Saccharospirillaceae bacterium; assembly: GCA_022448365.1. Classification (NCBI taxonomy): domain Bacteria; kingdom Pseudomonadati; phylum Pseudomonadota; class Gammaproteobacteria; order Oceanospirillales; family Saccharospirillaceae; species Saccharospirillaceae bacterium. The sequence goes on along the minus strand of JAKVCS010000005.1, from coordinate 207,194 downwards.
GCGTTGTCAGCCACATCATTCATGGAACAGCAACTTTATGGTATCGAACCTGGTGTCACTTCACCTGCAACGACACTCCGATCACCATGCAAACCCGGCGCGCCCTTATCAACTTCTGCGCGATTACCCGGAAGCGCCACAAATGCCGGCTGGCTACCCAGGGATGATGCTGCTCTCAATGTTTCCACCACTGTGGTACCGCTTAATGGATCCCAAAGTCGCTGACTGGGCCAAGGGCGATATGACGAAAGTGAATATGGATGCAGATAATAAAGACAAGCTTTTTGCGAAGTATCATCAACCATGTCAATCATCAACCGCTATTCAGGCTTGAACGGCAACCTGAATAACAGTCCGATGGAGGAACTCTGGTGGAAAAATTCCAATGCAATAATTGCAACTACGTTTATGATGAAGCAGAAGGCGCCGAGCACGAAGGGTTCCCGCCGGGGACAACGTTTGAGTCGTTACCGCACGACTTTTCATGCCCGGTTTGTTTCGTCAGTGATAAACCCGATTTTACTAAAATAGAATCTTAGACTTCAGGCCATGAACGTGTTCATGGCCGCTTTCATATTGGTGCACTGTTTATGGCCGATCGTGCAAAACCCGATAATAATGCTTCCTCTTCGCACTTGCAGGGTGTTTTTCAGGGTTGTATTGATCAGCTTGAACAAAAAAAACTGGTGATCATGCAAGCCCCTGAGGGTTTTGGTAAATCACAATTATTAATGGATCTGCGCAGCCATTATCAGCAACAGTGCATCTTTATCGACTGCGGTTCGTGCTCCGGCGATCCAAAAGCATTCTTTGATCATCTGATTAAAAACTTCCAGGCGTCGGGTCACTCGTTATCGGCTTACGAGCAGCAAAAAATCCTTAATGCGGAACACACCCAGCTTGCCTATTTATTGAGCCAGGCCCTGCCGCAAAAAAAAATGCTGATGTTTGCTTTTCAGGACATGCATTTAATTGAAAACAACATCACACTCAACATCCTGCATCAGTTTGTGGGCAATACGAACAACAACATCAGATTTATCATCAGCAGTAACAGGCGGCTATTGCTGAATTTTGATCAGCTGATGGTTAACAATCAGATTCATTATCTGACCACGGAGCATTTCCTGGTTGATAACACTACTGCCGCCAGCTTATTGGAAATTGATGCCAATCTTGATGCCAATCAAACACTTCTGATGACTTGCCAGGGGTGGTTAAAATCACTGACAAAAGCGAAGACCCTACTGACTCAGGGATATGACGCATTACAAACAGTGGATCGTCTTAAAACAACAGAGTTTTATCAATTTTTCTATCATCGCATCATGGCAACCGTCAGCAAAGAAATGCAGATTATCCTGGTTGCCACAAGTTGTGTTGATCGCTTTACCCATCCGCAAGTCGAGTTTGTAATTAAACAGCTGTCAGGTAAGTCGCCGCTCGGTCAACTATCGGGATTATTAACGGAACAAACTTTCATCAGCAGCTATCATCAGCAAGGGCATCACTGGTACCAGTTCCATCCTCTGTTCCATGTGTTTCTTAACAGCCAGATTGATCAGCACTTTGATCAGCACCAAATTCACGCAATTAAACGAACGGCCGCTTGCTGGCTTTTCAAGCAGGGATTAATTGCAGCCAGTCTCGACGTGATTTTAGATATTGAAGATTACCGCCAGGCAGAAGCGTGGTTAGTTAAATACGCAGACCAGGCTAAACATCGTGGCTATCATCAGAGTCTGCTGCAATATTTGCAAAGAATGCCTGAAAGCTACCTGGAGAAGAACCCAGACCTGGCATCCGCTTACATTCTATGTCTGGTACTAACCAAAAAATTCTTATTAGCCGGCAACACTCAAACACTATTAGCCACGATTGCAGTTGAGGGAAAAACCAATCAGCGCTACAAATACAATGCATTGCGGCAAGCGCCGCTCTTGTCGTACGTCACAGCATTTTTAGAAGACCGATTAGAGAATATTCAACAACCTCTCAATGCATGGTTTACCGAGTGGCGACAACATCCGGAATTTATCCGTCATCCAGACTACCATTTCGAAATGGGAATTGCGTACCTCGCCCTGGCGTATGTACATAAGTCGTATTCACAATTTGAGCCATCAGAACAGGCTTTCAATGACGCCCGTAAAAGTTTTGAAGCCTACCAAAGCGATTATGGCATTGCCTGGACTGACTGTTTGCATGTATTGCTGCTGGCAAAGCAAGGACTCCATCAAGAGGCATTGGATAAAGCGCTATCTGCGCTTGAATTTTGTCGACGTCACCTTGATTACCAAGTTGATATTCAGGCGATGCTGTGTGTTCAGATTTCTGCAATTTATTACGAACAATTCGAACTGGAAAAAGCACGGCAATATTTTCCACAAGAAACCCGGCTAATCGACGGTTACGGTTACACGGATATTATGATTGCGGGCTATCAAACTGAAATTGCATTGCAACTTATCGATGGGACGGACAGTGATGTTATTTTCAGTCAATTAAAAACGCGTATTCAAAATTCTCTCAGTAATAAACTGCCAAGACTGGCTTACAATCTTATTAATGATTTAATCATGCTTCTCATCAGAAAAGGAAAAATTACTGAAGCGAATGAATATGCACGAACCTACAAAATTCATGACCTGACATCACCTCAAACAAAATTCTGTTACCGTGCTCACGCATTATTATTAATCAGTAATGATGAGCTGACACTCGCCCATGAATTTATAACCAAACGAATTGCGAGCTATCAGGCAGGCCGTCGCTATCGGGTATTGGCAGAGTTTTATATATTACTGACGATTGTCGAAAGCCGCCGCGACCTGGAACAGCAAGCGCAGGTAAATCTGATTAACGCACTGAACATCTGTGGTGCCCGAAATTATATCGCCATCTTTTCAAACTATAGCGCCGAACTGAAAGACCTATTTATAAATAACGACTTCAGTGCTCTCATCAGCCCTGATATCAAGGCATTCTATCTTAAAGTAACCCGAATACTGTATAACCAAAGAAGTGACGAAGCACTGTTCGAAAAGCTAACCAAAAAGGAAATTCAGGTTATTAATCTGGCAGAATCCGGTGATACGACTGAACAACTCGCGCAGGTCATGCATATTTCTCAGGGAACCTTTAAATGGCACCTTCATAACATTTATCAAAAGCTAAAAGTAAAAAACCGAACACAGGCCATTAATCAGGCCAAGCAGTTGGGTTACATTCCACAGGATGGCCGCACCAATAATCCATAAATCAATGATCACAGCAACATCAGGGATTCATTCTTATCTTCAGAGTTTGGGTTATAAGAACTATTTGAGAAATCAAAATCCATTTTCTATTTATTGCCTACAGAACCATTAATTAACTTCCCGCAGGTTACGGTAAATATACCCGGACAGACAAACAAAAAAGGAAGCCATCGGCTCCCTTTTTTAATACTCAGCGGTCACTGAAAAATAATCGCTGTAGAATCAGAAATCCAGATTCGATACATTCAGCGCATTAGCTTCAATAAACGCACGGCGTGGTTCTACGTCATCCCCCATCAGGGTGGTAAACATCTTATCCGCGCCAATGGCGTCTTCGATGCTCACTTGCAGCATACGACGAGCCTCCGGATCCATGGTGGTTTCCCACAGCTGTTCCGGGTTCATCTCGCCCAGTCCTTTATAGCGCTGGATGTTGAAGCCTTTTTTCGCTTCGTTCAGCAGCCATTGAACCGCATCCCAGAAATCTTCGATTTCATGACGGTTACGGTCACCTTCACCGCGTTGGATATAGGCGCCCGCTTCCAACAAACCAGACAGCTCTTCGCTCATAGCAGCCAGTTTCTGATAGCCAGAGCCGGAGAAGAACTCCTGATCCAGGATGTATTCTTTAGGAATACCGTGGGTAATTACATTGATGATGACTTTGTTGTTGCCACGCTCAGCATCAGCACCGGAAGTCACTTCGAAGTGAGAACCACTGCGGCCCGCATCTGGCAGGCTTTCAGCCAGCTTACTCGCCCACGCTTCCACTTTGGCAGAGCTGCTGAGATCTTCCACGGTTAAACGTGGCAGAGACAGCATCCCGTGTAATACTTCACGTGGAACAAGATTGCTCATACGAGTCACCGTGTCTTGTGCGTTACGGTAGTCATCAACCAGTTTGGCAAAGGCTTCATCAGAGATCGCCGGCGCGTCGGCATTCGGGTACAGAGCCGCTTTCTCAAGAGCAACGTGGGTCAGGTAGCTTTCCAGCGCCGCTTCGTCTTTGATGTACTGTTCCTGCTTACCACGCTTAATTTTGTACAGCGGTGGCTGGGCGATATACACGTGACCACGTTCGATGATTTCCGGCATTTGACGGAAGAAAAAGGTCAACAGCAGCGTACGAATGTGCGCACCGTCGACGTCGGCATCGGTCATGATAATGATGGAGTGGTAACGCAGCTTGTCCGGGTTAAATTCTTCACGGCCAATGCCACAACCCAGTGCGGTAATCAGGGTGCCTACTTCGGCCGACGATAACATCTTATCGAAGCGTGCTTTTTCTACGTTGAGGATCTTACCTTTTAACGGCAGAATCGCCTGGGTACGACGGTCTCGGCCCTGTTTGGCGGAACCGCCGGCCGAGTCACCCTCCACCAGGTACACTTCGGAAAGTGCCGGGTCTTTTTCCTGACAATCAGCCAGCTTGCCAGGCAAACCAGCGATATCCAGAGCGCCCTTGCGACGGGTCATCTCACGCGCTTTACGAGCCGCTTCACGGGCACGGGCAGCGTCGATCATTTTGCCAACCAGCTCTTTCGCCGCTTGAGGGTTCTCTTCCAGGTATTCCTTAAACAGGCGACCCATTTCCTGCTCAACCGCAGGCTTCACTTCAGAAGAAACCAGCTTGTCTTTGGTCTGGGAGCTGAACTTAGGGTCTGGAACTTTAACCGAGATAATCGCGGTTAAGCCTTCACGAGCGTCGTCGCCCGTGGTGGCAACCTTGTTCTTCTTGTCCAGGCCTTCAGCGGTGATATAACCGTTCAGGGAGCGGGTCAATGCCGCGCGGAAGCCCGCTAAATGGGTACCCCCATCCCGCTGTGGAATGTTGTTGGTGTAGCAGTGAATGCTCTCCTGGAAGCTGTCGTTCCACTGCATCGCCACTTCTACTGCCATGCCATCTTCACGCTCGGCGTTGAAGTGGAAGACGTCGTTCAGGGCATTTTTGCCTTCGTTCAGGTATTCCACGAACGATCGCAAACCACCTTCAAATTCAAAGATATCTTCTTTGTCAGCAACCCGTTCGTCTTTCAGGTGAATACGCACACCGGAATTCAGGAAGGACAGCTCACGCAGGCGTTTGGCCAGGTAGTCATAAGAGAATTCGGTTTTGGTGAAGGTTTCCTTAGAAGGCAGGAAAGTCACCATAGTGCCGTTCGTTTCAGACACGCCCACTTCTTTCAGCGGGTAGTCAGGATCACCGTGGGTGTATTCCTGCTCGTAGATTTTACCGCCACGGCGAATGGTCAGCTTCAGCTTCTCAGACAAAGCGTTTACCACTGAAACACCAACACCGTGCAGACCGCCGGATACTTTATAGGAGTTATCGTCGAACTTACCGCCAGCGTGTAATACCGTCAGAATAACTTCAGCAGCTGAGCGCCCTTCTTCCGGGTGCATTTCGGTTGGAATACCACGACCGTTATCGGAGACCGATACTGAGTTATCCGGATGGATAACCACGGTTACCGTATCACAGTGACCAGCTAACGCTTCGTCGATGGAGTTATCTACCACCTCAAACACCATGTGGTGCAGACCGGTACCGTCGTCGGTGTCACCGATATACATACCGGGGCGTTTCCGTACGGCATCCAGTCCCTTCAGGACCTTAATACTCGACGAGTCGTAACTCTGCTCTGACATTGGTGTTCCTCTGTTCTTTTTAGTCTTCCAGCCTGAGTTTTCCTGGCTCGAAATCCGGCATAACAAAGCGGATAAGTGTAACAAATTTGGCGGGGATGTGCTTGTTTAACCGCAGGTTTCAAGCCTCGTTATGCCGATGATTACACCGAGTGACAGCCCTTTAGGAATATTGTTGGCGTTACTTGCAGGGGTATACACAGAGATGTGATTTATTCGCCTTCGGAGACGAACTGGTAGCTCCCCTCAGAGCCGTGCTTCATTGTTTTATAAGGCCTTATTTAAATGATGAAGGGTTCTTGCTTTTTAAGGCTGCTCTTCGACTATCACGCCCTGTTCCACGTGGAACATTTTACTGGTGGAGGGTTGCCAGACATCGGTGAGTTTCTCTTTATCGATGCTGGTGATAAAAACCTGGCAGTCGAGATCTTCCAGCAACTTGCATAGGGCATGCCGGTGTTTTTCATCCAGCTCAGACGACAGATCATCCACCAGATAAATGGTGCGACGCTGGCTTTCCTGCTGGAACAAGGCGCCTTGGGCAATCTTCAGTGCGGAAACCACCGTCTTTTGCTGCCCACGGGACAAAAACTCTGCAGCCGACTGCTTACCCACCTTAATGCGTAACTCGGCTCTGTGAGGCCCTGACTGGGTGTAACCGATAACTAAATCACGCTCCTGCTGTTTCTCCAGCACATCCGCCAATGGCGTGTCTTTATCCCAGCCACGGTAGTAAGCCAGTTGCACGTCGATACTGTCGTCGAGTTGATTTAGGATACGTTCGAATTCCGGCTTAAAACGTTTCAGGTAGGATTGGCGGTGCTGATCGATCACCTCGGCACTTTCAATAAAACCAGTGGTCCAGGTTGGCAACCACTCCAGCTCTTTTTGCTTCAGCACCGAGTTGCGCTGTTTCAGCTGCTTCCGGAACGTTTTCCACTGCTCCATAAACTTGTGTTCCACGTGGAACACTCCCCAGTCGATAAACTGGCGACGCTCTTCCGGAGAGCCGGATAGCAATTTAAAGGTATTCGGGTCGATGATCTGGACCGGTAGCCAATGAGCAGCTTCCGCCTGAGAAGTCAGTACAGAACCGTTCAGTTTTAATAAGGTATCGCCGCTTTTTAACCGCAGGCTATCCATGGTGCACAAACCACGCTCTTCATCATCGACTTCGAGAAACATCTCGATGCGATCAGACTCGTGATTCAACACATGCTGGATTTTGGAGGTCCGGAAGGATTTTCCAGAGGCCATCAGGGCAATGGCTTCCAACACACTGGTTTTACCGCAACCGTTGTTGCCGTAGATAAAATTAACGCCCTCGTGGGGCGTTATTTCCAGCGGCTGCAGATTGCGCACGCCGCTGACTTTTAATTGCCGAATTGGCATAGAGTCCGAACCCTATAGACGCATTGGCATAACAACATACATCGCATCGCCACCTTCTGGCTCTTCTAACAGCGCAGAAGAGTTAGCATCAGACAATGTCATTTTCACCTGCTGCGTATCCAGTACGCTCATCACGTCCTGCAGGTAAGAAACGTTGAAGCCCATTTCCAGTGAATCACCATTGTAATCCACCCCCACCGACTCTTCCGCTTCTTCCTGTTCCGGGTTATTGGCGAATACTTTCAGCAGTTCTGGTTCCAGTACCAAACGAACGCCACGGTACTTTTCATTCGACAGAATGGCAGTACGAGCGAACACAGAACGCAGTTCCTGACGATCCGCCAGCATGACATTGCTGCCATTTTTAGGAATCACACGACCATAATCCGGGAACTTACCGTCCACCAGTTTCGAGGTGAAGGTGAAGTTTTCAGTCGTTGCCCGCAGATGGTTGGTACTCAGCGCCAGAGAAACGCTGGCTTCTGGATCAGTCAGCAACTTGGCCAGTTCCAGAACACCTTTTCGTGGCAGAATGATTTGCTGTGCGGTATCCGGACCCGCGATTTCGACCATGGCGGTCGCGAGACGATGGCCATCGGTCGATACCGTACGCAAGCCGTTAGCCGTCACTTCAAACAACATACCATTGAGGTAATAACGCACATCCTGCTGAGCCATAGCAAAGCTGGTACGGTCGATCACTCGACGCAGTTTGTTTTGCTCCAGCACAAAGTGCTGCTCGCCAGAGATATTTTCCACATTCGGGAATTCCGTTGCTGGCAGCGTCGATAAAGTAAAACGGGAGCGACCAGAACGCAAATTGACGCGCTGATCATCCTGTTCGATAGCGATCTCCGCACCATCCGGTAAAGAGCGACAGATATCCATCAGCTTTTTCGCGGGTACGGTAATCTCACCTTCCTGGCCAACTTCGTCGAGAGTGACACGGCCAACCAGTTCAACTTCCAGATCTGTACCCGTTAAAGACAGCTGCTGACCCTGGACTTCCAACAGTACGTTGGACAGTACCGGCAGCGTTTGGCGTTTTTCCACCACGCCGGCTACCAGTTGCAATGGGCGCAGAAGGGCTTCCCTAGAGATAACGAATTTCATGGTTCTCCACTCAGATCTAGGTTGTCAGTGAACGCAGTAAGTTCTTGTAATCTTCTCGAACGTCTGCAGTCGTTTCCTGTAATTCTTTGATTTTACGACATGCGTGCAAAACTGTCGTGTGGTCTCGACCACCAAACGCAGCACCGATTTCCGGCAGGCTGTGATTGGTCAGTTCTTTGCTCAAAGCCATCGCGACCTGACGAGGGCGTGCGATGGAACGCGTGCGGCGCTTAGATAATAAATCAGACAACTTCAGTTTGTAATACTCAGCCACAATTCGCTGAATATTATCGATACTGACTTGCTTATCCTGCAGAGCCAAGAGGTCTTTTAGCGATTCTTTAATAAAAGGAAGAGTAATGTCACTGCCGGTAAAATGCGAGTTCGCAATCACCCGTTTTAATGCCCCTTCAAGTTCACGCACGTTAGAACGAATTTTCTGAGCAATAAAGAAGGCGGCATCATCCGGAAGATGCACATTACTCTGTTCGGCCTTCTTCATTAAGATCGCAACCCGGGTTTCCAGCTCCGGTGGCTCAACCGCAACGGTTAAGCCCCAGCCGAATCGGCTTTTTAGCCGCTCTTCCAGACCATTAATCTCTTTCGGATAACGATCACAGGTCAGAATCATTTGCTGACCGCCTTCTAATAAGGCATTAAAGGTGTGAAAGAACTCTTCCTGAGAACGCTCTTTACCGGCAAAAAACTGGATATCGTCAATCAGCAACGCATCCAGACCACGATAGAATCGTTTAAATTCGTTGATTGCGTTCAGCTGCAGCGCTTTTACCATGTCTTGTACGAAGCGTTCTGAATGCACGTACAGCACTTTGGCGTTCGGATCTTTGCTTTGCAGATAGTTGCCTACCGCGTGCATCAAGTGGGTTTTACCCAAACCCACACCACCGTATATAAAAAGCGGGTTGTATGAGCCACCGGCATTTTCTGCCACCTGCCGGGCTGCTGCATGAGCAAGTTGGTTGGATTTACCCTCAACGAAGCTCTGAAAGGTAAAGTTGTTGTTCAGGAAGCTCTGATGCTGCAACCCCCCTTCGACCTGCACTTCGCGCTTGGGTTTTACCGGCTGCTGGCGTGCAGCAGACTGCCGATTACCCTGATTAAACGGCGCAAATGCCGGCGCCTGAGAGGGAGCAGAAGGTGCGGTATTAAAGCTACTATTATCGGCTGCTAACAAATCACCCTGCTGTGGCGCGCTATCGGCCATTGAAGGTGTTTGAGCCACCTGTGAGAAATCGTCGGCATCAAACCCGGCTCCGGCGGTTGTCGTAGGCTGAGCAAAGGCAAACTCTTCTTTTGCCGCAGCAGCAGGAGCCGACTGAGGACGAGGAGCTGGCGCACGCTGCGGCTGACTGGCCATTTGCGGGCGCTGGAACATCGGGCGCGCTTCACCCACAACAACGTCAACGTGCGTAATCAGCCCACCATTCAGTTCTGACATGATTTCCTGAATGCGCTGCAGATACTTGTCTTTCACCCAGTCTTTTACAAAACGGTTGGGCGCACTCAAACTCAGCTGACCGTTATCGTGGGTGCTGGCAACCAGTGGTCGTATCCATGTGTTGTATTGCTGTGCGGGTAATTCGTGTTGTAACTGACCCAGACAGTCTTGCCACAAACCTGTCACGGCTACCTCAATTATCAATATTTAAGCGAGCCGCATAGTGTACCCAAGGCAGCCAGGGTTATCCACAGAGATTACCAGAAAATTCGTGCTCCTCCGGAATTCTTGTGGATAAGCGCCTTAACAAACTGCGCATGGAATTGAGGATATCGCGACAACACCATCCCTCTGTGCATAACAAGCCGTTTCATACACTGCATCTTCCCAGCTAATTCTAAGCTTAAGCGCAGCTAATACCTGACTTATGATTCATGTAAACTATTGTTTATAATGGTTTTTTTAGGGTTTTCCACAGAAAATAGCTCCTTAAGAAATAAATATAACGAACTACTCTCTTCTTTTCTTCAATACATATTCATTCATATTTTCTTATTCAGAGTGAACGAAAACATGGAAAACGGTTTCTGAGAAAATTCATGCCATTGAGCAAAAATTCGCCATTGCTATTGGTTTGTCTTTCTCATACAATTCCGGCCCTCAAAAATTTGGCTATTCACTTAACTAGAGTGACAGTGTTATGAAACGTACTTTTCAACCAAGCGTATTAAAGCGTAAACGTACTCACGGTTTCCGTGCTCGTATGGCTACTAAAAACGGCCGTCAGGTTCTGGCTCGTCGTCGTGCAAAAGGCCGTCACGTTCTGACTGCTTAATTGTTCGCTTACTCCCGACAACTTTGATCAATGTCTGAGTTTGAGTTTTCCCGGCAACTGCGGTTATTAAAACCGGCCGAGTTCAAGCGAGTATTTGATAACACTGAGTTACGCGGGAGTACTCCCCAAATGCTGGTGCTTGCATCAGCAAATGGGCTTGATCATCCGCGAATTGGCTTTGTATTGGCAAAAAAGCAAATCAAGCATGCGGTGCAACGAAACCGGGTTAAACGACTTGTTCGCGAGTCTTGCCGGTTAAACCAGCATCAATTGCCTGCTGCAGACTTTGTCATTCTTGCCCGTTCCGGGGTCACTGAGCTGGACAACCAGCAAATACGTGAGATGATTGACGCCCTTTGGTTCAGATTGAAGCGCCCATCCCATGGCAGACCATCCAACGGCAAACGCAAACAGCGGCGTTAACTTTATCGCCCGAATTATGCTCGCCTTCGTTGCAGTCTATCGCTACGCAATCAGTCCATTATTTCCCAGTCGTTGTCGCTATTACCCGACTTGCTCAGCTTATGCCGATGAAGCGATTCGTCGATACGGTGCTTTACGCGGTGGTAAGTTAGCTTTGCAGCGATTGCTCCGGTGCCACCCCTGGGGTTCCCATGGTGTGGACCCGGTACCTGATTTATCCAACCCTCAATCCCACTGTTGTCAACGGAAAGCCTGATCATGGATATCCGCCGTACGGTTATATTTATTGGCTTAGCCATAAGTACTTACTTTTTAATTCTTGCCTGGAATGATGACTATGGTCAGAACACTCAGGTTAATGCGCCAATTGCGGTGGTCTCTGACGCTCAGGACGCCCCTGTTCCGGTTGAAGCAGTCACTGCAGCCAATGTCGAAGCTGGTGCTGATGTCCCTCAGGTGGATGCACCAGAGGTCGTGCCACAACAAATTGATGTGGCTAAAGCTGATGGTCAGCTGGTTCAGGTCAAGACCGATGTGTTGCAGGTAACTATTGATCCTCGTGGTGGTGAAGTGGTGCAGGTGCTGCTGCCAGCGTATCCGGCTTCTAACGAGCAAAAGGATGTGCCTTTTGTTCTGATGGAAGAAAACAACCGTCGCACTTATGTCGCCCAAAGTGGTTTATTGGGTAAAGACGGCGTCGATGCTAAAGGTCCTGCACTGTACAGTGTTGCAGAAACCAATTACGAGATGGGTGCTGATGCTACCGAGTTGACCGTTGTTCTGAGTACAGCAACCGACAAAGGGGCGGTAGAGAAAATTTTTACCTTCCGGCGTGGCGATTACCTGATCGATGTCACTTACCGTATCAACAACACCTCTGATCAGAATTGGCAAGGCGTGTTTTATGCTCAGCTGAAACGTGATAACTCGGCTGATCCGTCTGCCGGAAACAGCATGGGTATGCAGTCTTACCTGGGTGCGGCACTGACCACCAAAGAAAACCGTTACGAAAAAATCGGTTTCGACGATCTGACTGAAGCGCCATACAAGTCAGTTCAGCAAGGTGGTTGGGCAGCGATGTTACAGCACTACTTCCTGGCAGCCTGGATTCCGGCTCAGGATCAGCCACATACCTACAACGGCCGTTCGGTTAAAGGTAGCAACGTCTTTGGTTTCTACGATGCGCCAACCACGGTAGCTCCGGGATCTGTTGGAGAAGTGGGTGCTTCTTTATATGTTGGTCCTAAAGACCAGAAACACCTGGCAGAAATCGCTGAATATCTGGATCTGACCATCGACTATGGCTGGTTATGGTGGGTAGCTAAGCCATTGTTTTCAGTTCTCAACTTTATTCAGTCTGGTGAGATCAGCGTTTTTGGCTGGTTTGATATCGATTTAGGCGGTGGTGTTGGTAACTGGGGTGTAGCCATTATTATTCTGACCATCCTGATTAAGCTGGCGTTCTTCAAGCTGTCCGCTGCGTCTTACCGCTCAATGGCGAACATGCGTAAAGTGGCGCCGAAGATGCAGGAGATCAAAGAGAAGTACGGTGATAACCGTGAGAAGCTGGGCCAGGAAATGATGGCTCTGTACAAGAAAGAGAAGATCAACCCACTGGGTGGCTGTTTACCCATTCTGGTTCAGATGCCGGTATTCATCGCCCTGTACTGGGTGCTGATGGAATCGGTAGAACTGCGTCAGGCGCCGTTCTTCCTGTGGATTGAAGATATGTCGGTCATGGACCCATACTTCATTCTGCCACTGATCATGGGTGCTTCTATGTTTATTCAGATGAAGCTGAACCCAACACCGCCAGACCCAATGCAGGCGCGTGTGATGCAGTTTATGCCTATTATCTTCACTGTGTTCTTCCTGTGGTTCCCGGCTGGTCTGGTACTGTACTGGGTCGTGAACAACATTCTGTCGATTGCACAACAGTATGTGATCACCAAGCAGATTGAGAACAGCTAAATCTGCTCAAGCTCTGAAGAACCCCAGCAGGGTGTTTTAGCTGCACGACATTAAATAGCACGGACGCTATTTGAAAGCCTACAGGGAAGTCTGTCAGGCGTGTTGTGTGCTGAACTAACCTGCTGGGGTTTTTCTTTTGCAGAACAAGCACCTCAATAGTAGAGTGCCTAGCCATTCACCCGACCCTCGGCACGCTGTTAATACGTCCATGTAAGCCCGGTTATCGCCTCTCTGCGATAGAGGGTCATTCAGACAAAACCAGCACACTTAAAGCGAATTTTTATGTCAGAACATGCCATTCACCAGGACACCATCACCGCTGTTGCTACCGCTCCCGGGCGTGGAGGTGTGGGTATTATTCGTGTATCCGGTGAGCTAGCACTAACGGTGGCGGAAAAGATCCTCGGCTTCCCGCCTAAGCCACGGTATGCCCACTATGGCTCATTTACCGCGGCTGATGGTACGGTGCTGGATGAAGGTATCGCCTTGTATTTTCCCAATCCGAACTCGTTTACCGGTGAGGATGTGCTTGAGCTTCAGGGTCACGGTGGCCCTGTGGTACTGGATTTGCTTTTAAAAGAAGTCGTGGCGCTGGGTTGTCGTCTGGCGCGTCCCGGTGAGTTCTCTGAGCGCGCCTTCCTCAATGACAAAATGGATCTTGCCCAGGCCGAAGCCATTGCTGATCTGATTGATTCAGCGTCTGAGCAAGCCGCCCGTTGCGCGCTGCGTTCGATGCAGGGTGAATTCTCGAAAAAAGTACACAGCCTGCTTGATCAGTTAATCCATTTGCGTATGTATGTTGAGGCAGCCATCGACTTTCCGGAAGAGGAGATTGATTTCCTCTCCGATGGTAAAGTTTCCACGATGTTATCCACAGTCGACGGTGAATTAAAATCCGTACTGCAGGAGGCTAATCAAGGGGCATTATTGCGCGAAGGAATGAACGTTGTGATTGCCGGGCGCCCGAACGCTGGTAAGTCCTCACTACTCAACGCCTTAGCGGGTCAGGAACGAGCGATTGTCACTGATATTGCCGGTACCACCCGTGATGTCCTCAAGGAGCATATTCACATCGACGGCATGCCGCTGCACATCATAGATACCGCGGGTTTGCGCGATGCACCGGACGAAGTGGAACGTATCGGAATTCAGCGTGCCTGGGCGGAAATCGAGCAGGCTGATCGGGTGTTGCTGATGATCGATTCGACCACCACTGAAACGGACCCGGAAGCCCTGTTACATGCTCTCTACGATGAGCAAGGATTGGCCTCTGAAACCGATTCTTTGCTGGCGTCTGGTCGCCTCACCGTGATCCGTAATAAGGCGGATATTTCAGAAGAAAGCATGGGGTTATCCACAACGGGGAATTTCGCGACAATCACACTGTCAGCCAAACATAATCAGGGCGTTGATGACCTGAGACAACACCTGAAAGATGTGATGGGTTTTGAAGCCGCTTCAGAAGGTGGCTTCCTGGCTCGTCGTCGTCATATTGATGCGCTGAATCGTGCTCAGGAAGCGTTGGATTTTGGTCGTCAGCAGTTGGAAGGTATGGCCGCAGGTGAATTACTGGCGGAAGACCTGCGTATGGCGCAACACGCACTGAATGAAATCACGGGTGAATTCACCGCGGACGATTTGTTGGGCGAGATCTTCGGTAGCTTCTGTATCGGTAAATAACCCACTGCTGAAACTACTCCGATATGCAGTAAAAACGGGGCACTCAGCCCCGTTTTGATTCGTTCCGATGATTATTTCTGAGAGAACATTAAACCGCTTTGTAGGACTGGGCTTCTTCAATCCAGCTTTCCAGGTATTCGCGGTTATCGTGATCCCATGGATGGAAATCGGTACGATAGTAGTCAAGATAGTTCTTAAAAATACTGCGGGTGAGTCCGTCTTTGCCAAAGTAAAATTTAAAGCCATCAATCCAGGTTGATGGTGAGAACAGTTTTCCGTCTTTCCATAAAAATATCCCCTGGACGATGCTGGCGCGCAGGCAGAACATAATGGTCACCACGACCATAGCTAACATACGACGTAAATAGCCACCACCAACGGCCAGATAAACATCAAAGGCAACCGCTTTGTGCTCGGTTTCTTCAATCGCATGCCAGCGCCACAGCTGTTTAAAGTTTTCATCCACACCGTCTGAGCGTTCCGGGTGCTGCAGCAGGTCATGCGCCATGATCGCTGTAAAGTGCTCAACTGCGCAGGTCAGGGCCAAACGATCAATGGCAGGAACCCACTTCCGCATCAGGCGCTTTTCTTTCTTTTCAAATGCTTCAATTTTTGACGCCGGGTAACCCATACTATCGAGGTATTCGTTAAACAGGTGATGCTCGTGGCCGTGAATCGCTTCCTGTTTGATAAACCCTTTGATCTGCTCAAGTAATTTCGGATCGGAGACCTTATCTTTGTTATCACGCACCGCATCGATAAACATCCGCTCACCCTCCGGAAACAGGCAAGACAGCGCATTCATATAGGTACTTTTAAAGGCGTTGTTGTCGTACCAGTAGCGTGGCAGTTGTTTCAGATCGAATTCGAAATGCATCTTACGACCCGGGATTTCCATATTACGACTGATCTGTTGGGCGCGGCTGCTCATGGTTTCTGTCCACTGGTTAACGTTGTTTAAATACCTTAGTACTGAATGAACATCTGGCACAGGTTGTAGCGAGACAGTCTCACTCTTTCACGGCTTGCTCAGATGGCGTTTGTGAACACGGAACCACTTGTCAGTTTTGCTCAGTCTGGCCGGCAGATGATAACAATCAATCCGTATGCACCGCTCAGGGTAGATTACACCCGGTGAAACCTGATGAGAATGACAGTGGCGGTTGTTATGAATTTGCTTCTAACGCCAGCAAAAATACGGCCGATAGCTATCTTTAGAGAGTAATGTTTTTAGTGGAGTTTCTGTGAAATACCTAACCCTATTCGTTGTTGTATTGCTGAGCGCCTGCATTTCGGAAGATGATGAGAAAGATTCAGTCACCAATCAGGATGGCGAAAATATCAGTTCCCAAACTCAGGACCTGAACGGCTTCTGGTCGGGTCAGTTTAATCAGGCAGGAGCGGTAAGATTTCTGATTTTTAATGGTGACGTGTATGGCTTCGACGAAAAAAACGGCTTCGCCGGTACCGTGACGTTTGACGCAAACACACTGGAAGGCAAATTCACCTTAGCCGGCCGCGCTTTTTCTGAAGAAGATACGGCGGCCAAACAATTTGTCGCTGAGGGTGGCAGCGCGGTGGATTACGAAATGTCGCCGCTACTCACTACCGTTGCAGCAAAATCGGACACTCTGGTGGGAGATTTCAGCAGTGGTGCTGGTAGCTCGCAGCAAAATGGTACTGTTCTGCTGACTAATGACGGTACCTGGCCCAACAATTCATCGCTCTCGTCGTTGCAGGGAAAGTGGACCGCCACTGGCTTTGAGTTATACATACAGCAAGCTACTAATAAATCAGTATTTGAAGGCATTGCCCTGGGTGACAGCGGAGGTGGTTGTACTTTCAGTGGTGATATCACCATTATTGATAAAGATTTCGCCCTCTATCGGGTGGCACTGCGTGAGCGCAAAAATTGCAAAGGCTTTAATACCACTGCGGCGACGGGATATGCCGCCGTTAATAAAGATGAAGAGCTGGAGTTTTACCTGAAAAAAGGCGACGACCAGTTATTTATGCAATTTACTGCACCGTCTTCGGGTTCCGATGACAGCAGTGATACGCCGACCGATGGGGGTGAGACCCCGGCACCAACCCCAACGACGTAAACGGATCGTTAAATTTGTGGAAAACCTTGTGTTTTTTCAGCGTAAAACCCGGGCAAAGCCTGGGTTTTTTTATGAATAACGTGATGCTTTGCGTTGGGGATAGCAACTTATCTACAATTGTATACAGACTTATAAACAATCTAAGTCCATGTTTTTTATATATAAGTTAAGAATAGAAACAATCTGTGGGGAAAAATAAGCACAGATAAAAACCCGGTGTGGATAACGTGTATAAGTTTGATGGTTAAAAATTGTTCAATGCTATGCCCTATTGATTGGACTCCTGATATAATGCGCGCCCTTTTCGCTCAGCTGGTGCTGAAACTGCAGAATGCTGAGTGCAAACAATAAGATTTGAGGTGAGTTGTGGATTATCCGGTTCGGTACGATGTGATTGTGGTTGGTGGCGGACACGCAGGTACAGAGGCAGCTTTAGCAGCAGCCCGTACAGGCTGTAAGACGCTATTATTAACCCACAATACCGATACTGTGGGCGTGATGTCTTGCAACCCGGCGATTGGTGGTATTGGTAAAAGCCACCTGGTGAAAGAGATTGATGCTCTGGGCGGCGCGATGGCGCGCGCTACTGATCAGGCTGGTATTCAGTTTCGTACTTTAAACAGCCGCAAAGGTCCAGCAGTCCGTGCGACTCGTGCCCAGGCTGACCGTGCCTTATACCGCACCGCCATTCGTACCATCGTTGAGAATCAGGATAATCTGGATATCTTTCAGGCTTCTTGTGACGACTTAATTGTTCAGGGCGATGGCGTCGGCTCGACCGCTTGTGGTGTGGTGACCAATACGAATATGCGCATTCACGCCACCACGGTGGTGTTGACCGCCGGGACGTTCCTGGGCGGACTGATCCACATCGGTATGGAAAACCACAAAGGTGGTCGTGCTGGTGATCCACCGTCAATAGCTCTGGCTGAGCGTCTGCGTGAGATGCCCTTTAACGTCGGTCGTCTGAAAACCGGTACACCGGCACGTATCGATCGCCGCAGTGTCGATTTTTCCGTGATGCAGGAACAACCGGGTGATACGCCGCTGCCCGTGATGTCCTTTATGGGTTCTGTGGAAGAGCACCCGGAGCAAGTGAGTTGCTATATCACGCACACCAATGAGCAGACCCACGACATTATTCGTAACAATCTTGATCGTTCACCCATGTACGCCGGTGTGATCGAAGGCGTGGGTCCGCGTTATTGCCCATCGATTGAAGATAAGGTGATGCGTTTCGCCGATAAAGACAGCCATCAGATCTTTGTTGAGCCAGAGGGTCTCAACAGCAACGAGCTATACCCCAACGGTATTTCCACCTCGCTGCCATTTGATGTGCAACTGGATCTTATCCACAGCATGAAAGGCTTCGAAAACGCGCATATTACTCGTCCGGGTTACGCCATTGAGTACGATTATTTTAATCCGCAGGATCTGAAGCACAGCCTGGAAACCAAGTTTGTAAACAACCTGTTCTTCGCTGGCCAGATCAACGGCACCACTGGTTATGAAGAAGCCGGTGCCCAGGGTCTGTTGGCTGGTACTAACGCGGCATTACGAGCGCTGGAAAAAGACGCTTGGATTCCCCGTCGAGATCAATCTTACATTGGTGTTCTGGTCGACGATCTGATCACGATGGGCACCAAGGAGCCATACCGCATGTTCACCAGCCGAGCGGAGTATCGTCTGGTGTTGCGAGAGGACAACGCTGACTTACGTCTGACCGAAGTGGGTCGTAATTTAGGACTGGTGGACGATGCGCGCTGGGCCGCCTTTTCAGCCAAAAAAGAAGGCATCGAGCGCGAAGCCGAACGTCTTAAAACCACCTGGGTTCAGGCTGGTACAGACGAGGCGAAAACACTCGAAGACATGGGCGAAGCGGCCATTGCCCGTGAATATAATCTGCACGATCTGTTAAAGCGCCCGGGTCTGAATTATTCACAGGTCGCCAATCTGAAAGGCGAATCCGTAGCTGATGTTCAGGTGGCTGAACAGGTGGAAATCCAGGCTAAATATGACGGCTATATCGCCCGTCAGCTGGAAGAAATCGAACAACTGCGTCGTTACGAAAACACCAAGTTGCCGACCGATCTGGAATACGACGCCATTGGTGGTTTATCCAACGAAGTAAAACAGAAGCTGCAAACGGTGCAGCCAGAAACTCTGGGTGTTGCTTCGCGTATTTCCGGTGTTACACCGGCGGCGATCAGCCAGATTCTGATTCACCTGAAGAAACGCAAGTTAGCCAATCAGATGACTGCTTAAGCGCTAGAATTCTTATCTGATGTAAAACGGCCGGTTAACCCGGCCGTTTTTATTTGTATCAGAAACTGTAAGTCACTGACGCACCCACAGTACGTGGATCAATCACCGAAGCGTAAGCCGGGTCATTGCGAGCCGGGTTGGCTGGCTGACGCGATGTGCGCGCTTCTTTATTTGCCAAGTTGCTGACAAAAGCGCTGATCAGCCAATTATTGATGTCGTAATTAAGCTTGAGACCGGCGATCACAAAATCCCCGGCTGTGCGTTCTTTGCTGTTGCTGATGTCACCGAAGTACTCACCGACGTAACGAGCAGACAAATCGATATCCAGATCATGGGTGAGCCAGTATTGCGCACCAATATTGGCACTGAAGCCCGGAGCGGAATCAAGGCGATTACCATCCACCTCAGGATATTCATCGCCAGCATCCTCGATCTTGGTTTCTAACAGGCCAACACCGCTGCGCAGTTGCAGGTTGGCATTCACCAGGTAGTTGGCTTCCAACTCCAGACCGTAGGTTTTTGCTTCGTTTACGTTGGCAATACGACGCAGACTATTGGTTGCCTGGTAGCCATCGTATTTATTGTAAAACAGGTTGGCTCGAACATTCAGGTTGCCCTCTAACAGACTACTGCGGCTGCTGATTTCATGTGCAATCACGCTTTCTTCATCAAAGTAGTAATATTCGCCAGCACGGTAATCGAGAGCGCCACCACCCTGGTTGTAGCCTTTGCGACTGCTGAGGGCGATTACCGTGTCAGTGCTGACCTCGTACTGCAATACCAGTTTCGGCAGGATAATAGACTTATCACGATCCAGCTTGGCAGTTTGGCCATTCATGCTGAACACCCGCTCTTGCTTATCCTGCTCGCGGCGAGCACCAACGGTGATTTCAATCTTGTCAGTCGCCGCTAAGCTGATCTCGGAATACAACGCAGCAGAGGATGATTCGTCATCACCGTTGTAATTGAATGCGCCGGCGCTGCTGAACTCTTGCTCTTGCTTGGAGTAGGCAAGTCCGATAAATCCGTTCACCATGCTTTCCGGGTTGTAATAACGGATTTTGCTGTCAATGCTGGTGTTGTCCTGCTCCATGATGACATCAGATTGGCTGGCCTGACTGGCGTTATACTCTTTGAAGCCCCAGCTGAAGTCGGTTTTGGCCGCTAATAAATCGATCGAAGTATGATCATTAATGCTGTAATCCAGCTTCAGGCTGGTGGTGTCTGACTCGGTATCCATGTAGCGCTGAGTCAGAGGAACATACTTGTTCCAAAGGTCATCTTCGATAAAGTATTCACGCCCGGCATCTCCTTCTTCTTCTGTGCTGGTGTGGCTCAATAGCGCAGAAAAACCGCTGATTGCATCGGGTTGCAACAGCAACTTGCCGCGCAGTGTCTGGTTTTTAAGCTCGTTCAGGTCAAAGCGGGAAGTGTGTGTATCGAACTCGGCACCATCGTTGTAGGTATCGCCATCAAGACGCTGTGCTGCTAAACGAAATGCCAGCTGATCGGCAATAATCGGTCCGGATGCAACAACGGAAGTATCGATTAACTGATCCTGATTGCGTACACCTAGACGAGCCTTGCCTTCCCAGTCGAAGGTGGGGTCGTTAGTTTTGATGTAGACACTGCCACCAATACTGCTGCGTCCATTGTTCGTTGATTGCGGTCCGCGGAACACTTCAATTTGTTCAACATCCCACAAACCGGTATCGCCGGTCAGGTCGGCAACAAAAGGTTCGGCAACACCATCGACCAGCCGCGAAACACGCGCCTTGGCCCCCCCTGTGAAGGAGTTAAAGCCGGTGGCGGAACCATTACCGGATACACCCCGGATGTTAGGTTTGGAGCCCGATAGCACCACAACGTTTGGCACCTCGGCAATAGCGCTGCTGACACTGATGTGTTCCATGCTGCTGAGTTCTTCTTCGCCAATAACAGATACTGACGACGTAGTGTCTTTTAATGTGCGCTCAGTTTTCTCACCGACAACGGTGATATTATCCAGCGTAATTTGATTATTCGCTTCAGCCTGAACTTGTGAGGTTCCGGCTGTGGCAATAGCAATCAATAACAGGTTGCGCTTCAGGGGTTGGTAATTCATAACACCTCGCTTTAATTTGCTGAGTTAACGGTCTGGCTAAAAATGAGGCGGCGACGTTAGCACAGAGATATTTGCAAGTTAAATGAGAACTATTACCATTTGTGCGGGAGCGTGAAACTACTTATTCTCCTTCGAAACAGCCCTTTTTACCGCTTTGGGCAGGCAGCCAAACTCGTCCCGAAAAGCATCACTAAAGCTCTGCAAATGGCTGTAGCCCGCTATTTGCGCGGCTTCGATAACACTGGCACCTGCTTTCAGAGCTTGATGGCCTTGTTCCAGCTGCAGCCGGCGGCGATAAGCACCGAGTGTGATTCCATGGCGTTGTTTAAATATGCGCTGAATCGTCGAAGGGTTGCTGTGGCACTGATGGGCAATTTGTTTAATAGACAGCTGTTGGCTATCGTCCTGCTGCAGCAGCAAATCCACTTTGTCGGCGACCTGGGTCAGCCGTTCATTGCTGTTTTGCTGCTTTGTTGGCATCACTAATTGCAGAGTTTCCTGAATCAGAGTGAGACACAGAACTTCTTGTTGCAGTGGTTTTAATGACTCGTATTCGTCACAACACAGGCGCAATAAATGTTGGTGGATCAGCGGCGTAATGGAGAAGTAAAAAGGCCGTAAATGATCCTCCATAATGGTGGCAATACTCGCGAGATCCTGTTCCGGAAAAGATTCCGCAAGCCACCCCTGACTCAGTATTAGCACCAGTTCGCGCTTATATTCCTGGTCAAACCGTTTGTATCCGAGAGAGTTTTCCAACACGGGAAAAATCGCCGCAGAAAATGGCCGGTCACTGGCAAAATTAATCTCTTTGCGACCAATACGGATATGAGTAGCGCCATCTAATGCAAAGACGATTCTGATACCTGGCTCAAACGACATACTGAAGTTTTGTGCCTGACTGATGGTCAGGTCTTCGTATTTCAGCATGAGGCCTTCGCGGAGTTGATGCAGCATCACATGGCCCTTCATTCCGGGCAAAGGATCGGTAAGGCGAGAGAGGTTTTGCGTTGGCTTCATACTTGGTTTTCGGACTGTTCTGACTGAAATCGGATGGCTATGAGATAAAAAATCGGCACAACTGGCAGATTGATATTTTTACCGTAGCTGGGGTGTATTTTTGCCGTACCTGGACCTCATTGCAAATCATTATCATTGGCTATCTTTTCAGCGAACCAAAATCCATGAGTATCATCACGACAACGTTAAGTATTTTGATTCTGTATCTGACCAATAAGCATCAGAAGTTGTTATCGAAGCCTCTGTCATTGTCATGGCGGTGGTTGGGATATTTACTGTTGGCGATCTCGCTGATGTCGATTTCGGTTATCGATATGACATCTGCGAGTTTGGTTTTCTGGCTAATGCAATTAATGCTGCAGGCGATATTGCTCCCCTGGCTAGCATTTCTGGCGTCAACTGCCATAGGGAAAAACCATGGATAAACCACGCATTCAGCCACACTGGTGGCAGAAAACCCTGATTGGTTTAATCGGCAGCTTGCTATTGGCTTATGGCCTGATTGCATTGTTTGCCTGGTATGGCCCCGGTGGTCTGAGGGCCGGGGTAAAGGTGCAGTTTAATATGTGGATGATTACACCGATCTGGTTGACGGTATTCAGCTTCAGCTATCTGTTTATCAGCTGGCGAAGTGCTGCACTGACGCTGGGTCTGGCCAATCTTGTTTGCTGGGGGCTGTTCGCAGTTCTCAGAGTCTGGGCTTAAAGGAGTCAGGGGGTGAAGATTCGCAGTGATATTGTTCGCACCTATCAGGCTCTGCACACCTGGACTGGCATAACGACCGGACTGCTGCTGTTTATTGGGTTTTTTGCGGGTGCTTTAACTATGTTTCAGGGCAGCATTCAGCGTTGGGCTGACATGGGAACGCAGCAAGTAACTGACCACTGGCCCGTTCTCTCGTCGGTTAAAACCGACCACCTGATTCAGCGGGTTGTGGCCAAAGATGTGACGGCGGCCAAGGGGTTCGTATTGACCTTGGATGGTTCGCAGCCACCGATGAGCTGGGATACAGCGGATTCAGAATTGGGGCAAACGGTTCTAAAGCGTTATGCCAGTCTTGATGGCGACAACCTGCTATTGCATCAGTCAGAAAAGAATCAGTTATCAAAGCTGATCGATGAATTGCATCGTACCGCTGGCATTGCTGGGGAAATGGGTCATACCTATTTGGGTGTTTATGTTTTGGGGATTGCCGCCATAGCGTATTTTCTGGCGTTGATTTCTGGTGTGATCTTTCTGTTACCAACGCTGGTGCGAAGCTTTTTTGCTCTGCGGCAAAAAAGAGGACGTTTTCGTTACTTGCTGGATACGCATAATCTGGTCGGAGTCGCCAGTTTACCCTTTCATATTATTATTGCGTTGACTGTGGTGGTGTTTGCTTTTCACGACCTGTTTTATGGCGGGTTGATGGCAGTGTATGACGACCAACCACTTTTTGAGCGCCAGTCACCTGATGCTGAGGTGTATCAGTTGTCGCAGCTGCCATCACTGCAGCAGTTTATTGATTTGGGCCAGCGTGAACTGCCGGACTATCAGCTGCAAAGTATTGAACTGCTTGGTTTGGACACCACCCAGCCAATGGCACGAATGGCGATGCAGAATCCCGATCGTCTGATGGTCAATCCACAGGGCGATTTTCTGGTTGTTCATCCGTTCACGTTAGCAGTTGGTTACAACACCAGCCCTACAGGACCGGACAGTATTTGGGGCCGCGTCGTCAGTAGCTTCTTTGCTTTACATTTTGGCAGTTACGGCGGTGATTGGACGCGTTGGGTGTATTTCCTATTGGGTTTGGCCGGTGCTTACCTGTTTTACAGCGGCAACTTGTTATGGCTGGAAAAACGCCGTCAGCAAAAAAACTATTCAGAGAAAATCCTGCGTAATATGACGGCACTGACGCTGGGTGTCAGCCATGGCTGTATTGCAGGCATTGCTTTTTCCATGTTGTTAGGGCGCTGGTTCTCTGCGTATGGCGATATTAATGCCTTATATGTCTGGAGTTATTATCTGATGTTCTTTGCATGTGTCGGCTTTGCATTCTGGCGCACGAACGAGCAGCTGGCACAAACACTGAAGATTGTGTGTGGTTCTCTGTGTTTATTAATGCCTTTGACGTCTCTGATTGGCTGGATGATTCCGGCACTGGGTCTGCCAGTCAGTCATACCTTCGAATCCTGGCTACTGGAGATGATTGCTCTGTTGTTTGCGCTGATCTTTCTGCGATCGGCGCGAGCTGATAACCAGCTTCGGCAATCCCACATGGCCAGCGCCCCTCAGGCGAAAGCGGCCTGAAAGATAGCGCTGACCCGTTTGCGGAAGCGCCATCTGAAGTTCTGTCATCGCGCTCTTTTTTATCGGTTTCTCGTGCTGTTCTCATCCCTTTCTTTCGCTTAATGTTTACGTTAACGTAAAGGTAATCTTTAGGTTGTATTACCTTATCCAGAGAAACCTATGAGCCAGACCTACAGCATCCGCGATTTAGCGGATGAGTTTGATATCACCACCCGCACCATTCGTTTTTACGAAGCTGAGGGTATGTTGCAGCCGCGACGTGAAGGTCAGACGCGGATTTATTCCCCCCAGGATCGGGTAACTCTCAAGCTGATTCTGCGTGGTAAACGTTTAGGTTTGTCGCTGGCCCAGAGTCGAGAGCTGATTGAAATGTACGCCCCGGGTGAAACGCCCGATGCCAACCGGCCGCAGTTGGAAAAGCTGCTGGCGGTGATTGAAGACCGTCGTGCGCATTTGCGTCAGCAGTTACATGATATCGAGCGCATGATGGAAGATTTGGACGATGCGGAGCTGAAAGCACGAGAAGCGCTTTCCTGAAACTAGCTGCGTTGTCACCTGATCAACCGCCTCGTGAATAAGCGCGGCGGGAAAAATAAAAACAAAAATCACAATTTAAACTTGGGCTAACCCAACAGGAGTTTGACTATGAGCGATTTAAATTTCGGCTTAGGCGAAACCATCGACATGTTGCGCGACCAGGTCAACGGCTTCGTTCAGAGCGAGCTGGCGCCCATTGCGGCTGAGGTGGATAAGGAAAACCGGTTCCCAAATGAGATGTGGAAGCGCTTTGGTGACCAGGGTTTGCTGGGTATCACCGCAGAAGAAGAATACGGCGGCGCCAACATGGGTTATCTGGCCCATGTCGTCGCGATGGAAGAAATTTCCCGTGCTTCCGCCTCCGTTGGCCTGTCTTATGGTGCCCACTCAAACCTGTGCGTAAACCAGATTTCGCGTAACGGCAGCGCTGAGCAAAAGACCAGGTACTTGCCAAAACTGATATCCGGTGAACACATTGGTGCGTTGGCAATGAGTGAACCAAACGCCGGCTCTGATGTGGTTAGCATGAAGCTGCGCGCTGATAAACAAGGTGATAGGTACATTCTGAATGGCAGCAAGATGTGGATTACCAATGGTCCGGACGCCAACACTTATGTGATCTACGCCAAAACCGACAGTGAAAAAGGCCCTCACGGTATTACCGCGTTTATTGTTGAGCGCGACTTTAAAGGGTTCAGCCGTGGCACCCACCTCGACAAGCTCGGTATGCGCGGCTCCAATACCTGTGAACTGATTTTCGAAGACTGTGCAGTACCAGAAGAAAATATCCTCGGTGGTTTAAATCAGGGTGTGAAGGTGCTGATGAGTGGCCTGGATTACGAGCGTGTGGTGCTGTCGGGTGGCCCGACCGGCATCATGATGGCCTGTATGGATATTGTGAAACCTTACATTGTTGATCGTCAGCAGTTTGGTAAATCGCTGGGTCAGTTCCAGCTGGTACAGGGCAAGCTGGCGGATATGTACACCAATATGAACGCTTCACGTTCTTATCTCTACAACGTTGCTGCAGCTTGTGACCGTGGTGAAACCACCCGCAAAGACGCGGCTGGCGTGATTCTCTATACCGCTGAAAAAGCCACGCAAATGGCGCTGGATGCGATTCAACTACTGGGTGGAAACGGCTATATCAATGATTTCCCGACGGGTCGTTTATTACGCGATGCCAAGCTGTATGAAATTGGTGCCGGTACGTCGGAGATCCGCCGTATGTTGATCGGCCGTGAAATGTTTGAAGAACTGAAATAACTCCGGTACTGCGAGAACGAGGTAAGCGTTATGCCAATCATTCAGACGCGTCTGGATACACACTCACCCGACTACGAGGCCAACCACGCCCATATGCAGTCGCTGGTTGATGACCTGCGCGATAAACTCGCCACCATCCGTGAGGGCGGTGGTGAAGCGTCGATGCAACGTCACATCAGCCGCGGCAAACTGCCGGTGCGCGAACGCATTCAGCAGTTGCTTGATCCGGGCAGTGCTTTTCTGGAAATTGGCCAGATGGCCGCGTTTGAAGTGTACGACGGTGAGCACGTCCCTGCCGCCGGAGCGGTTGCCGGAATCGGTCGGGTGAATGGTGTGGAATGTATGATTGTCGCTAACGACGCCACGGTAAAAGGCGGTAGCTATTACCCGCTGACCGTGAAAAAACACCTGCGCGCCCAGGCCATTGCGGAGCAGAACCGTCTGCCGTGTATTTATCTTGTCGATTCTGGCGGTGCTAATCTGCCGCGTCAGGAAGAAGTATTTCCGGACCGCGAACACTTCGGACGCATCTTCTTTAACCAGGCCAACATGTCGGCCTGCGGCATTCCACAAATTGCGGTAGTAATGGGTTCCTGTACCGCTGGTGGTGCTTATGTGCCAGCCATGGCGGACGAAGCCATTATCGTGCGTGAGCAAGGCACCATTTTTCTGGCGGGCCCACCGCTGGTGAAGATGGCAATCGGTGAAGAAGTCACCGCCGAAGAACTGGGTGGCGGCGAATTACACACCACGAAATCTGGTGTTGCCGATCATCTGGCGGAAAACGATGCCCACGGTTTGCAGCTGGCGCGTAACGCCGTAGGTCGTCTCAACTGGCAGAAGCCCTATTCTTTTGAGAACACGGCTGTGGATCAGCGCGAAAGTGTTGAGTCCCCAACTAAAGAACCACGGTATCCGGCGGAAGAGTTGTATGGCCTGATCCCTCAGGATACCCGCCTCCCGTATGACGTACGTGAAGTCATTGCCCGTTTAGTCGATGGTTCTGAATTTGATGAATTTAAGGCGCGATACGGCACCACGCTGGTGACAGGGTTTGCCCGGCTATACGGCATGCCGGTGGGCATTGTTGCCAACAACGGCATCCTGTTCAGTGAGGCTGCCCAAAAAGGGGCGCACTTTATTGAGTTGTGCGCGCAGCGCAAGATTCCGCTGATCTTCCTGCAAAACATCACCGGTTTTATGGTTGGATCAAAATACGAAGCCGAAGGTATCGCCCGTCATGGCGCCAAAATGGTTACCGCTGTCGCGTGTGCCAGAGTGCCTAAATTAACCTTGGTGATTGGTGGCTCTTTTGGTGCCGGTAACTATGGCATGTGTGGCCGTGCTTATGATCCGAACTTTATGTTTATGTGGCCCAACGCCCGTATTTCGGTGATGGGCGGCGAACAGGCCGCCGGTGTTCTGGCTCAGGTGAAAAAAGACGCTCTCGCCAAGAAAGGTGTGGAATGGAAAGACGCCGAAGCCGAGGCATTTAAACAACCGATACGCGATACGTATGAAAAACAAGGTCATCCGTATTACAGCTCCGCACGCCTGTGGGACGACGGCATTATTGATCCGGCTGATAGCCGCCGGGTGTTGGGTTTGGCGTTATCCGCTTGTCTGAATAAACCGATTGAGGACACGCAGTTTGGCGTGTTTCGGATGTAAGGGTACGGAACTATGGAAAATATTACCGTTCATATTGCAGGGAAAATCGCCCGCTTAACTCTGAACCGTCCACAGGTTCATAACGCTTTTAATGCCGAAACTGTTTCCGAATTACGTCAGGCACTGGCCAGCCTGGCGGCAGATGATGCCGTGCGGGTTCTGGTATTGCAGGGCGAAGGTAAACACTTTTGCGCCGGTGGTGACCTGAACTGGATGAAGTCACAGAAACAAGCGTCGCTGGCAGAAAACCAGGCCGACTCTGGCCGTCTGGCTGATCTGCTGGATGAACTGAACTCCTTCCCAAAACCCACGATTGCTGAAGTTCAAGGTGCTGCTTTTGGTGGTGCCCTGGGTCTGATCAGCTGCTGCGATATGGTAGTGGCATCGGATGATGCCCGTTTCTGTCTGAGTGAAGTGAAACTGGGTCTGAGTCCGGCAACCATCAGTCCGTATGTGATTGCGGCGATGGGCGCACGTCAGGCGCGTCGTTATTTCTTAACGGCTGAACTTATTAATGCCGAAAAGGCATATGAAATCGGATTGATACATCAAATTGTTTCACGTGAAACGCTCTCTGATGTGACGGCTGGCTGGATCAGAAATCTGCTGAATAACGGCCCGCAAGCCATCGCCGCTACCAAGCAACTGATTCGAGAGGTCAGTAATAAAGCCATCGATGATGAGTTAAAAGCCTACACCTCGGAACTGATTGCTCGTTTACGTGTGGGTGATGAAGGTCAGGAAGGCTTAACCGCATTTTTTGAAAAGCGTGCTGCAGCTTATTCCGTAACAAACAGCGCAACAGGAGATAAATAACATGACTATGTTCAGTAAGATCCTGATTGCTAACCGCGGCGAAATTGCCCTGCGGGTGATGCGTACTGCTAAAGCCATGGGTATTCGCACCGTGGCGTTGTATTCCGAAGCCGATCGTCACGCGCAACATGTATTAGCCGCTGATGAAGCCGTGTGTGTTGGCCCGGCGGCCGCCAGCCAAAGCTATCTGCAAATCGATAATGTGATTGCAGCGGCAAAACAAACCGGCGCCCAGGCAATTCATCCGGGCTATGGATTCCTGAGTGAAAACGCGGCGTTTTCCCGTGCCTGTACTGAAAACGCTATCGAATTTATTGGCCCATCGGCATCTTCTATCGAAGCCATGGGTGACAAAGCCAGCGCCAAAGCCCTGTTATCTGATAGCGCAGTGCCGCTGGTGCCTGGCTACCACGGTGAAGACCAGTCTGATGATTTGTTGTGCGCTGAAGCCGAACGCATTGGCTTTCCGGTGCTGTTAAAAGCCAGCGCGGGTGGCGGTGGTAAAGGTATGCGGGTGGTGGACAAAGCCGCCGACGTGTTGGAAAACATCGTCAGTGCCCGTCGTGAGGGGTTATCGTCTTTTGGCGATGACCGTCTGCTGATTGAAAAATATCTGCTGAAGCCACGTCACGTGGAAGTGCAGGTATTCTGCGATAAACACGGCAACGGTGTTTACCTGTTTGAACGTGATTGTTCGGTGCAACGTCGTCACCAGAAGGTGATTGAGGAGGCACCGGCTCCGGGTTTTAATGACGACGAAGATTTACGTCGCCGCATGGGTGAAGCCGCCCTCGCCGCCGCCCATAAGATTAATTACGTTGGCGCCGGTACCGTGGAATTCCTGCTCGATAGCCGTGGTGATTTCTTCTTTATGGAGATGAACACCCGTCTGCAGGTTGAGCATCCGGTTACCGAAATGGTCACTGACCAGGATCTGGTGGAATGGCAGCTGCGTGTGGCTGCGGGTGAGACCCTTCCGGTGACTCAGGACCAGTTGCGCGTTCATGGCCACGCAATCGAAGTGCGGATTTACGCCGAGGATGCCGACAATGGCTTCTTGCCAGCGATTGGTGATTTAAGCCGTTTACGCTGGCCTGCCGCCTGTAACTTTGACAGGACTTCCTCTATTCGGGTTGATAGTGGTGTGATCGAAGGTGATACCGTATCGCCGTATTACGATCCGATGATCGCTAAGCTGATTGTGTGGGGTGCCGATCGCAATGCCGCCATTGTTCGCATGCAGCAAGCGTTAACTGAATTGGAAATCGATGGGGTTAAAAACAACCGTGATTTTCTCGCGCGTTTAATGGCAGAGCCGGGCTTTATCGCAGCAGATCTATCGACCGATTTTATTGATCGTCATGAGCTGGATGCCGAGCAGGATCCGGACTGGTTATTGGGCGCACTGGCAGAGCTGGCGCACGAGGCAAAATCCGGGGTTGCGACGTCCTCTGATCCCTGGAATATCCATGATCATTTCAGAATGAATCTGAATGCTCGCAAAACGGTTTATTTGAATACCGCCAGCGGTGATTCCTGTGTCGCCAAGGTTCAGCATCAAGCGGATGGTTCGCTTCAGATCGACATCGAAGACCAGTCATACAGGGTTAACGGCCTGAGCCTGAATAGCGGCGTTTTAAGCTACGAGCTGGATGGCAAAATTCAACGCCATAACGTCAAAATTACCGATGACGAAGCCATCGTCTGGCTGGAAAAAGCGACCAAGCGTTACGCCCGCCATGTCTGGTTGGGCGAAGGTGCTGGTGACGACCATGGTGGTTTAACCGCTCCGATGTCGGGTCAGGTGCTGGAAGTCAACGTCACAGCCGGTGATCAGGTGGAAGCCGGTCAGGTGCTGATGGTTATGGAAGCGATGAAGATGGAGCACAGCATTCGCGCAGCCGAAGACGGCGTGGTTAAGCAGGTGTTCTACGGCACTGGTGATCAGGTGTTTGAAGGTGCTGAGTTGATTGCTCTTCAGGGTGAGGAATAGACGAATTTTGCATGGCACCGTAATTTTTCAGCCGGTGCATAGAAAGCCACATCCCTGTGATCTCTATGCACACGCAACATCCTGTTGCTGGCTCTGAAAAATCACGGAACCATCCAATATTCTTGGACTAACCGGAAACGTGTTTCGGATAAAGGAAAAGAGTGCGGCAGTCATAAGGCTTTTTTAAAGCAGCAACAGGATGTTGCGACCGCGAATCAGTGCATGGATGTACCCTTTTCGCGGCGGTAAAAAAGTCTTATGGCTGCCACACTCGGCGTAAAACCTAGATAAGGTTTGCTAGTGATGAAAAAAGAAAAAATAAAAATCGTCGAAGTAGGCGCCCGCGATGGCCTGCAAAATGAAAAGCAGGAACTGTCGGTCAAACTCAAGGTTGAGCTGATCGAACGTCTGGCCGCTTGTGGTTTAACGACCATCGAATCGGGCAGTTTTGTCTCACCAAAATGGGTGCCGCAAATGGCGGGCAGCGATCAGGTGCTGCAACAACTGAAGGCCAGTCCTAAGCGCAACAACGCGGTGAAATACGCAGCGCTGACACCCAACCTACAAGGGTTAGAAGGCGCGTTAGCCGCTAACGCCGATGAAGTGGCGGTATTCACCGCTGCTTCAGATGCCTTCACGCAAAAGAATATTAATTGCACGGTTCAGCAGAGTCTGGAGCGAATTCGTCCAGTGCTGGATCACGCCCGTACCGTTGGTTTACCGGTGCGCGGTTATGTTTCCACCGTGATGGGCTGCCCGTATCAGGGTGAAGTGGATGTGAATAAAGTGGTCGATGTTGCCCAAGCTTTGCTGGATATGGGCTGCTATGAAATTTCTCTCGGCGACACTATTGGTGTTGGCACGCCAGCCAAAACTCAACAACTGATTCGTACCCTGGCGATGCATGTACCGATGTCGCAGCTGGCAGTGCATTTCCACGATACCTATGGCCAGGCGCTGGCCAATATCTACGCCGCACTGGAACTGGGTATTCGTACCGTGGATAGCTCGGTTGCTGGTTTGGGCGGTTGCCCGTATGCCGGTGCCACAGCGACCGGAGTAGCCGCCTCCGGTAATGTCGCCACCGAGGACGTGGTATATATGCTTAACGGCCTGGGTTACGACTCGGGTGTTGATCTACAGTCGTTGGCACAAACCGGTGCCTGGATCAGTGAACAATTAAACCGTCCGAATGGCAGTAAGGCCGGCTTGGCCATCGCGGCACAAAGCGCAAGTGGGTAAAACAACATGACTCAGGATTTATTGTGGCAAGCCAGCCCGCAGCGGCAACAAGCGTCGAATATGCTGGCCTTCCTCGAGCGGGCCAACAGCGAATATTCCCTAAACCTGAACAGCTACGCAGACCTGCATCAATGGAGTATTGAACAGCGCGAAGCCTTTTGGTCTCTGTTGTGGCATTACGCTCAGATAGAAGCCCAGACGCTTTATAACCGCGTATTAACCAACGGCGATAACATGCCCGGTGCGCGCTGGTTTGACGGTGCAAAATTGAACTTCGCTGAGAACCTGCTGGCGCCCGCCAACAATCCTGATCTGGCGAATAAAGCCGCTCTGGTTTTCCGCAATGAAGACCCTGATACCCGTGTTGAGATCAGCTACGCCGAACTGTATTTGCAGGTCGCTAAAGCGGCTCATGCCATGCGTGCAGTGGGCGTTGTTGCCGGAGATCGCGTTGCTGCGTTTATGCCCAACTGCCCACAAACCGTAATTACTATGTTGGCCGCAACCAGCATCGGAGCGGTGTTCTCATCGTGCTCGCCGGACTTTGGTATCCAGGGGGTGCTGGATCGTTTTGGTCAGATCAAACCTAAGTTATTGCTGGCAACTCAGGGCTATTTATATGCCGGTAAAAAGATCGATTGTGGTGAACGGGTTGCGGCTATTGCTGAATCACTGAATCTGAATGCCGAACAATTGATCTCGGTGCCTTACGTTGGTTTAGATAATGAATTTTCTCAGCCCGAGCAGTCGATTATTTGGAATGATTTTTTAAACAACGATTCCAGTGATATCGATTTCGAAGCCCTGCCCTTCGATCACCCGCTTTATATTATGTACAGCTCCGGTACCACCGGCGTGCCGAAATGCATTGTGCACGGTGCTGGCGGTACTTTGCTGCAGCACAAAAAAGAACTGCTGCTGCACACCGACGTAAAACCGGCTGACGTGCTGTTCTATTTCACCACCTGTGGCTGGATGATGTGGAACTGGCTGGTATCGGGTTTATCCACAGGGGCGACGTTATTATTGTTTGATGGATCACCGTTTCATCAGGACGGGGAGGCCAACCCTGAGGTGATGTGGAATATTGCCGAGCAGGAAGGCATGACGATTTTTGGTACCAGTGCCAAATACATCAGTGCGCTGGAAAAAGCCGGCATTAAGCCTGCTGCCTCTCATCATCATAAAGTTCGCACACTGCTCTCCACCGGCTCACCGCTGGCGCATGAAAGTTTCGATTATGTGTATCGTGATGTAGCTGTTGAACGTAATGGCCATGCGGACCTGGCGTTATGCTCAATCTCTGGCGGCACCGATATTATTTCCTGTTTTGCGCTGGGCAGCCCGCTGTTACCCGTTTATCGCGGTGAGCTACAGTGTTTTGGGCTGGGAATGGATGTTCAGACCTGGAATGACGACGGTGGCAAGGCCAAAGCAGGCGAAAAAGGCGAACTGGTGTGTGCTCAGGCCTTCCCTTCGATGCCGGTGGGTTTCTGGAATGATGACTGCTCGGAAATCGCATACGGTCTGAAATACCACAGCGCTTATTTTGATCAATTTCAGAATGTTTGGGCCCATGGAGACTATGCAGAGGTAACCCCACACCGTGGCTTGATTATTCATGGTCGCAGCGATGCGGTGTTAAATCCCGGCGGTGTGCGTATTGGTACCGCCGAGATTTATCGGCAGGTCGAGAAGCTGGATGAAGTGATAGAAAGTCTCGCGATTGGTCAGCAATGGCGGGACGACGTACGTGTTGTGTTGTTTGTTGTTTTATCTAAGGAAGCGCTGGCATCGGGTTTGCAAAACACCGTTATGACTGACGACTTGCGTCAGAAAATACGTCAGCAGATTCGCGCCAACTGCACCCCACGCCATGTTCCGGCTAAGGTAATCGCGGTACCGGAATTACCCCGTACCATTTCTGGCAAGCTGGTGGAACTGGCGGTGCGCAATGCGGTGCACGGCGACCCGGTGAAAAACACCGATGCATTAGCCAACCCACAGGCACTGGCGCACTTTAAAGATATTGAGGAGCTAGCCTATGACTGACCATCAGGTGGATAACCAGACAGACCCTTTAATCATTGAACGGATTCAGGACGATGCTGGTAATAACAGCATTGCCTTAATGACGCTGAATCGCCCAGAGATTAAAAACGCGATTTCCGATGCCGACGTGATCGACGCCTTTGATACCATGGTTGATCAACTGAATGCAGATGACCGTGTGAAAGTTGCTGTCTTCACTGGTGCCGGCGATGTCTTCTCCGGCGGTGGCAATATCAAAGCCATGAAAAACCGCACGGGTATGTTTGAGGGCGATGCAGAACAACTGCAGAAAAACTATAAGCAGTTTATTCAGCGAATTCCGTTGGCGTTTGCCCGCCTGCAAGTGCCGGTGATTGCGGCTGTAAATGGTCCGGCCGTTGGCGCAGGCAACGATTTGGTGTGTATGTGTGACATCGCGATTGCCAGCAATCAGGCGACATTCTCCGAAAGCTTTATCAAGTTGGGCATTATTCCGGGTGACGGTGGCGCCTGGTTATTACCGCGGCGTATCGGGATGCAAAAAGCGCTGGAAATGGCGTTAACCGGCCGTGCATTTTCTGCCGATGAGGCCTTGGCCATGGGCCTGGTTTCGCGCCTGGTCGAACCCGATCAGCTGGTGGGTCATGCGTTAGGTCTGGCACGTCAGATGGCAACCAACGATGCTCGTTGTTTACGTGAAACCAAACGTTTATTCCATGAAGCACAAAGCCAGACCCTGGAGCAAGCGCTGGATAGCGCAGCACAGATTCAGGGGATTCTGCACCATGAGTCGGGTTTTAAATTGTAGGATTTGCGCGGTAACAGAGCGATATCGGGTTTCACCACGTCGTCCTGCAGCATAATCCGTAATCACTCAGCTTTGCATTGGCAAATCCTCTGTTCAGAACGCTTTTATGCTAAGATGCGCGGCTTTTCGTTGACAGCTTGCGAGCGACATTTCCATGACCGTGCCCATTGAACAACTGACCGAGCAAATCGCCCGCGGCGCTCAGGCGATGAACGTCGATTTATCGTCTGAGCAGCTGAATAAGCTCAGTGATTATCTGGCGCTGTTTATGAAGTGGAATAAGGCGTACAACCTGACGGCCATTCGCGATCCACAACAAATGGTACCGCTGCATCTGCTCGATAGTCTGGTGGTGAATCGCTACGTGCAGGAAGCCAGTCTGATCGCAGATATCGGCACCGGCCCTGGGTTGCCCGGCATTGTGTTGGCGATCATGAACCCGGACAAGGAGTTTATGCTGCTCGACAGTAACGGCAAAAAAACCCGCTTTCTGTTTATGGCAAAAACCGCCCTGGGCCTCGACAATGTCACCATAGTGAACGATCGGGTTGAGGCGTATCATCCTCCAAAGCCTTTCGATATGATTGTCAGCCGCGCCTTCGCATCCTTGTACGATATGACCCATTGGTGCCAGCATCTGCGTGCCGACGACGGCTGTTTTATGGCTATGAAGGGTCAGTATCCGGATGATGAGATCGCTGCTATCGACAGCGATTTTAAGGTGGTGGAAAGCTTCAGGCTGGAAGTGCCGGGTGTTGATGGCGAGCGTCATCTGTTAAGAATCCTGCCGAAATAACGTGCGCTGCATAAAGGAAGATTCCTGTGAGTAAAATTCTGGCGATTGCCAATCAGAAAGGTGGTGTGGGTAAAACCACCACAGCGGTGAATCTGGCTGCATCTCTGGTCGCCACTAAGCGTCGTGTTTTGTTGGTGGATCTGGACCCTCAGGGTAATGCCACCATGGGTTCCGGCATCGATAAGCACGATCTGGAATTATCCCTGTACGACGTATTAACCGGTGGTTGCCGCACGGCTGCTGCTTTGCAAAAGGCGGAACCTGCAGGCTACGATTTATTGCCGGGCAATGGTGATCTGGTGGCTGCCGAAGTTGAGCTGATGGATGTCAGTCGTAAAGAAAGCCGTTTGCGTGATGCTTTGGGTGAGGTTCGTCCAGACTACGATTACATCCTGATCGACTGCCCACCCTCATTAAATATGCTGACTCTGAATGCGCTGGTTGCCGCTCAGGGTGTATTGATTCCGATGCAATGTGAATATTATGCGCTGGAAGGCCTGAGCGCTCTGTTGCAAACCGTTGAATCATTGAAAGAAAGTATGAATCCGAAGCTGGAGATTGAGGGACTGCTGCGCACTATGTATGACCCGCGCAACAGCCTGACCCAGGATGTGTCGGCGCAGTTGACCGAGCATTTCGGAGACAAGGTTTATGGCACGGTCATTCCGCGTAATGTGCGGCTGGCGGAAGCGCCAAGCCATGGGTTACCTGCTCTTATTTACGATAAGACTTCCCGCGGTGCGGTAGCGTATCTGGCGCTGGCCGGCGAAATGAATCGCCGAAATAAATAATTGTGTAGAAAGATAGAAGAATGTCTAAAAAGAAACGCGGATTAGGACGTGGGCTGGATGCCCTGATGGCCAGCTCAAAAGCCGCCGTGGCGGTTGAGCCTGCTGAGGTTGCGATTGAACCGGTCACTGATACTACCGCAGCTGCCGACACAGCCGAGCCTATTGCGGCTGACACGGAAGGGTCTGTTAAAGATGGAGCGTTACGCCATCTTCCGGTGGAGTGGATTCAGCCGGGACAATATCAGCCGCGTAAAGACATCCAGCCGGAAGCGCTGGAAGAACTGGCAGCCTCTATCAAAGCTCAGGGTCTGATGCAGCCAATCGTAGTTCGTCCGATTGCTGCGGGTACTCCCGAAGCGCCACGTTTCGAAATCATTGCTGGTGAGCGGCGCTGGCGTGCCTGCCAGCTGGCGCAGATGGAATCGGTTCCGGCGTTGATACGGGATGTGCCGGATGAAGCTGCCATTGCGATGGCGCTGATCGAAAACATTCAGCGTGAAGACCTGAATCCGATGGAAGAAGCCATCGCGCTTCATCGGCTGCAACACGAATTTGAGCTAACTCAAATGGAGGTGGCCGAAGCCGTCGGTAAAAACCGCGCTACCGTTGCCAATTTACTGCGTCTGATGAATCTCAATGACGATGTGAAACGTCTGCTGGAACATGGTGATATTGAGATGGGTCACGCTCGTGCCCTGCTGGGTCTGCACGGTGGCCAGCAGTCCGAGGCCGCCGCCCAGGTCGTAACCCGCGTGTTAACGGTACGACAGACCGAAGCGCTGGTGCGTAACCTGCAAAACGGTGGTGATAAGAATCCGGAGCAGGCCAAAGCCAATCCGGATATTCAGCGCCTGGAACGTTTATTGGGTGACCGTTTAGGTGCGAAAGTGGCGATTAAACACAGCGCTAAAGGCAAAGGTCAGTTGGTGATTAACTACACCAACCTGGATGAGCTGGATGGGATTCTGCGCCATATTCAGTGAGTGTGATTCTCCGAATCGCAGAAGTTAAAAAGGAGCCTGATGGCTCCTTTTTTCATTCAATAAAAAGATGAGATTAGCCATTGGGCATCATTGAAAATGTCTTCGTGGCGTTATCCACTCGTCGCCATTTGGTTAGGCGTTGAGTGGACGAATGTGTTTTAGCTGTCTGAGATGGCGGCATACATATAGGGTACCGGAATTTTTAATAAAAAAAGGGGTTTCTACGAACAACTGGCTTGGTAGAGATTGATAGAGCGTGCAGGCCGATGTGTAACAGATAATGCACTATTTCCGTCACTTTTGTCCGCCCATTCACCCTGTGAATGACACATATCACGCAAATACGACGAATTATCGAGCCTTTACTCATGGTTTCGGTTGATGCCCAAAGGGTGAGCCAATATAATCACGGCGCCTTAAATTTGGGCGTTGCAGATTTTTTGAACAGTGCGAGGCTAGTGTGTCATCGATTTTTCCTCGCCAATCCGTGTACAAAGTGATGCTTGTACAGTTTGGGTTAACGCTGTTTTCTGCATTGGTGGCCTGGTTACACAGCGATGTAGCCGCCAAATCGGCGTTATTGGGAGGCCTGACTTGTGCTGTCCCAAGCGCTTATTTTGTTTGGCGAGCATTCCGCTACTCAGGTGCCCGTATGGCTGACCGGGTGGTTCAGTCGTTATACCAGGGAGAAGCCTGGAAATTTATGCTCACCGCACTGA
The DNA here is from genome assembly GCA_022448365.1 of Saccharospirillaceae bacterium. Taxonomy (NCBI): domain Bacteria; kingdom Pseudomonadati; phylum Pseudomonadota; class Gammaproteobacteria; order Oceanospirillales; family Saccharospirillaceae; species Saccharospirillaceae bacterium. The sequence continues at coordinate 168,976 of JAKVCS010000005.1, read as the reverse complement.
GTTTTGGCGTGATATTTGTGCGAGTTGAGCCATTGAATGTTCCTGCATTGTTTATTGCGTTTATGACAGTGCAGCTGGGGCACTTAGCCTCAGCACGAATAACTAATTTTTAAACCTTTGGAATTGAGAGTGAACAATGGCTGGTAACTCCCAAGAGTATATCTCGCACCACTTAACCAATCTGACCTACGGCAAGTTGCCAGCAGGTTATGTTCGTACCGATAAGGACGGCACCCAAACTGAGCTGACTCAGGACACCTGGACCATGGCACTGAGCGGTAAAGAAGCTCAGGATATGGGCTTTATGGCCGTTCACGTTGACTCCATTGGCTGGTCTTTACTGATGGGTATCCTGTTCGCATGGATCTTCTCTAAAGCAGCTAAAGCAGCAACTTCTGGTGTGCCGGGTAAGCTGCAGAATGCCGTTGAGACGGTGGTTGAGTTTGTCGATAACACCGTTAAAGAAACCTTCCACGGTCGTAACCCGCTGGTTGCTCCGTTAGCCCTGACGATCTTCGTTTGGGTATTCCTGATGAACTCGCTGAAGTGGATTCCGGTTGATATCATTCCGGGTATCGCCCACGCGGCTGGCCTGCCTTTCTTCAAGATTGTTCCGACTGCCGATCCAAACGGTACGCTGGGCCTGTCTCTGGGCGTATTCCTGCTGATTATCTACTACAGCATCAAAGTTAAAGGTGTAGGTGGCTTCGCGAAAGAGCTGTCTCTGACACCGTTCAATCACCCGATTGCTATCCCGTTCAACCTGTTCCTGGAAGTTCTGGGTCTGCTGACTAAACCTTTGTCTCTGGCACTGCGACTGTTCGGTAACATGTACGCGGGTGAGGTTGTATTTATTCTGATTGCGTTGCTGCCGTTTTACCTTCAGTGGGTATTAAACGTGCCGTGGGCAATCTTCCATATTCTGGTGATTCCGCTGCAAGCGTTCATCTTCATGGTTCTGACGATTGTATATCTGAGTCAGGCTCACGAAGACCACTAACAGCGTAATTAACAGACGATTTTAACCCTTAATTTAACTACTTAACTAAACCTTTAGGAGTCTCATATGGAACTCGTATACATTGCTGCTGCAATCATGATTGGCCTGGGTGCACTGGGTACTGGTATCGGCTTCGCTCTGCTGGGCGGTAAGCTGCTGGAAGGTACTGCACGTCAGCCAGAGCTGGGTCCTCAGCTGCAAACCAAAACCTTCCTGATGGCTGGCCTGTTAGACGCCGTGCCTATGATCGGTGTTGGTATCGCGATGTACCTGATCTTCGTTGTAGCACCTGCTGCTTAAGGTGAGCACGATCTGAGATCGTGTTCTTCACCGAATCCAACGAATTCGTAAGAGGTAAATCGCTGTGAACTTAAATCTGACTATTCTTGGTCAATTGATTGCGTTCGCGATTTTTGTCTGGTTCTGCATGAAATACGTCTGGCCACCACTGACCAGCGCCATGACAGAACGTGAAAAGAAAATCGCCGATGGTCTGGATGCAGCAAACCGCGCTGCTCGCGATCTGGAATTGGCTCAGTCAAAAGCGGCTGATCAGTTACGTGAGAGCAAAGAGAAAGCTGCTGAAATCATCGAGCAGGCTAGCAAGCGTGCTAACCAAATCGTTGACGAAGCCAAAGAACAGGCACGCGCTGAAGGTGAGCGTCTGGTAGCTGCTGCTCAGGCAGAAGTTGCTCAGGAAGCAAACCGCGCGAAAGAAGCACTGCGTGCTCAGGTATCTGAGTTAGCAGTAGCAGGCGCCGCCAAAATCCTTGCTAAGTCTGTTGACGCTGCCGCTCACGAAGAGCTGCTGAATCAACTGGCTGACGAATTGTAAGCGAGGTTTGGCATGGCTGAATTAACAACTCTCGCTCGGCCATACGCAAAAGCTGCGTTTGCTGAAGCACAAGAGAAAAATGCATTGGATGCCTGGTCTGCGGACCTGAGCGTGTTGGCTGCTTTCGCAGCTGACGCTGATCTGGCAAAGATCCTGGTGCACCCTTCTCTGACCGCTGAACAGCAAGCGCAAGCGTTATTAAACGTATGTGGCGACAAGCTGAATGAAGCAGCCAAAAACCTGGTAGCCATTCTGGCAGACAACAAGCGCCTGGCGCTGTTGCCAGAAGTTGCAGCTCTGTTTGAAGAGCTGAAGGCACAACTGGAAAACACGGTAGACGTTGTAGTAACTACCGCGTTTGAAATGACCGACGCACAACAAAATAAGCTGGCTGAGTCTTTAAAGGCCAAGCTGAAGTGCGAAGTACGTATGAGCAGCGAAATCGATGAGTCCATCATCGGTGGTGCGATCATTCGTGCCGGTGACCTGGTAATTGACGGCTCGCTAACTGGCAAATTGTCCAAGTTAGCCGAAGCGATGAACTCCTAGTTTGAGGGACGATGCATGCAGCAACTGAATCCATCTGAGATCAGTGAAGTCATCAAAAAACGCATCGAAAGTCTCGATGTGACTTCACAAGCCCAGAACGAGGGCACCGTCGTATCTGTATCTGACGGTATCGTTCGTATTCACGGTCTGGCTGACGCCATGTACGGTGAAATGATTGAATTTGAAGGCGGCGTATACGGCCTGGCAATGAACCTGGAGCGTGACTCTGTAGGTGCTGTTGTACTGGGTGAATACAAAACTCTGGCCGAAGGTCAGACCGCTAAATGTACTGGTCGTATCTTAGAAGTACCGACTGGCGAAGCTCTGTTGGGTCGTGTAGTCGACACTCTGGGTAACCCAATCGACGGTAAAGGTCCGATCGAAACTGACACTACTGCTCCGGTTGAGCGTGTTGCACCTGGCGTAATTGCACGTCAAGGCGTAGACCAGCCACTGGAAACTGGTTACAAAGCCGTTGACTCCATGGTGCCAATCGGCCGTGGTCAGCGTGAGCTGATCATTGGTGACCGTCAGACTGGTAAGTCTGCAATGGCCATCGATGCGATCATCAACCAGAAAGGTACTGGTGTTAAGTGTATCTACGTAGCCGTTGGCCAGAAGCAGTCAACCATTGCTAACGTAGTACGTAAATTAGAAGAACACGGCGCGATGGATCACACCATCATCGTTGCTGCTGGCGCTGCCGATCCTGCTGCTATGCAGTTCCTGGCTCCTTACGCTGGCTGTGCGATGGGTGAATACTTCCTGGATCGTGGTGAAGACGCTCTGATCGTTTATGACGATCTGACTAAGCAAGCATGGGCATATCGTCAGATTTCCCTGTTGCTGAAGCGTCCTCCTGGCCGTGAAGCTTATCCTGGTGACGTTTTCTACCTGCACTCCCGTCTGCTGGAACGCGCATGTCGCGTAAACGCTGACTACGTTAAGAGCGTCAGTGGTGTTGAAGGTAAAACCGGTTCCCTGACTGCTCTGCCGATCATTGAGACTCAAGGTGGTGACGTATCTGCATTCGTACCGACCAACGTGATCTCTATTACTGACGGTCAGATCTTCCTGGAGACCAGCCTGTTCAACTCAGGTATCCGTCCTGCAATGAACGCCGGTATTTCGGTATCTCGTGTAGGTGGTGCAGCACAGACTAAGATCATCAAGAAACTGGGCGGTGGTATCCGTCTGGCTCTGGCTCAGTACCGTGAACTGGCAGCATTCGCTCAGTTCGCTTCTGACCTGGATGATGCAACCCGTAAGCAGCTGGAACACGGCCGTGCAGTAACCGAGCTGATGAAGCAAGGTCAGTACGCTCCGATGAAGACCGCTGAAATGGGTCTGTCTATCTTTGCTGCTACTGAAGGCTTCCTGGAAGACGTTGAAGTGAACAAGATTCAGGCGTTTGAAGCCGCCCTGTTGAGCTATGCAAACAGCGAGTACTCCGAGCTGATGGCACAGATCAATGTTAAAGGCGACTACAACAATGAAATCGCTGCCGGTCTGAAAGAGTTGATTGAGAAATTCAAGAGCACTCAGACCTGGTAAGTCCGGTGCTGGCATAGTGTGAGCTTTGCCAGCTGGATTCACTAAGAAACGTAGGACAGTCTTATGGCAGTCGGAAAAGAGATTAAAGAGCAGATATCGAGTGTTCAAAGCACGCAGAAAATTACTTCAGCAATGGAAAAAGTTGCCGTAAGTAAAATGCGTCGCGCTCAGATGCGCATGCAAGCGAGCCGTCCATACGCGGATAAAATCCGTGATGTGATTGGCAACCTGGCGAATGCTGCACCTGAATATCGTCACCGTTATATGCAAGACCGCGAAATCAAGCGTGTTGGTTATATCGTGGTGTCTTCCGACCGTGGCTTATGTGGTGGCCTGAACAACAACATGTTCAAGACCGTCGCTAAAGAAGCACAGGACTGGAAAAACAAAGGCGTAGAAGTAGATTTTTGTGCCGTTGGTGCAAAAGCCGGCCTGTTTTTCAACAGTTTTGGCGGCAACGTAGTAGCAGCTAAAGCCCATCTGGGTGATGCTCCTGAGTTAGCCAGCCTGATCGGATCGGTTAAGGTAATGTTGGACGCATATGACGAAGGCAAGATCGATCGTCTGTTCATCGTTTATAACCGTTTTGTGAACACCATGACCCAAACGCCGACTTCAGTGCAGTTACTGCCTCTGAAGGCGAAAGAAGACGATTCACTGAAACGCCAGTGGGGTTATATCTACGAGCCAGCGCCTGAAGAGATTATCGAAGGCCTGTTGATTCGCTACGTAGAATCCCAGGTGTACCAAGGTGTAATTGAGAATAATGCCTGTGAACAGGCTGCACGTATGTTAGCGATGAAGAACGCTACCGATAACGCGGGCAGTATGATTGACGACCTGAACATGCTTTACAACAAGGCTCGTCAGGCAGCAATTACTCAGGAAATTTCAGAAATCGTAAGCGGTGCCGCGGCTGTATAAGCCCGGGATTCAAGGTTTAAGATTAAGAGGAACCGAAAATGAGCGGATCTATCGTACAGATCATCGGTGCCGTTATCGACGTGGAATTTCCACGCGACAGTGTACCTAAGGTCTACGACGCCCTGACCGTTGATGGTACTGAAACTACTTTAGAAGTTCAGCAGCAGCTGGGCGACGGCGTAGTTCGTACTATTGCAATGGGCTCAACAGAAGGTCTGAAACGTGACCTTCCTGTAACAAACACAAACGGTCCTATCTCTGTGCCAGTTGGTACTGAGACTCTGGGTCGTATCATGGACGTGCTTGGCCGTCCTATCGACGAATGTGGTCCTATCGGTGAGAAAGAAGTTGCTTCTATTCACCGTGCAGCACCGACTTTCGACGAGCAATCAAACTCCACTGACCTGCTGGAAACCGGTATCAAGGTAATTGACCTGGTTTGCCCATTCGCTAAGGGTGGTAAAGTTGGTCTGTTCGGTGGTGCCGGTGTTGGTAAAACCGTAAACATGATGGAGCTGATTAACAACATTGCGAAGGCACACTCCGGTCTGTCTGTATTCGCGGGTGTTGGTGAGCGTACTCGTGAAGGTAACGACTTCTACTACGAGATGGCTGAATCCGGTGTTGTAGACCTGGAAAACAAGCCAAACTCTAAAGTAGCAATGGTTTACGGTCAGATGAACGAGCCTCCGGGTAACCGTCTGCGTGTTGCTCTGACTGGTCTGACTATGGCTGAGAAGTTCCGTGACGAAGGTAAAGACGTACTGTTGTTCGTTGACAACATCTACCGTTACACCTTGGCGGGAACCGAAGTATCTGCACTGTTAGGCCGTATGCCTTCAGCGGTAGGTTACCAGCCAACTCTGGCAGAAGAGATGGGCGTACTTCAGGAGCGTATTACCTCCACGAAGACTGGCTCCATTACTTCTATCCAGGCGGTATACGTACCTGCGGATGATATGACTGACCCAAGCCCGGCGACTACGTTCGCTCACTTGGACTCTACCGTATCTCTGTCTCGTGACATCGCTTCTAAAGGTATTTACCCAGCGATCGACCCACTGGCGTCTACTTCTCGTCAGCTGGATCCACTGGTTATCGGTAACGAACACTACGACATCGCTCGTGGCGTTCAGGGTGTACTGCAGCGCTATAAAGAGCTGAAAGACATCATTGCGATTCTGGGTATGGACGAACTGTCCGACGAAGATAAGCAGCTGGTTGCCCGTGCACGTAAGATCGAGCGTTTCCTGTCTCAGCCATTCCACGTGGCAGAGATCTTCACCGGTGCGCCTGGTAAATACGTGTCTCTGAAAGAAACCATCCGTGGTTTCTCAGGCATCCTGAACGGTGAATTCGATGAACTGCCAGAACAAGCGTTCTACATGGTAGGTACCATCGACGAAGCTGTTGAGAAAGCGAAAAACATGTAATTGGGCTGGCGGCTCAATACTCACTGAGTAACGAGTCGCCTCTCTAACTGAGGATACGACTATGGCGATTACCGTCCACTGCGATATCGTCAGCGCCGAAGAGAACCTGTTCTCTGGCCTGGTAGAACGCGTAGTAGCTCACGGTGAACTGGGTGATCTGGGTATTGAACCTGGTCACACAGCACTGCTGACTCCGCTGAAACCTGGTCCAGTCCGCATTGTTAAGCAAGGCGGCGAAGAAGAGGTTGTTTACGTCTCTGGTGGTTATCTGGAAGTACAGCCCAATTGCGTTTCTGTTCTGGCTGACACCGCTGTTCGCGCTGGTGACATCGATGAAGCTGCGGCTCTGGAAGCTAAGAAACACGCTCTGCAAGCGATGGAAAATCAAGGTGCAGACTTTGATTACTCTCGTGCGCTTACTCAGCTGGCCGAGGCCGCAGCACAACTGCGTACTATCCAGCAAATTCGCGAGAAACTGGGCAAGCACTAAGCTTTTCTGCATTACGCGAATGTCAGGCTCTCTGGAGTACAGACAAAGAAAACCCGCTCTGTATTATTACGGTGCGGGTTTTTATTAACTCATTCAAAAAGGATTCTGGTGTGACTAAATCTATACTGTTTATATTTCTGGCGTTGACTTCTATGATATCTTTTAATTGCTACGCTAGTGGTATTAAAGACGCCAAAATAGTCCAAATTAATTATCGAAGCGATTCCATTGTTGTGCGGTTCGATAAAAAGTTCCCCACTCAATGCGATGATGGTGGGGATTGGCTGGTAATACATAACGACGAAAGTACAGAAGGTAAAAAACTAATATCGTTAATTATTTCGGCAGCAGCAGCAGGTAATTTAGTTAATGTATGGACTGGTGCTTGTCGATACCACAATACCTTGGCACAGTTCCAAGTTAAATATTAAATAAAGTACTGTGAAGAACTGGGCAAGCATTTAGCTTTCCTGCTTTAACGCAAATACAAAAACCGGCTTATGCCGGTTTTTGTATGTCTGCTTTTCAGATCAACTTAGTGTTAACCGTCCGCATTAATCCGCTGAATTAACTTTGTCAGAACACTTTCGGCCCCATCGTTATCCACCTGACAGGTACCGGCATTACGATGGCCACCACCTTCATGCTCTAAGCACAGTTCACCAATGTGAGTCTTATGCGTTCGGTTGATGATCGAACCGCCGATAGCAAATACGGTGTTCTGTTTTTTCAGGCCCCATAACACATGGATGGAAATATTGGTTTCCGGGAACAGGGCATAAATCATAAAGCGGTTGCCGGCGAAGATCGGATCTTCCTCGCGCAGATCCAGCACCACCAGATTGTTATGAACTGTGGTGCAGCGACGCAGCTGGTCTTCGAATTTATCTTTATGATCGAAGAACAGTTCTACCCGCTCTTTCACATCGGGTAATTCAAGAATCTGCTCGATGGTGTGGTCACGACAGTAGTCGATTAGCTGCATCATCAGCTGGTAGTTGCTGATGCGGAATTCTCGGAAGCGACCCAGACCCGTGCGGGAATCCATCAGGAAGTTTAATAGCACCCAACCTTCCGGGTTCAGAATTTCTTCTTTGGAGAACTGCGCTGAGTCAGATTTATCCACAGCTTCCATCATGTCACTGGATATTTTCGGGAAGCGTTCTTTACCGCCGTAATAATCGTATACCACACGCGCCGCTGATGGCGCTTTGTCATCGATGATGTGGTTATCGTAGGCGTGATCGCCGCGACGTTTTAATTCAGAAGCATGGTGGTCGAAGCTGAGATGGCAGCCTTCGACATACGGTAAATTGGTGGTGATATCCTGACTGGTGATATCGATTTTACCGTCTTGCATATCTTTCGGATGAACGAACAGGATGTCGTCGATCATGCCCAGTTCTTTGAATAAAACGGCACAAACCAGGCCATCAAAGTCGCTGCGGGTTACCAATCGGAATTGCTGCTCAGCCACGTGTCTCTCCATAATCCCTGCTAGAAATGAAACGCTACTCCGCAGTGGAAGGCGGGCCGCGTTGAATATTGTTAGCTTAGACGAGATTTAGCGACTGGCAGCTTCGCTACCTGACTTATTGCTCGAACAGGTCTTTGTGTGGAAACAGATCGTCGTAGACGGCGGCTTGTTTCGTCGCTTTGGCCTGGAAGCTTTTCATCAGATCATTCGGGCGGAACATCCCCGCTTGCCAGGTCGCCATATAATTCAGGCTGTCTTCAACACTGTGATCACGGCTGTAATTCAGCATTTCTTTGCAGCCGGTTACGGCCAACGGTGAATTCTGAGCGATCTGTTTGGCGATCGTCATAACACCATCCAGCATCGCTTCCTGAGTATCGAACACCTGGTTAACGAAACCCAATTGTAAGGCTTCAGCAGCCAGAAACTTGCGTCCGGTGTATGCCAGTTCGCGAACGATGCCGGCAGGCATCAGTTTTGGCATGCGCTGCAGGGTGCCGACATCAGCGGTCATACCAATTTCGGTTTCTTTGATGTTGAAGTAACTGTCCGCAGTGCAGTAACGCATATCGGAGGCACACACCAGATCCAGAGCTCCGCCAATGCACCCTCCCTGAACCGCAGTTAATACTGGCAGTCGGACTTTTTCCAGCGAACTCAGGCTGTCCTGTAATTGCAGCACAACCCGACGCAGATTTTCAGCCATGCGGCCGGGATCACCGGACATCGGAACGGCTTTGGAATCTGAAAATACCCCCAGATCCATTCCCGCCGAGAAATGTTTACCGGACGAAGAAATAACGATGACCCGAGCATCTGAGTTCGCTTCGATATCCCGTATGGCTTGAGGCAGTTCCAGCCAGAAGGCTTTGTTCATGGAGTTAAGCTCTGTCGGCCGACAGAATTGCAGATGGGCAATCTGGTCGCTGACTTCGATTGCAAAGCAACTGTAGTCAAAGTCGCTGTTATCTGAAGATTGGGTCATGATCTCGGATTCCTTGTCTATGCACTTATTGTTATGTTTACAGTGTCAATATAGGGAGATCATGACCTCAGGTCAAAGCGACAAATGTTTCTGTTTATTGCCGCTTAAGAATCATCTGACCAACAAAAGCCCCGCTGGTACGGTGAACGCCGTTGTTAAAGTCAGTTTCGTTAGCCTGTGTGGTAACCAGCTGGATATTGCGATCTCCGCCGTCTTGATTCGCCGCGGTAAAGGTTTGGCCGAGGTCGGTATCGGAATCATAAAGGCGAAGGTCCACGGTGACTTCATCCAGCCATTCGCCATTTGGGTAAAGGTTAACGTCACGAATACCCACAAACCAGTCCGGGCTTGGAGCAATCATGCTGACCGCTGACACCAGCGGAAACTGAGTACTGAGCTTAATTGTCTGGGTTTGCGTGCCTGGTGAAATTGCTCCACCGCTGCGGGCGAAAATAGCATCAATATGGCCATCAGCTTCTTTGGCCGAAGTCAGTTCAGCGATCAAGGTGGCTGTTGAACCGGTTTCTGCAACAACTTCCAGACCAGCCGTCGTCTCTGCCCCACCTTGGCCAGCCGGGCGCCAGATAACAGCCTGGCTGTTATGGGTAGCGCCCACTAACGGTGAGAAATGAGGATTGCTTGGGAAGTTTGTCGGAAAGGTGGTTTGATCCCAGTTTTGTTTAAAAGTCAGTGTGTAGCTAACGGTGCCACTACCTGGGTCAACTTTGGGTGTTGAGCTATCGTTGCTGTCACTGCCGCAAGCCGCCAGTGTGAAGGCGAAGGCGGATATAGCGAGTGTCTTTTGTATTTTATTTTCCATCATGATGTCCCCTGAGCGGTATTTGTCGTGTCGGTGTTGGAACCGTGATGAGATGCAAAGTTCCGGATTTATAAAGGTTCACCGTTCTGCTCAGTGGCTTGAATTACTGATAACCTATTGCGCATATGAATTTATGGTTCAGCGAATAATGCAGGAAATTAATTTATCCCGAGTCGATCTCAATTTGTTTGTGGTGTTCGACGCAATCTACCGGGAAGGTAATCTGACCAAAGCGGCGCAGCAACTGCATCTGTCACAGCCAGCGGTGAGTCATGCGCTAGCGCGTCTGCGGGAACGCTTTGATGACCCCTTATTTGAGCGCGCGGGTAAAGGAATGGCGCCAACACCGTTATCAAAAGCCATCGTGCACCGGGTTCGGTCAGCGCTGCAGGATCTGGAGTCAACATTGGCTGAGGGACTGGCATTTGAGCCAGCCGAAGCCAGTCGGGTATTTACTCTGGCCGCCCGCGACGTCATGGAGTTTACCGCGCTGCCGCCATTGATGGTTCACCTGCAGCGTACTGCACCGCACATTCAGCTGCGCAGTATGCGGGTACCGCGCCGGGATATGATTAATCAACTCAGCCGCGGTCAGATCGATTTTGCGGTTGACGTATTGTTACCCGTGAACAGTGACATTGAGCATCAGCCTCTGGGCTGTGAGCGTTTGGCGGTTGCCATGCGTCAAGATCATGAATTGACGAAACGGAAACTGGACATTGAACAGTACGCACAGGCGCGTCACATTTTGGTATCCAGTCGCAATGAGGGGCCTGGCGTTGAGGATTTTGCACTGAGCCGGCTAGGGCTGAACCGAGAAATCAGCTTACGCTGTCAGAATTATTATGCGGCGCTGCAAGTGGCCAAGGAAACCGATTTACTGGTGACCTTGCCGCTAAGTTATGCGCGTCAGATGGAACTGGCCGGTGGTATTCGCATAACGCCGCTGCCATTAGAGACATCAGCTGTTGAAATGCACCTTTACTGGCACCGCAAGGGCAGCAGAGATCCGGCCTTAATGTGGTTAAAGCAACAAATATTGGATTGCTTACCTGGCGTGATGAACGATGATCAGGGCTGAATCTGTAACGGTACCTGAATATCCATAGTGACATTAGCGCTGCCCGCAATTTCTTGTTTCAGTCCCACCAGTCCCTGAATTGCGGCGTTGCCTGAGATGCGTGACTTCGATACAGCAAGGTTGATGCTGGAAGCAGGTGACCCCTGATTTGGCAGGCCAGTGAGTTTTTCAGCGATAAAATTCTTGTAAAAACTGCCGTTGTCTTGCTGGTAGCCGAAAATAAGCAGCTCACTTGAACTGCCGCTGGTTGCACTGAATCCAAAATCTGTGCGCACATTGCCGTCACCGCGGGTGGCGAGAAAGACGTCGCTTCGGCGACTGATCTCCGGGGTCAAACACTGTGAGGTACTGGCGTAAGTGTGTGTCAGCACCGTGCAGTAAACGCCAACATTGTTGTGATCGCTGGCAAGTTCAAAAGCACTCAGGGACAGAGTTCCAAATGGATTGGTCGATGCCGAAATCTTCACCGCCTTGCTGTATTGGCCCGAATACTCTACCCGGGTTCGGGGATCACTGTCGTCGATACCATTCAGGGTGATACCTGACATAGACGTGTTTGAATCTATCGTCATTTTTACAGAGCTGGCTGCCTGGTTGAGCAGTAAGCGAGCTTCATCGCCAACGGAGTCTGCTTCCATGGGAATAAAATCGGGTGCCAGCGTTTTAGCGTCAATTTGCGCCCCGGTACACTGGCCGTATTCCAGTGTTCCATTTCGTTCACGAATGACAAACACCATACGGTGATGGTCTGTGATGATCTTTTGTGTATACCGGGTCGAAGTTTTCTTCTGAACATTGTGGGTCAATAGCCAGGTGCCGGTCAGGTCGGAATCAGCAGAAGTCATTTCTTGCCCCTGTTGAATACGGTAAGTATCGCTTTGGAGAGAGATATCCAGGTATTCCTGGATCGGAAGTGCTTCCGGCTCCTGATAATCTGCCGCAGCATACAAGCAACCTTCATCAATATCCTGACCTGGATTTGTTCCACCGTTGTTGTCGCCGCCGTTGTCATCACTGACAGGCGGGGGTGTTTCTTCTGGTTGTGCAGCCGACTTTGTCGGTGAGTCGTTGTCCGAACACGCAGTCAGAGCCATTATTGAGGGGATCAGTACGGTAAGAGCAAGGCGAGAGAGTTGCACGGCTTTAACCTTTATTATTGTTTGGTCGATCAATGGTTGAATACAGTAAAACGGTACAATTGTACTGTAAACGACCGGACTCAGTCTTTGCTTAACCCTTGCACTTATGTGTAAAAAAGTCAGGTTGTTGCATCAGTCCAGATACTGTTGAAACAAATGCGATGCTGACTCGACAACAATTGCGTGGCGCATTGCCAGACGATTATGATTTTGGTCGTAGCCGCCACCAATCACTGTTGCTACTGGGATATGGCGCTGCAGGCAGGCGCTGAGTACCAGTTCATCACGTTGTTGCACACCTTCCCAGCTGATGTCCAGATGACCCAACTCATCATCGATCCAGACGTCTGCTCCGGCGTCGTACAGCACAATATCCGGCTGTAGTTCGTCCAGTAGCTGCCTCAATGTGCTTTCAACAACATTGAGGTAGTCATCATCTTTGAGGTGTTTATCCAGGCCGATGTCGAGATCGCTGGCGGATTTACGGAACGGAAAGTTCTTCTCGCAATGAATCGAACAGGTAAAGGCTCTGGGTTCATTGGCCAGAATTGCAGCGGTGCCATCGCCCTGATGCACATCGAGATCGAAAATCAGTACCCTATTTGCCTCACCATTGTGCAGCAAGGACAACGCTGCAAACGCCAGATCATTCAACAGGCAAAAGCCAGAGCCAAAGTTACGATGTGCATGGTGAGTACCTCCGGCCAAGTGACTGGCCATACCATACTGCAACGCCAACTGCGCCGTTAACAGGGTGCCATTGGGCGCCGTGAAAGTCCGATCAACCAAACCCTGACTCCAGGGCAAGCCAATCCGTCGCCAGGCTTTTTTATTAACCGGATCGGTGTCGTCATTCTGCTCACTGATCATCTGCAGATAATCCATGTCATGAGCAATGCTCATCACTGCTTTGCTGACGGATTCGGGCTGGAACAGGTTGCTGCTGCCGATTAATCCTTGCTGTTCGCAATATGCGTGCAGGCGGCGGAATTTAGACATCACAAAGCGATGGTTTTCCGGAAACGGGCAGGAATAATTCGAATGATAAACCAGTGGTAACACGTGAACTCTCGGTTGAGTATCAAAGTCGTTATTGTGCGGTTCATTGGCAAAAATTGCATCTTGTCGGGCATTGCACCGGTTCCGGCGGCTTGCCCATCTTCGACTAAAGACCAGTGTGACTGACCTGCAGGCTGTGGTCTGCTGTCCGTTGAATAAAAAATAACACAGCAGATGCCGCGGCATCCGCTCACACGGGAGCAGGTTAATGGCGAAAAAGAGTAAAAAGATACAGCAGAAGGTGGTGACCGAAGCGCCGGTTGAAGATAAAAACCCGGCGATATCACGCTTTGAGAAAGTGTTTTACCGTTTTTTTGCCTGGTTTCCGATTCTGGTTTTACCCGCCATGGTGTGGGATATGATGACGGCTGGTAATTACGCCATGGCTGGCATTATTGGCTTTATCCACGCGGTTTTGGTGTTCCGCTTTGTGACAGTGGTGAATGTGGCAAGCTGGTTTAAGCGCAGAGATGCAGCGTTGAAGACTGGTAGCTAATTCCTGGTTCTGAACACCGGAATCAGCTCCCAATAAAAAGGCCCGTTACAGATCACTCCATAACGGGCTTTTTGTTCTTGAGGGCGGGTGCTTAACGCTTAGCCAGTGCTTCTTTCGCGCGAGCCGATGCCGCACGCACCTGATCCGGTGCGGTGCCACCAATATGATCACGAGCAGCTACTGAACCTTCCAGCGTTAATACATCGAACACATCCGCAGTGATTTCATCGGAGAACTGTTGCAGCTCTGCCAGTGTCATATCGCTCAGGTCTTTGTTGCTCTCGATGCCATAAGCCACGGCTTTACCGACAATCTCGTGGGCATCACGGAATGGAATACCTTTGCGCACAACGTAGTCAGCCAGGTCGGTTGCGGTGGAGAAACCACGCTTGGCAGCTTCGTACATGAATTCTTTCTTCGGCTGCAGGTGTGGCGCCATGTCTGCGAAGGCACGCAGGGAGTCACGCAGGGTATCGACGGTATCGAACAGCGGCTCTTTATCTTCCTGGTTATCTTTGTTGTACGCCAGTGGCTGCGACTTCATCAGCGTCAGCAGAGAAATCATATGGCCATACACGCGACCGGTTTTACCACGAACCAGTTCAGGCACATCCGGGTTTTTCTTCTGCGGCATGATGGATGAGCCGGTGCAGAAACGATCTGGCAGATCGATGAACTGGAATTGAGCCGAAGCCCACAGCACCAGCTCTTCGGAGAAGCGCGACATGTGCATCATAATCAGCGACGCTGCGCTGGTGAATTCGATGGCGAAGTCACGGTCGGATACGGAGTCCAGGCTGTTTTCTGTCGGGCGATCAAAGCCCAGCAGTTCAGCGGTGTAAAAGCGGTCAATCGGATACGTGGTACCGGCCAGAGCCGCCGCGCCTAATGGCAGAATATTGATACGCTTACGGCAGTCCATCAGGCGTGCGTAATCACGCTCCAGCATTTCGTTCCAGGCCAGCAAGTGGTGACCGAAAGTTACCGGCTGCGCGGTTTGCAGGTGAGTGAACCCCGGCATAATGGTGTCGGCTTCTTTCTCTGCCAGCTCAATCAGGCCTTGTTGCAAACGGGTCAGCTCGGCAGCAATCACATCAATTTCATCTCGCATGTACAGACGAATATCGGTTGCCACCTGGTCGTTGCGAGAACGGCCGGTGTGTAACTTTTTACCGGTAATGCCGATCTTAGCGGTCAGAGCGGCTTCGATGTTCATATGGACATCTTCCAGCTCAACCGACCAGTTGAAGTTGCCGCTTTCGATTTCCTGGCGAACTTCTTCGAGACCACGCAGGATATCGTCACGCTCCTGCTCGTTCAGTACGCCCACTTTGCACAGCATTTTTGCGTGTGCCACAGAGCCTTGAATGTCCTGAGCGTACATACGCTGATCGAAGTTCACCGAAGCGGTATAACGCGCAACAAAGGCGTCTGTTGGTTCGGAAAAACGGCCACCCCAAGATGAGTTGGTTTGGTTCTGATCAGTCATATCACACCTCTAATTATTCGACGGGCGCCTGCATTCTTGGCAGGCGGACAGCGTTATGGCGGCGGATTATAACCAACCACTACGCATTCTGTCCCTGTTTCACCACCATTTGGTCACAGATACCTTGCGGTAATTGCTGACACATCGGAGACTAAGCCGTTATTCCAACCAGAAATCAGGGATCTCCGTGGCTTTCAGCAATAACGATAAAAAAGCCGAACATGAAAAACAGCAGGACTTGCTAGAAGCGTTTTTTCTGCCCGACCTGTGTAACACCCGAGCGGTGATGTTTCTGTTGATTCTCAGTGAGGCGCTGGTCTTGGCATTAACCCTGATCGAGACCGGACTGCCCGGCTTTTCCTGGCAACGCTTCGCGATTGTCTCTCTGTTTGTACAGTGGGTGGCGTTGTTAACAGTAGCGATCCTTTGTCAGCTACGGGTACTGATGTCACGTCTGCATGTCGTCAGCGCTTCGGCGGTTGCGATGTTGATTACACAGGCAGTAACCGTATCGGTAAGTCTGCTGGGGGAATACATCTGGCCTATGGACAGGCCCGGTATTGATTGGCCGTGGGTGCTGCGTAATCAGGTGATTGCAGCTATTTTTGCAATGATGGCGTTGCGTTATTTTTACGTACAAAGTCAGTGGCGCTTGAAAACCCAGGCAGAGCTGAAGTCGCGCCTGGCTGCATTGCAGGCCAATATTCGTCCGCACTTCTTTTTTAACACTCTGAATACTGTTGCCTCATTAATTGTTATCGATCCGGATAAAGCTGAGCGTATGCTGGTGGATCTGGCACAGTTGTTTCGGGCTGTTTTAAAAGCCGACGATAAACTGGTGCCGATTACTCAGGAGATTGAGCTTGGGCGACGCTACCTCGATATTGAACAGGTACGTTTGGGCGATCGTATGACGGTCAATTTTGTATTGCCCCCGGAGCTACCGGAATTAAAGGTGCCGCAGTTATTGCTGCAGCCGCTACTGGAAAACGCTGTCTACCATGGCATCCAGCCTTCGATTACAGGCGGCTTTATCACAATTACTCTGACTCAGAAAACCGCTGGCTGGTTGTTAGAAATCCGTAATTCAAAAGATTCTTCGGTTGTAACCGATCACGGGAATCACATGGCGCAGGCGAATATTCGCGCACGTCTCGAGGCCATCAGTGACGAGTCGCAGTTAGCAGAGCTGCGAATTGAAGATTCAGGACAGCACTATATGGCGCAGTTGTATCTACCGCAGGCAAAGCCAGATGGGGAGATTAAGTAATGGGGTATCGTGTATTGCTGGTGGATGACGAACCACTGGCGCGAGAACGGCTGAAACGATTATTGCTCGAACACAGCGATTTCGAATGGGTTGCCGAAGCTGGTGACGGCGAAGCGGCCTTGTCCTGGTTGCGCCAGCATAAATGTGATTTGGTGCTACTGGATATTCAGATGCCGGGTAAAACCGGATTACAAGTCGCTGAAGAATTACAGCAGTTTGAGCAGGTTCCTCTGGTGGTATTTTGTACGGCTTACGATGAGCACGCATTGCAGGCGTTCCGGGTAAAGGCCATCGACTATTTAATGAAGCCGATTGCCAAGGATGATCTGAGACGGGCGTTACAACGCACGGCTCAATGGCTGGATCAACTCCCGGAGGAGCAGGAAGACCGGGGCGGCTGTCGTACCCATATCAGTGCGCGCACTCACACCGGTATGCAGCTGATACCGTTAACCGATGTCTTTTATTTTTACGCCGACCAAAAGTACGTCAACGTTCATCACACCCAGGGTGAAACCCTGATAGATGATTCGCTGAAACAACTTGAAGAGGAATTTGGTGCACACTTTCTGCGTGTGCATCGCAGTGCGTTAGTGTCGTTGGCACGTATTGAACGTCTCGAGACGTTGGATGAAGGCGGCCATCAGTTATTCCTGAAAGGATTATCAGAGGGCATTGCGGTGAGCCGGCGCCATTTGCCTGCGGTTCGCAAAGCGATGAAAGCGCTTTAATGTTGGCTGGTATGCAGCAAAAAGCCCGCATAATGCAGGCTTTTTATGCTGTTGCAGATCGTGGATCAGGCGGTCGTTTCAGCGCCATTGATGTCGGTTGTGGTTGTATCGACTGCTGCTGCATCGCGACGTGGAAGCAGTGTGTTGAGAATGATGGCACTCAAACCACTCACCGTTACGGCAGAGCCAAACAGGTTCTGAACCAGCTTTGGCATTTCCTGCAGTAGGTTCGGAACCATAGCAACCCCAAGGCCAAGACCAAACGACACTGCCATGATTAACATGGTGCGGCGATCCAGTTCCAAGGTTGCCAGAATGCGGATGCCCGCAGCAGCGATGGTGCCAAACATCACCAGTGTTGCGCCACCTAATACGGGTTTAGGCAATTGCTGGAAGACTCCACCAATCATCGGGCATAAACCCAGCACAATCAGGATTCCGGCAACCCAGAATGCCACATAACGACTGGCGATTCCGGTCAGTTGAATCACACCGTTGTTCTGACTGAAGGTAGTGTTCGGGAAGGTATTAAATACCGCGGCAATCATCGAGTTAAATCCATCGGCCAAAACCCCACCACGAATTCGCTGACGGTACGCGTCGTCATTTATCGATTGACGCGAAATCATCGAGGTTGCGGTCAGATCGCCTGATGATTCGATCGCAGTGATCAGGTAAATCAGAGCAACCGGAATAAAGGCCTCAATATCGAATGAGAAGCCATATTTAAACGGCAGTGGCAGTGCAAACCAATCCATATCTGCCAGTTTGCTAAAATCGACCTTACCCATAAAAAAGGCCGCAATAAAACCAGCCACCAGACCAAAGAAGATCGCACCTGAGCGCAGAATCGGGTTATTGCTCTGGTTCATGATGATAATCAGCAGTAATACCGAACCACCCAATGTCAGATTTTCCGGGCTGCCAAAGTCTGGTGCTTTAAAACCACCGGCGAGATCTGTCATCCCAACTTTGATCAGATAGAAACCGATGGTGGTGATCACAATGCCAGTGACCAGCGGATTAATGATGGTTTTCAGCTTGTGAAGGAACTGGCTGAGGAATATTTCGATGAACGCACCCAAAAAACACACTCCGAAAATCAGCGACAGTATTTCTTCCGGGCCACCCCCTTTGCTCTTGGCAATAAAACCGGCAGCCAGGATTGCGCCAAGAAACGCGAAGCTGGTGCCTTGAATTGCGACCAACCCAGAGCCCACCGGGCCAAAGCGGCGTGCCTGAATAAAGGTACCAACACCGGATACTATCAGCGCCATGCTGATCAGGTATGGGATTTCTGCCCCTAATCCCAGCACTCCACCGATGATCAGAGTCGGGGTAATAATGCCAACAAAGCTGGCAAGCATATGCTGCAGGGCTGCCAGAAAAGCAGCCGGGGCAGGCGGTTTATCGTTTAAGCCGTATAGCAGTTCGGAAGGCGCAGAATCCGACATGAGTATTCTCCACAGGGTTTGGGTTTGTTATCTGCGCTACTGTTAGCAATAAGCTGACCAACCGGTTATAAAAAATTAGAGAACAAGCTAAGTTGTTGAAAATTAGCGGTAAAAAATACGAACACAGACGCATGGACCGGTATGTTCTGCTGTGTTGGCTTATAGCATCCACCCCGAATCGGGGCAGATGCTGACCAAATGGTTATTGTTGGTGCAAAAAAGCCGCAGCGGATATGCCGCAGCGGCTTCGGTCAGTGGTGAAACTTTGATTAACTGACTGGGTAGTCGAGGATTAACGGATTTCGTAAACTGAAGTCGTGCCGCTGACCTCATTACCAACAACCAGCAATGGTTTGCCACTTGGACTATCACTCGCAGAGATAAACAACATCCCCTCTGGTGCAAGATCACCTGCAGCTGCAGCGTTGTTTTCATCCGCCTCTACAGCGAAGTTACGGTCACTGAAGTACTGAACAAATTCAGGCATTGCCGGATCGGTGATGTTGTACACCATAATGCCACCCTGACGTTCCAGACCGATGTATGCAAACGTCTCATCTCCCAGAGTTGCCAGCGCCAGGCCTTCCGGCTCCGGACCTTTGTTGTCACTGCGGTTGTCGATTTTATTTTTATCGTTACTGGCGTTGAAGTTGTCTGGGGCGACTTCTTTTACTTTTTGTTCGAACTGGTCGCCGGAGTCGAATACCTGTTGGATACTGCTGTTCCAGATGGAGAAAGAACGAGCGCCGTAGGCATAAACTTTATCGAAGTCGCCATCGTTGTCGCTGTCGCCGATGTTATTGGCAACGGTCAGGTCACCAAGGCCGTCTTTGTCACCCAGCCGGGTGCGCATGGCTGAACTGAAGGCCGCTGCGTCCAGGTTCAGGTCCTGCAGGTCCGCTTCGTCTTTAAAACCATCGTAGTCGCGGCCATCCCCTTCGTTAGCGGTGACGATGTAGGTTTTGCCGTCGTTTGCCATAAAGCTGGCGATTGAATCTGGCTGATACATGCCCAGTATCGGCAATAGTTCGATGTTGGCCGCTTCATCGTTTTTATTGGCATCGAGGCCGTTACCGGCCTGGCTGTGATCTTTATAGCCCAGTGGCAAAACCGACGTTACCTCTGCATCTGCGATGTTAACCACGGCAATCGCATTGTTTTCCTGCAAAGCAACGTAAGCGGTTTGATTGTCGCGATCAACGGTGATGTATTCTGGCTCCAGATCCTGAGCAACGGTAGTACCCGCAGGACCGCCGATACGAACACCCTTTTCAATCAGGCTTTGTTTATCCTGGTTAAAGTCAGAAAAATCAGCGGTTCGAACCGTCAGGTCAGAGACTTTGATGATGGAAACAGAACCTTCCGGATCGTTGTCGTAGGCATCGTTTGGCTCGCCTTCGTTGGCACTTAATACATAGTCGCCGTTGGGTGTGAAAGTGACCATATCCGGCAGCGCACCGGTAGCTGCAGCACCAATAAATGACAGGCTATCGCTGTTGTAAAAGTAAACCTGGCCGTTGCCCTGCTTGTTGTCGTTTTCGACCGCCACTGCCAGCTTGCCATTTTTTACCGCGACGCTGTTAGCTCCGCCTGCGGTAAAGCCGTTTACGCTGGCTGCTTTAACATCGATGGTGGTCAGTTTTTGGGGGTTAGCCGGATCTTTCAGATCAAGAACGTCGATGGTGGCATCACCGGAGTTCACTACAAACAACTTATCTGTGCTGGCGTCAAAGGAGACAATCTCAGCACCGCCATCGTCGTAAATCCCCGACTGATACTGACCAATCTTGGTAATCGCGCCGGTCGCTTTTGACGTTACCGGTGCTGCCGGGGCGCCCTGAGCGCCATCGTTATTGGCGTTTTTGTTGTTATCATCGCTGCCACAAGCACTTAACAAAGCGCCGCTGATGGCCATAGCCAGTAGTTTTTTTCCCATGTCGATATTCCGCTGAGCCGATTGCTTAAAATTGGTTGCAGAGGTTGGCAGCGGAAAATGACAAAAAAATTACTGTTATATTGCGCTATGTAACAATTCGGTGGATTGGCGAAATTGCACCAGCTGGTGGCAGGTGTCGCCCTTCCCTGGCGGTTAAATGCCGAACGAAAAAAGCCGTCAGCACAAGGTGCTGACGGCTTTTATAAACTGGCGCGTGCGAATCAGTGCTTAGCTGGCGTAACTACCGTTGTGGTAGATTTCCTGCACATCTTCCAGTTCGTTCATCAGATTGATGAAACGCTCGAAGGCTTCAACGTTATCGGCAGCGATTTCGTGCTCAGCGTGTGGCAGGTAAGTGATTTCCTGCATTTCGAAATCGATGTTTTCATCCATTTCGGTCAGTGCGGTTTTGGTTTTGAAGAACTCCGTTGGCGGAACCTGAACGGAAATCATACCGTCTTCACATTCGATTTCGCCCACATCCACGTCGGCCATCATCAGCGCTTCCAGTGCCGCTTCTTCGTCTTCACCCGGGAATACAAACATCGCACAGTGTTCAAAGCTGTGGCTCACTGAGCCCTGGGTACCCAGCTTGGCTTTACACTTGGAGAAAACACCCCGGATTTCACCAAAGGTACGGTTCGGGTTATCGGTTAATGCGCTGATCAGCACCATCGCGCCGCCCGGAGCCAGACCTTCATACAGCGCTGGCTGGAAATCTTCACCCGCGCCACCTTCTGCTTTGGCGATGGCTTTATCGATAACGTGAGACGGAACCTGGTCTTTTTTAGCACGGTCGATCAGGGAGCGCAGTGACAGGTTGCCAGATGGGTCAGAACCACCGGCCTTGGCTGTCATGTAAATTTCACGGCCATATTTGGAATAGACCTTGGTTTTTGCTGCGGCCGTTTTAGCCATCGACTCTTTACGGTTTTGATACGCTCTGCCCATGGGAAATCGTCTGTCCGTTTTGTTCTTTAGAGATAGGGTTTAAAAATCAGCGCTGATTGTAGCGCGAGTCTGTGTTGGGAGCGAGCGTCGTACTGTTGATATGGCACCGGTTTTATTGAGGGGGCTATCACAAAAAAGTAGCAACAACCTTTCTCCCGGTGATGAATGCTATAAAATAATCTAATTATCAATAAAAAAGGAATACGATGTGCGTCTTGTCTCTGTTTTACCTCTGACCCTTATACTGGCGGCATGCGGTGGCGGTTCCAGCTCGGATGGCTCAACCCCCGGCAATGCCGACCCGCTCAGTGGTGGTGCTAATCCGGGTGGTGGCAGTAGTCTCGGTGATGTGGCTAAACGCGATTGCAGCGCAGGTCAGTGGCGGGGCTACTCCTTTCCGATGCCGGAATACCCTGGTTATTCACTGCAAGTCCCTGTGATTACCGCTCCCGACCCAGAATTCCGTTTTCAGGATGTAAGGCGAGCACTGATTGAAGTCGTTGATGCCAAGGATGATGGCCGGGAAAACCAGGGGCCAAGCTGGAGTGCAACCAGTAACGGACTCACCAGCACCATTAACTACACCAATAGCAATGGCATCGAAATCTGGACACTGACACTGGATGGCGGCCCCGGTTACGACTACGGCAACCGCCGCAATTATACCGTCCGACAGCTGTCCGATTGCACGCTTGAGTTTGAAGGGAGTGATCCAGTCAGTGCTGAGCTGGAGGTGGATTATTCTGCAGGCCGCGAGGAATCGGTGGGCACTCAGTATTCTCAGGGGCAGCCCTCAAAGAAATATAAAACCCTGATCCGCAGCGACTTGAGTGGTAAAGCCGTCACTGCCCGCATTAACACGGGCGAAGCCCATCCGGTGAGTATCAGTACCTGGAACAGTCTGGGCGAACGCACCTTGCTGGAAACCTGTGAAGACCATGCCGGTTATGCTTGTGTCGGGCCTGCCACTGCGATTGCTGGCAATTAAATGCGCTGATGCCAGAAACAAGGCCGCACGCCTGCAACACGCCGGGGTGCGGCTTTTTTGTTCTGCTAGTTATCAAACCCTTCATCCAGATGTTTATCTTTCAGACGCACATAGTTGCCAGCGCTGTAAGTGAAGAACTTGCGTTCTTTCTCTGAAATCGGGCGGGCTTGTTTTGCCGGGTTACCTTTGTAGACATACCCGCTCTCCAGCACCTTTCCGGGTGTGACGACGGCCCCGGCGGCAATGATGACTTCATCTTCCACCACGGCGCCATCCATAATCATCGACTTCATACCAACCAGAACACGGTCACCAATGGTGCAGCCATGCAACATTGCCTGGTGGCCAATGGTGACGTCTTCACCAATGATCAGTGGATAACCACCGGGGTTAAAGTCGCTGGCGTGGGTGATATGGAGTACCGAGCCATCCTGAACACTGGTGCGGGCACCAATGCGTATGTGGTGCATATCGCCACGAATCACTGTTAATGGCCAAACTGAGACGTCGTCGCCCATTTCAACATCCCCAATGACCACGGCACTGCGGTCAACGAAGACCCGCTCGCCCAGTTTCGGTTCAGTGCCCTGATATTTCCGGACGACTTTGCTGCTAATCTCAGCCATACGCTCTCTCATCTGTTGTTCTGCGCTTGAATTACCCGCTATTTGACCCAATCTGATTAACAAATGCTATTCACCTTTTTATTTCGTATTCACAGATTTAAGCACCCGGATACCTTTTGATATGAGCAACCCGCTGTTAGAAGAACACCTGCTGCCGCCATTTTCGTCCATCCAAGCCGACCAGGTGGTTCCGGCAATGGAGCAGCGGCTGAACCAGAACCGCGAGCGAATTAACCAGTTACTGACTGAGCTGAAAGGCACAACACCAAGCTGGAATTCGCTGGTGGCACCGATTGAGCAATGGGACGATGAGTTATCCAAAGCCTGGTCGCCAGTGGGTCATTTAAACGGAGTGCTGAATACCGACGAACTGCGTGATGCTTACAACGCATGCTTACCTTTACTGAGCCAATACAGCACGGAAATGGGTCAGAATCGCGATCTATTCGATGCCTATCAGGCGCTGCGTAACAGCGACGAGTTCGCTACCTTATCCACAGCGCAACAAACCACCATTGAGCACGCATTGCGCGACTTCCGGTTAAGTGGGGTGGATCTGGAAGGCGATAAAAAGGCCCGTTATGGCGAAATTAAGCAGCGCTTATCGGAGCTAACCAGCAAGTTTGGTGAAAACGTACTGGATGCCACTCAGGCCTGGAGTAAAGAAATTGATGACCCGGCACTGCTGGCGGGTTTACCGGAAAGTGCGGTTGGCTTGTTGGCACAGCTGGCCGGTGAAGAGGGTAAATACAAGGTCACGCTGGATTTTCCGTCTTATCTGCCCATCATGACGTACGCTGACCGCCGTGAGTTACGTCAGGAAGTATACACCGCGTTTGTGACGCGTGCTTCGGAGCAGGGTCCGAATGCCGGTGAGTTTGATAACAGCACCAATATGGAAGAGATTCTGGCACTGCGTTACGAGCTGGCGCGTTTGCTGGGCTTTGATAACTATGCCGAATATTCAGTAGCCACTAAAATGGCGGGTAATGCTCAGGAAGTGATCGATTTCCTGAACGATCTGGCCGCTAAAGCGCGCCCGCAGGCACAGCGTGAGTTTGAAGAACTGGAACAGTTTGCCCGTGACGAACATCAGGTGATCAAACTTGAGCCATGGGATATCACTTACTATGCCGAGAAATTACGTCAGAGTCGTTACGCCATTTCGCAGGAAGATATCCGCCCTTACCTGCCGATTGATACCGTGGTTAAAGGGATGTTTGAGACGGTTGCCCGTTTGTATGGCATCGAGTTTGAAGAACAAGCCAGCTTCGATACTTACCACCCGGATGTACGCTTCTTCCATGTATTAAAAGACGGCCAACAAATCGCAGCCTTCTATCTCGACTTGTATGCCCGTGAGAAAAAACGCGGTGGTGCCTGGATGGATGACTGTCGCATCCGTCGTCAGACCGTTGATGGCCTGCAGCTGCCGGTGGCTTATTTGGTTTGCAACTTCAGCCCGGCGGTAGGTGACACGCCAGCATTGCTGACTCACGATGAGCTGACCACCTTGTTCCACGAGTTTGGACATGGCTTACACCACATGCTGACACAGATTGATGTGGGCGCCGTCAGTGGTATTAACGGTGTGGCCTGGGATGCCGTCGAGCTGCCAAGTCAGTTCCTGGAAAACTGGTGTTACGAGCCGGAAGCACTGGCCTTTATTTCTGGTCGTTTTGAAGCGGATGACAATCACCAACAAGGCGAGCCCTTACCGCAGGAATTGCTGGATAAACTGCTGGCGGCGAAGAACTTCCAGAGTGCCATGATGATGATGCGCCAGCTGGAATTTGCTTTGTTCGATTTCCGCTTGCACCGTGAATACAGCCGCGAAAATCCAATCACACCGGATCAGATTCTTTCTCAGGTACGGGATCAGGTCACCGTGGTGCCGGTGGTTGAATTTAATCGTTTCCAGCACAGCTTCAGCCATATTTTTGCCGGTGGTTACGCCGCAGGTTACTACTCGTACAAGTGGGCTGAAGTGCTCAGTGCGGATGCGTTCTCGAAATTTGAAGAAGACGGCATCTTTAACCGAGATACCGGAATGCACTTCTTAAATGAAATTCTGAGTCAGGGTGGCAGTCGCGAAGCCTCTGAGTTGTTTGCAAACTTCCGTGGCCGTCAGCCATCGGTAGAACCCCTGTTACGTCACTCAGGTATTGAGTTGGAGGAAATCGCCTGATGGAATACCAACAAACGAAAAAGCCAAGACGTTTTGTCGCTGGTGTCGTCTGTCCTAAGTGCTCTGAAATGGATCGCACAGTGATCTATCGCAACGATGACGATGAGGAGGTGCGTGAATGCATCAGTTGTGGCTTTATTCAGACTTCCACTGAGCAGGCCGCAGAAGATCAGGCTCGCCGGGAACAGGCTGAGGGCCTTGCAACACGAGTTACTCCAGTTGGAAAGGCCGTCTTGGATGACGACGAAAAACCATTGAAGATCATTGGTTTAGATAATTCTAATGAGTAATCATTAGACTTTTCGGAGTGTTGCTCATTACATAATTAAACTTGTGTTCAAGCGAATACCCCAGTAATCTGCTCGACAATGCTACGGTACTGTTGTGCCAGTCTTGCGACTCTGTAGAGCGACTGATCAGCAAAGCCGATCCAGCACCCTGATATGACCGGATTTATCCGGTTCTTAAAGAACCCCGCTAACCAGGATGGCTAGTGGGGTTTTTTTATGGTCTTTATACGGCCAGTTCTCGCATTGTGACTTGCTGCATTTTTTACAGATTTCATGCGTTGTATCCACTAAGCTTAAAGAATGGCAATTGAGGGTGATATGTATGCTGTTAAGTCGAGTGCTCGGGCTGTGCATTTTGCTGACAGGGACGCTCGCAGTGCAGGCACAACAAACCATTACCATGGGAGCGGGCATTTCGATGCCTCCCTATGTTATCGCTGCTACCGATCGCGGGATTGCGGTTGACTTGTTTCGTGCCGCGATGGATCAGGTCGGGATCAGTGTGAACATTGAATACGACAACAACGAAAACATCGTCAGCGCATTTAATGAGCAGGCACTGGATGCAATTTTTGTTGCCAACCAAGATCTTGCCCCCAACGCCTATATCTCTGATTTGCCATTGGTGGTATTGCACAATCAGGCCGTTGCGTTGAAAGCCAGCGATGTGCAGCTGGAGACGATTCGCGATTTGCGCTATTACCGTTTGGGCGCTTACCGATTGGCGACTAAGTTGCTGCCACCACCTTTTGCTGCGACCAGCAAGCGAGCCGTTGGCTATCGTGAATACGTGCAACAAATCGAACAGGTGGAGGACCTGTTTCGTCAGGACCAACAAGTGCTGGTCATTGATTCAACGATTTTTCGCTATTACCTGAGCCAGTTACGCCGTCAGAGTCCATCGAGTCAGGTGTATCGCCAACAATACGAGTATTTCGATCTGTTTCCGAAGTCGCGCCATTTTGCGTTATTCCATAATCCTGACATGAAAAATGCGTTTGATGAGGGGTTTGCCAAAATCCGTGAGAACGGTCGGTATGAACGGATATTGCGTACCTACCAGGCATTACTGTCCGATTATCTGTTCCGTTAGCGGTTATCTTACGGCCATAAAAAAACCGCGAACTCATTAACGGAGTCGCGGTTTTTTCAAGCTTACCTTGTTGCTACCAATGATGGATGCTGCAAGGTCGAATCATCTGTCTCAGATGTCTTCGATAGACTTCAGTGGGTAGTTTGCAGGCAGAGGGCCAGCCGCCACACCAGTATCGATCGCAGCTTGCGCAACGGCAGTCGATACGATACCCAGCAAGCGAGAATCGGTCGCTTTCGGGATGATGTAGTCTTTACCGAATGCCAGAGCATCCAGTTTGTATGCATCCAGAACTTCCTGAGTTACTGGCTCTTTAGCCAATGCAGCCAGTGCTTTGGCAGCAGCCAGCTTCATTTCTTCGTTGATGCGCTTAGCACGTACGTCAAGAGCACCACGGAAGATGAATGGGAAGCCTAATACGTTGTTCACCTGGTTAGGGAAGTCAGAACGACCTGTTGCCATGATGGCGTCCGGACGAACTTCGTTAACAATCTCAGGCATGATCTCTGGAACAGGGTTGGCACAAGCAAATACGATGGCGTTATCAGCCATAGTTTTGATTTGTTCGCCGCTAACCATGTTCGGACCAGAAAGACCCAGGAAGATGTCAGCACCTGAGATAGCGTCATCAACGGTACGCTTGTCGGTATCAACTGCGAATGCTTGCTTGTACTGGTTCAGATCGTCACGGCCAGAGTGGATAACACCTTTACGGTCACACATGAAGATGTTTTGTGGCTTCATGCCCGCCAGGATCAATAGCTTGGCACAAGAGATAGCAGCAGCACCGGCACCCAAAACAGCCATAGTAGCGTCTTCGATGTTTTTGCCCTGAATTTCCAGTGCGTTCAGAACACCGGCAACCGTTACGATTGCTGTACCGTGTTGATCATCGTGGAATACAGGAATGTCACATTGCTCGATCAGAGTGCGTTCGATTTCGAAACACTCAGGCGCTTTGATGTCTTCCAGGTTAATACCGCCGAAAGTGTTAGCAATACGACGAACCGTGTCGATGAAAGCTTGTGGGCTTTCAGATTCAACTTCGATGTCGAACGAATCTACGCCAGCAAAACGTTTGAACAGCAGAGACTTACCTTCCATCACTGGCTTGGATGCCAGAGGACCCAGGTCACCCAGACCCAGAATCGCAGTACCGTCTGTGATAACAGCAACCATGTTGCCTTTAGAGGTGTACTTGTAGGCGTTCTCAGGATCTTCTGCGATGGCTTTTACCGGCTCAGCAACACCTGGGCTGTAAGCCAGAGACAGGTCGCGGGCGGAATTAGCAGGGGTAGTCAGCTGAACGCTGATTTTACCTGGCTTAGGATTCGCGTGGTAATCGAGAGCAGCTTGTTTCAAATCTTCTGACATAGTACTCGTCCAGTCTTGTCGCATTGTAAAAAACCCCCAGGTGCACTTCAGTCCAATAGACACCCAGGTTAAGGGGGCGTATTTAATACCAAAAACTCCCCCTTGTTACCAGAAAAAAACAGGATTTTTACCCAGATTTGTCAGAGATAATCAGTCATTCCTCTTACGAGGTAAACGCATTGTGATGCGCAGGCCGGGTGATTGATTGGAAGCCTCAATGATTCCGTCGTGTAATTCAATAATCCGGTAAACCAAAGCCAGGCCAATGCCATAACCGCCGGAAGCATGATCGCGAGCGGAGTCCACCTGGGTGAACGGATCAAAAATTCGTTTCAGGTCTTCTTCCGGAACGCCGGGCCCCTGATCCTGAATGGCAATTTCAATACTGCCATCGTTGGTCAAATGGCTACTGACATCCAGCTTGCCGCCGTGTGGCGAAAAACGAATGGCGTTACGCAGAATGTTATCGACGGCACGCTCGACCAGAACCCAGTCCCAGTTGCAGTCGATGTCTTCCGCCGGTAACCGGCTTTGAAGCTGAATCTGTTTTTCGTCCATCTCGATTTCAGCATCTTTGATCCAGTTGTCGAGCTGACTGGCAACGGAACGACCGTCCAGTTGCAGCTGGTTACTGTCTTGTTGCTGTAAACGAGCGAGATCGAGAATTTGTCCGACTAAGCCATCGACCTGACCAACAGCACGCTCAATCCGATCGTGTTCGGTTTGCAGTGAACCTTCGGGGTCTTTTTTACGAGCAATCCCCAGCGCGATTTGCAGTCGCGTCAGCGGTGAGCGCAGCTCATGAGAAACATCGCGCAACAATTGTTGGTGGCTCTGTAATAGTCGATTTAAGGCTTCTGCCATATCGATGACGTCGCCGGACAACTCACCAATTTCATCGTAGCGGCTGGCATCGGATTTAATTTCAGAGACGTCGAAGTCCCCTTTACCCAGTTTTCGCACGGTACGTTGCAGACGGCGAATGGGCCGGGTCAGGCTCCAGACCAGAGCAATACACAACAGGGTAACGACCACCAGAAATACGATTGGCACCATCCAGCGCTGCTCGTCATCCCAGATGCTGCTCCAATGTTGGCGGCGGATGCCAATGTATAAATAGTCTCCGCGCTGGATCGGACCAACCATCAGAAAATCGTCTTCCTGGCCCCACAGAATTTTGCGCATGTCGGCGGCGGTATCGACGAACTCTTCAACGTCGTGTGGCAGCTGGCTGACCATATCCACAGGAACCGCGACCAGATTCCAGTCCGGGCGCAGTTTGCGCCACAGTTTGCGACCTTCCGCCATAATCGGACGCTTGAGTTCCATCAGTCGTAACAGATGAACCCGCTCTCGCTGACTGGCTTCACGAACGTAATCGTTAGCAATCCAGTGGCTGGTAGAAACAGCAGCAAAAATGGCGAGAAAGATCACCGCCCAGAACCAGAAGAAAATTTTAAAGAAAAGAGTGCGGTGCCAGCTCATAACAAGGAGTACTCAGTGGTTCAGCCGTTAACCAGCTGGTAACCACGACCGCGCACGGTTTTGATCCAGTCAGAGTCGTCATCACGCTTGCCCAGCTTTTTGCGCAGGTTACTGACGTGCATATCAATCGAGCGATCATACGCCATCAGTGGTCGCCCTAATGCGGCAATTGACAAACTGTCTTTATCAACCAGCTCGCCAACGTGGTCCATCAGGCACTGCAGAACACCAAATTCAGCACCGGTGAGTGCCAGTTCGACGCCATCGCAGGTGGCCACACGCGTTGACGGGTCCAGCTTCAGGACACCGACTTGGTATTTATTGTCTGACTTTTCCGGAGATTCGCTACTGATTTCGATTCGGCGGAACAACGCACGGATTCGGGCAACCAGTTCATGATGGTGGTAAGGCTTGGGAATGTAATCGTCGGCGCCGTGCTCAAGACCGAGAACCCGATCGACGCTCTCGCCGCGTGCGGTGAGCATGATGACGGGAAGTGATGACTTTTCACGCAGCGCTTTTAACACCTCGAAGCCGTTCATCTTTGGCAACATAACATCGAGGAGGACCAGATCGTAATCACCGGACATCGCCGCTTCCAGACCGGATTCACCATCCTGGCGTGTGGTTAGCTCAAAGCCCTCCATGCCGAGGTATTCCTGCAGCAATTCGCCAAGTTCAAAGTCGTCATCAATTAAAAGAATCTGGTACATAACATCTCCCGGGTATCTGCACGGAGAGTAGCGCCAGAACCTGCGCCAGAACAGCGGTTTTGACCCTTCCTTACGAAGGTTGAAATAAATACGAAAAGCCAGCCGCACAGGGCGGCTGGAGTCGCTGATTATTTTTTCAATTCACCATTAACTGTGGTGTAGTCGACACCTAATAAACGGCTTAAAACACCAATCAGGGAGTCCGTATCGTTTGGTGTAGAGATCAGTGTGGTGACGGTTGCGCCTGGAGGAACCAGTGCCATGGCACGTTCTTGGGTGTCACCACCGGGGAATTGCATAAACAGTAAATTAAAGTTCTCGGCGTGTGAGGAGAAGGTTTCGTCGGTGGTACGCAGACCTGAACAGCCAGATAACAGCGCAATTGTCAGGGCGGAGAAAATCAGCTTTTTCATGGAGATTCCTTGTTATTGTATTGATGGCTGCCAAGCAGCCATCGTCAATCTAGAAGGACCCTCAAGGGTGGTCAATGTCCGATTCAGTCATGATCCAGTAGGGTGGCAATCCAGCGCGACTGGGGACGATTTTCCAGTGCGATTTTCATCACCATGGTCAAAGGTATCGATAGTAGCATGCCAACCGGGCCCAGTACCCAACCCCAGAAAACCAATGACAGGAATACCACCAGTGTTGATAACCCCAGTGAACGGCCCATCAGGCGGGGTTCCACCACATTACCAAACACCGTGTTTACAACCACATAAGAGACACCGACCAGAACCGCTTCACCAACACCCAGCTGGATCAGAGCAATCAGCACGGCCGGGATGGCAGCAATAATAGAACCAATGTTAGGAATGTAATTCAGCAGAAAAGCAACCAGTGCCCACAGGGCAAAGTAATCGACACCGATAATCCACAGGATAAAACCGATCGTAGCACCGGTGCCGAGGCTGACCAGAGACTTGATAGCGAGGTACTGCTGTACTGAGTTGCTGAAGCGCTCGAACTGCACAAACGCGGTCGTCTGTTCACCAAAGGCACGTTTCAATTTGGCCGGGAAGCTGCTGGCCTCCAACAGAATAAATACCACGGTAAACAGAATCAGGAAGGTATTAGTTAAAACACCACCCAGGCCATTGAAGACAGTACCTACCATCTTCATGACTGCGCCTGGATTTACGTATTCAGCCACAATGTTATCGGCCACCTGAACCCCCATATCACGCAGCCAGGTGACGGCCTGCTGTACCAGTCCACTCAGTTTGGCTTCATAAGTGGGAACATCCTGATAAAAGGAATTCAGAGTACTACCGATAAACGTCGCCAGCATCGTACCCACCAGAATAAAGCCGCACAGCAGGATCAGCAGGGCAACCACCTCCGGTACTCGATAGGAAGTTAACCAGCGCATCATCGGTGCACTGAGTACGGCGATAAATATCGCCAGTAAAAAAGGAACCAGTACGGCGGCTGCGCTTTTAACGCCGGCAATGACAATCACTGCCGCGGCGGCAGTGAGAATGATATTGCTGGCGAGGCGGGTACGCTCCTGCGTCATAATCGGGTCATCCAAAAACAATTTTCGCCACCTTAGCAAAAGCCTTTGTATTGTGCAGTGTAAAAATATTGCATCAGGGGCTTGGCAAACGCGCCGTGCTTTATTATTATGCGCGCCCTGTCATGCGGAAGTGGTGGAATTGGTAGACACGCCAGATTTAGGTTCTGGTGCCGTAAGGTGTGAGAGTTCAAGTCTCTCCTTCCGCACCACTTTTTCCCGACGGGTCCTGATTTGAGGACAATCTCTCAAGGTTGAATCAGATGCCTGGTCTTCTCCTCCTGTTTGTATTTCTTCTTGTTGGTGGCGCCCTTCAAAGCCAGTTCTCGCTGCCTGTTCCAGACGCCATTGTTGGTATGTTGCTGCTGCTGCTGTTTCTGGTTATTCGCGGCAAGACCCCGGATTCACTGCAACAAACCACCAAATCGTTATCGCCGTTGTTACCCTTATTCCTGATTCCAGTCAGCAGCGGCATCATCACGCAGAAAGAAATTATCAGTGACTTCGGCTTTGAGTTGCTTGTGATTTTGGCCATTAGTCTGGTGCCGGGCATTGTGGTTACCGGGCTGATTATGACCGTCGGTAGGGGGGAGAAGTCGTGATGACCGAATTGCTGAGCCTCCCCTTATTCTGGGCGACGCTGACCATTGCCGCGTTTGTGATTGGTCAGAGCGTATACGCCGCCACTGGCAACAGCCCGTTTTTGCCGCCTATTTTATCCAGTGTTGCGCTGGTAGTGACGACGCTGGAGCTGAGTAACACACCGTATTCGGTGTACATGGAAGGCGGTCAACTGATCCACATTATGCTCGGCCCCGTCATCGTTATGTTGGCAGTGCCCTTGTATCAGTTTATTCACACGATGCGAGATCAATGGCGGCGTATTCTTCTGGCTGTCACTGTTGGCAGTGGCACGACTGTGGCTGTTGCTGTGGTGCTGACCCAATGGTGGGTTGGTGATGAAATGCTGGCTAAAACCATCGCTACGAAATCGATCACCTCGCCGGTTGCCATCGCAATTGCAGAACAGGTAGGTGGTATGGCGGCAATCGCATCTGCTTCAGTCATTGTGACCGGTATATTAGGTGCTGCGATGGCACCGGGTTTATTAAAGAGGATGCGTCTGGATGATGCACAAACGGTCGGCTTAACGCTGGGAGTATGTGCTCATGCCATTGGCACTGCCCGGGCGTTGGAACTGGGGTCAGAGCAGGCAGCGTATGCCGCGATGGCAATGACCCTGACAGCCACTCTGCACGCGCTGCTGCTGCCATGGATTGTTTAGCCATATAGCGCTATTGTTAACGGACTTGCCCACAAAGGATATTTCATGGGCCGCAAGGTTTCGCTTTTCTGGCCATTGGCCCTGTTACTGATTTTGCTCAGCGCCATTGTCGGGGCCGGGCTAAGTTATCAGCGCGCGCTGGATCGACAAGCGGATGAACTGCTGCGTAAAGCGAACTCTTACACATCTCAGCTGACAAACTCACCGTCTGATTTTAAATTCAATGCCGCAGAGCTCGAAGTTGACGGCTATATCCTGCGCTATGTGCGTCAATCTCCTCAGGGAATGCAGGTGTTGTGGGAGAACAACGCGCGGATTCCGGCGCAGGCACTGCAACACGCCGTGCACGGCAGAGATACGCAGGAGCGTATCAGCTGGCGACGCCGTGATTATCAGATCGTCGCCATCAGTATTAACTCGGGATACGGACTATTTATGGCCGTTTCGTGCGAACCATTGTTGCACGATACGATCAATCTGGGGTTATGGCTGACGGTTCTGAACCTGATGTTATTGCTGGTTCTGTACATGATTGGCAGACGCTGGTTGATTGAACAACGCGACCGCAAAGTCAGCGAACTGGGTCTTGATCATATGACCGGTATCGCGTTTTTTGTTGGCAACAGTTTCTACTTTTCCGATGGCAATTCGGCTTTCTGGGATTTGTTTAACACACAAGACCACAGCAATCTCGAAGATATTGTTGCCGATGAAGATTGGAAGAAGGTTCGTGGATACCTGCAGCAGTCGAAGGAAGATAATGTCGCCATTGATTTCGAATGTAGCCTGCTCGACCAATATCAGGAATTGGGTCGCTGGGCGTTGCATGTAAAACCCTGGTATCGTGAAGGTTACACCGGTTGGCTGATTACCGGCGATGACATCAGTAAGCGCCACCATATGGAGTTGGAGTTGCGTCACGAGCAGCAGCGCGTGAAAACCTATTTTGACTCAATGCAAACCTTGCTGGTGATTTGCGATAAGTACGGCAACATCGAGCGCATTAATCAGCAAACTCAGGCAATGCTCGATTTACCGCAGTCGCAGTTGATCGGTTATCCGATCCGCAGTCTGTTGCCGAACAGCGAAGCCACACGCCTGCTGGGAATGTGGCGTGAATTGCTGACTTCTGACCGGGAAACATTATCGCTTGAGTGTCCGGTCATTTCTGCCTCAGGCAAAGAGTCCATCATCAGCTGGCGCATCACCAAAGTAGAAGATCCGGGAACCGGTCGTGTGGAGGTCGTGTTAGCGGGTCTGGATATTTCCGAGTCGGTGGCGAATCGTACGGCGCTGGAGGCGGCCAACCGACGAATCCGCGACACCTTGTCTCAGGCTGAGGCGGCAAATCAAAGTAAATCGATTTTTCTCGCCAGTATGAGCCATGAAATCCGGACACCGATGAACGGCATCCTGGGAGCGGCGGAACTGCTGCTGGAAAGTCCGTTGCAGGATGAGCAGCGTAATTACCTGGAAATTATCCACAGCTCGTCGAATGCACTGCTTGATATCATTAACGATATTCTCGATCTCTCGAAGATTGAGTCGGGCAACCTTGAAATCGAGTGCATCGATTTTGATCTGAATAAGCTGTTACGCGATGTGTATCAGTTGTTCTCTGAACCATCACGGCGCCGCGGCCTGGGTCTGGTGTATGTATATGATTCTGCCTTGCCGGCACGCTGGTTAGGTGATCCAAAGCGCATCCGGCAGATCATTAACAACCTGGTGAGCAACGCACTGAAGTTTACTGAACAGGGCCGAATTGAAATCAGAGTGTCAGGTGAGGTCATCAGCGATCATAGTCATCGTCTGAATATCTGTGTTAATGACACGGGTATCGGTGTATCCAGGGAGAAAATTGAACAGATTTTTTCGGCCTTTCGTCAGGCTGATACCAGCACCAGTCGCAAATACGGTGGCACGGGACTGGGACTGACCATCAGCCGCCATTTGGCACAGGCGATGGGCGGGGATATTGAGGTTCGTTCTGAACTCGGCCAGGGCAGCTATTTTACCTTGCAGTTAACGTTACAGGCGGACGAGCAAAACAGCGCCGGCTTGGCAACCAGTGATGACCGCAACGTTCCATCGGCTGAAGAGCCAAAAGATGTCGGCAAGCTCAGTGGTTTGGTGTTACTGGCCGAAGACAATCAGGTGAATCAGCGCATTGCTGAGAAGATGCTGCAGCGCTTAGGACTGTGTTGTCATATTGTTGAGAACGGCGAGCAAGCGGTCGCCGAAGTGCTGCAGAAAGATTACAACCTGATCTTGATGGATGTGAACATGCCAGTACTGGACGGCATTGCGGCAACTGAACGTATTCGAGATTTGTCTTATCCGAAAAACCAGGTTCCCATCATTGCATTAACCGCCAATGCGATGATGGAAGACCGCAACCGTTGTTTGGCTGCGGGAATGAATGGTTTCATCAGTAAACCGATCAAGCTTGATGCTCTGCGCGAAGTCATTGCAGGCCTGTTGCTGAAAAGCTGATGTCACCATGATGTTCGGGCTAAAGAAGTTTGCCTTCGAAGCGCCCGGCCAGGTAATCCTGCGCTAATGCCAGGGCAGCAATGGCACGCCCCTCATTGAAGTCGTCACGCCCGTACAATTCGTGCAGATTCGCCAGCTTCCACTCCACCAGTTCCAGCGGCTCTGGCTCATCACCTTGCAGTTGTGATGGATATAAGTCTTTCGCCAGAACCACGTCGATGCCACCAGTCATATAGCTCGGCGACAGACTCACTTTCTTCAGGTGAATGAATTCGCGGGCGGCAAAGCCAATTTCTTCCTGTAATTCGCGGTTACAGGCATCGCGCATGGTTTCCCCCTGATCGACCGCACCTTTCGGCAATGTTAATGTGTAATCTTCGACACCACCGCCATACTCACGAATCAGCGCGACTGTTTCGTCATCCAGCAAGGCAACCATCATGACCGCACCTGAGCCTCCCGGAACCAGACGTTCGTACGTGCGTTCAACACCATTAGAAAATCGTAAATCAAACGATTCGATGCGGAATAAACGGCTTTGTGCCACCATAGAACGATGCAGAATTTCGGGTTTTTTATGCATATCAAACCTGTGACGCTTTAAAATTTTAACTGAGTATACTCTTATGAGCCTGCCCGATTGGCAACAAATTGATACCGTGCTGCTGGATATGGATGGCACGTTATTGGATTTGCACTTTGATACGTACTTCTGGCTGACCCATATGCCAAAGGCTTACGCTGATCATCACAACATGAGTGAAGAAGATGCGCTGGCGGAATTGAATAAGAGTTTTGTAAGCCTGAAAGGCACACTGAACTGGTATTGTCTTGATCACTGGAGTCAACTGACCGGGTTGCCAATTGCTGAGTTAAAGCGCGATGTGCAACATAAGATTGGCTTTCGCCCGCACGTGAAAGACTTTCTGGCAACACTGCAACGGATGGGAAAACGCACCGTAATTGTGACCAATGCACATCGCGACAGTGTGGACTTGAAGATGGAACACACTCATCTCGATCAGCTTGTGGATCGGGTGATTTCTTCGCACGACTATCAGGAGCCAAAAGAGAGTCAGGCATTCTGGGATCATTTATCGCGCGAAGAACCGTTCGATAAAAACCGCACGCTGCTGGTGGATGACAGTCAGGCCGTATTGAAATCGGCTGAGGTCTGGGGCATCCGTTGGCTACTGACCATTTATCATCCGGACAGCCAGCAACCACCGAATACTGACAGTGAATTTCCTGGCGTTCATCACTTCGACGAGCTTGGCCTTTAAGGCGATATGCATTCATCGTCGCGTGCTAGAACGACATGATTTCCAACAGCCAGCAGATATAACGATTCGCCGGATTGCTGCTGGCCGATAGCCCGACTGTGGTAGAATCAAGCTGTTTTCAGCTGAACATCATCCAGTGCAATATGTCTGACAAAAACTCCTCCGGTAAAGTCCGGTTAGATAAATGGTTGTGGGCCGCTCGTTTTTATAAAACCCGTGCTATCGCCAAAGGGGCGATTGAAGGCGGCAAGGTGCACTATGATGGCCAGCGCTGCAAAGTCAGCAAAACAGTTGATTTGGATGCTCGTATTACCTTGCGCCAGGGCTTTGATGAAAAGACGGTGGTGGTGAAGGCGATCTCTGATCAACGTCGTGGCGCGCCGGAGGCCCAGACACTGTACGAAGAAACTGCAGAGAGTATCAAAAAGCGCATGGATAATGCTGAGCGTCGCCGGGTGATGAAATCGGCAGCGTTTATACCCGACCACAAACCCAACAAAAAAGAACGCCGAGATATGGAGAGGTTCCGTCAGGATCAGGAATTCTGACAGTTGAACCATCAGCGGATGCATGAGTCAATCAGAGAGTCAGGCAGTTAACAGTGTCTTAGTCCCTGTTGAAATGGCTCTCGGGTTGCTGCCGCTGCGGCCATTTCTGGACGATTATCCTGTCCCACCATTGAATTGCTGAATCGCAGCCCTAACATAGGGCGGATGATTTTTGGGATTCACAATATGAACAGTGCCGACCAGTTACAACGCTTCAGTTTTGATCAGACCGATATCCGTGGCGAGATCACGCATCTGAAGGCCAGTTATCGCGATGTGTTAAAGCGTCATAGTTATCCAACCGTGATTGCGGTTGAACTGGGACAACTGATGGCTGCGACGGCATTGCTGAGTTCCAATCTGAAATTTGCCGGGCGCCTGACGCTGCAAGTACGTTTGCCTGGCAATGTGTCTTTATTACAGGCTGAAAGCAGCGATAAAGGCGAGTTGCGCGCTATCGCACGTTACGATGAAAGCGTTGATGCTGAGCAACTGAGCTTTGAAGACGGCCAGCTGGTGATCACCATTGAACCGGAGAAAGGCCAGAAGTATCAGGGTATCACCGGAATTGAAGGCGGCAATATCGCGAAGGCGATGGAAGACTACTTCGAGCAGTCAGAACAGCTGGCATCGCGTTTCTGGTTGGAATGCGATGGTCAGAACGCAGCTGGATTTATGTTGCAGAAAATGCCGGCGGCAGAGACCAGTGATGCCGATGCCTGGGATCGCCTGACGCATCTGGCCAGCACCATCAAACAGCAGGAACTGCTGGAGCTGAATACCGATGTATTGCTGCATCGCTTGTACCACGAAGAACAAATCCGGGTTTACGAACCTAAGGAACTGACGTTTTTCTGCACCTGCTCCAAGCCGCGTCTGGCAACAGCGCTGACGCAGCTGGGTTATGACGAGCTGGATGCCATTTTGCAGGAAGCAGGCAAGATTGAAGTCAGCTGTGAATTCTGCCAGCAACATTACGCCTTTGATCGTCAGCAGGTGGAAGAGTTATTCCCTCAGCGTCACCCTCATTGATCGAGAGCTAGCTGCCTCGCTTACGTTCCCTGACTTCGGGGGTGGGTTAGACCAAAGGCGGAAGTATTCTGAATAGCGAATATTTCCGCCCTTTATGTTGATCTCAAATGCCTGTTTTTTCAGTCAATAACAGGTGGCCAAACAGGACAGGGCGCGGGACTCTAAAAGACAAGGGTTATCGTTCGTACGATTTTCTGCCATAATCGCGCGCCAGAAATTTATGGATTCGCCCCTTCTGTTCATTAAGGCAGAGCAGCATCAGGGACGGTACACAGCTTTGATATGGCCATAAGCCGTACAGACCACATGAGGACCCACAGGGCACCGATATGACCACTGTTTACACTAACTTATCTTCAGCTCAACTGGTGGAACACGCACTGCAACGAGGCGAAGGTCGTCTGCAAGACACTGGCGCGCTGGTTGTTACCACTGGTAAGCGCACTGGTCGTTCTCCAATGGATCGTTTCATTGTTGAAGAACCAAGTAGCAAAGACGCTATTGACTGGGGCAACATCAACCGACCATTTGACGCTGACAAGTTTGATGCGCTGTGGGAGCGGGTAGAAGAATACCTGTCTCAGCACGACAGCTTCGTATCGACCGTTCATGTTGGCTCCGATCCGGCGCACTACCTGCCGGTTAAAATGACCACTCAGACGGCATGGCAGAACCTGTTCGGTCGTAACCTATTTATCCGTCCTGAAAGCTTCAATCCGGCTGATAAAGAAGAGTGGCAGATTCTCAACTGTGCCGGTTTCGAATGTGTACCAGAACGTGACGGCACTAACTCTGATGGTTGTGTGATCATCAACTTCGCACAACGCAAAGTGCTGCTGGCCGGTATGCGTTACGCGGGCGAAATGAAAAAAGCGATGTTCTCTGTACAGAACTTCCTGCTGCCAGAGAAAGACGTGCTGCCAATGCACTGTTCTGCCAACGTGGGTGAAGACGGCGATACTTGCCTGTTCTTTGGTCTGTCAGGTACTGGTAAAACCACTCTGTCTGCAGATCCAAGCCGTTACCTGATTGGTGATGACGAGCACGGTTGGGGCAAAGGCACCGTATTCAACATCGAAGGCGGTTGCTACGCAAAAACCATCGATTTGTCTAAGAAGAACGAGCCAATCATCTGGGACGCGATTAAGTTTGGCGCCATCGTAGAAAACGTAGTGATTGGTGATGACAACCGCACTGCAGACTACGCTGATACCAGCCTGACTGAGAACGGCCGTTGTGCATACCCGCTGGAGCACGTTGAGAAGCGTGTTGCCGAAAACAAAGGTGGCGAGCCTAAAGCTGTTATCTTCCTGACGTGTGATATGACCGGTGTTCTGCCTCCGGTTTCTATCCTGAGCAAAGAACAGGCGGCATACCACTTCCTGTCTGGTTACACCGCTCTGGTTGGTTCTACTGAGATGGGGGGGTCTAAAGGTCTGAAATCTACCTTCTCTACCTGTTTCGGTGCGCCATTCTTCCCACGTCCAGCAGGTGAATACGCGGAACTGCTGATGAAGCGTGTGACTGAATTCGACTCTCAGGTGTACCTGGTAAACACTGGTTGGACCGGTGGCGCGAACGGTAACGGTGGTGAGCGTTTCTCTATCCCGACGACTCGTGCAGTGATCAGCGCGATCCAAAGCGGTGCTCTGCGTGACGCAGACACTGAAACTCTGCCAGTATTCGGTCTGAATGTGCCTAAGTCTGTAGACGGTGTCGACACCAAGCTGCTGAACCCAATCGCAGCATGGGAAGACGAAGCGGCATGGACTGCATCCGCTAAGAATCTGGCTGCCCAGTTCGTTGAAAACTTCAAGAAATACGACGTTTCTGAAGGCATTCAGGCTGCAGCGCCTAAGCTGGATTAAGATCGGCTGGACTAGTTACGAACGTAATACAGCCAGTTATTCGTTATAGCGAATAAAAAGAAACCGCTTTTTCTTACTGTCAGCAGTAAAGGAAAAGCGGTTTTTTATTACCTGGATGCTTATCTATTTACCACTCTTGTCTCTTTACTGACACCTATATAAAGTAACGCCCCTCTTTTGCTAAGGAACACAAGGAAAGATTATGGCTTTTTGGGGCATCTTGATTGGCGTTTTATGCATCGCCAGCATCATCGTATTAGGCTTCGTACGCTCATCACAAAAAATGAAAATTGAGCGAATGCGCTCCGAACTGGAAGGGCAAGGAAAAAGCCCGGAAGAGATTCGCGGACGTCTCGATGAAATCACCTACGATATTCCTGTGCAAATCGTTCCGACTTTGGTGAGCGCAGCTATTCTGTCGTTTGCGGTTGGTGCTTTTAATCAGATTTTCTTCTACGCAGAACCCGGTTTTATCTACCATGTTCGTACCATCACCGGTGAAGAAAAAGTGGTTTCTGATGTGGGCTATAACACCTATTTATTTGGTCGTTACAATGCCTGGAAACGTGCCATGACGGTTCAGGCGGTTGCCGGTCGTCGCGAACAGCTGGAGGCAGAAAGTGACGACTCTGATGCCAGTGCGACGTTACCACCGATGAATATTATGTTTCTCGATCAAGTGGACGCCGACTCGGAAGCGACGGTGCGTTTTTCCATTCCGGAAGATCCCGAATCGTTCTTAAAACTGGCGCATGAATATCGCTCCCCCGCGAACTTATTACGTACCGCATTAATTCCGGCCTTTAAAGAAACCATTCAGGCAACTGCATCCCTGATGAGTGCGGAAGAATATTATTCCGGTGGTCGTTCTGAATTTAATTCCGAATTTGAAAATCAGATGTCCAGTGGTATTTACCTGGTGCGTCGTGAAGAGCAAATTAAACGCAGCGCACGTAAAACCAAGTCTTCAGCAAACGCTGCTTTAGGTGAAAACCAGCAGGAATACGGTGACGAAACTAAGATCGAATTTGTCGTTAACAAAGTACTGGATGATGAAGGTACACCAAGGCGTAAAACTCAGAAATTTACCAACTTCGGAATTACGGTATTAGACGCTCGTGTTACCGACATGCGCCCGAATAAAAAGTTTGTTGAGCGTATGCAGTTAAAACAAAAAGCTTCGGCAGACCGTGCGATCGCCCGTGAGCAGCGAATTCAGGAAGAGGAACAGCGTTTGTTGGCCATTGCTAAAGGTGAGCGTGAAGTAGCGCAACGTCAGGCTAAGGCAAAGGTAGAGCAAATCCAGCGCACCACGGAAGCACAAACTGAGAAACAACTGGCGCTGACCAATTCTCAAAAACTCAAAGAGCAAGCAGAAATTGCCAAAGACACGGCTCAGATTGAACTGGAAAAAGCGCGTATTGAAGCAGAAACTCAGCGCACGTTGGCCGACGCTGAGGCTTACCAGAAAGAAGTGATTCTGAAAGCGGATAACGCCCTGGCACAAAAACTGGACGCAGAAATCGAAATTCAGAAGCTGTGGGCAGAAGCCTTTGCGAAACGTCAGGTGCCAACCAATGTCTTCGGTGGTTCTGGCAGCGGCGGCGCACCGGTTGGCTCCGATGCTGAAACCAAAGCTTTTATGCAGATGCTAACGCTGGATGCAGCCAAACGTCTGAACTACAACCGTGAGGTTTCGGGCAAGAACTAATCCTTCGTAATCATAACCATACAGGTCTTTATTACGCGGCCTTCTATCACAGGGATGCGATAGCAGAGCATACAGGGACGTACTTGCTGCGTGCCCTGTATGAAGACGTGTATGGTTGTGATCTGAGCTTTATCCGAAACCTAATTTCTCCGTTATACTCCCCCTCCTGTTTTATCATTCCATCGATTGTTACAAGCTGTTTATCAAGGTAATAAGAAAAATATGTCTGTCGATTCTCGCGCTACTCAAA
This sequence comes from Saccharospirillaceae bacterium, assembly GCA_022448365.1. Lineage (NCBI taxonomy): Bacteria > Pseudomonadati > Pseudomonadota > Gammaproteobacteria > Oceanospirillales > Saccharospirillaceae > Saccharospirillaceae bacterium. The sequence goes on along the minus strand of JAKVCS010000005.1, from coordinate 126,557 downwards.
TTGGCGCTCGCATTGCTGAAGAATTATCCATCCGCCCGCAGCAAGTCGCTGCGGCCATTGCCCTATTAGATGAAGGTGCAACGGTGCCGTTTATCGCCCGTTACCGGAAGGAAGTCACGGGGTCACTGGATGATGGGCAGTTGCGTACCCTAGAAGAGCGCCTGCGTTACTTACGTGAGATGGAAGATCGTCGCGACACCATCCTGAAAAGCATTGATGATCAGGGCAAGCTCAGTGATGAGTTGAAACGCGATATTCTGGGGGCAGACACCAAAACACGTCTGGAAGATTTATACCTGCCGTACAAACCGAAGCGTCGCACTAAAGGTCAGATTGCGATTGAAGCGGGTCTGGAACCGTTAGCGGAGAAGTTAATCGCCGATCCAAATCTGAATCCGGAAGCGGAAGCTCAGGCGTTCTTGAATAGCGAACATAAAATCGACGACACCAAGGCGGCGTTAGATGGTGCCAAGTACATCCTGATGGAGCGCTTTGCTGAAGACGCGAACCTGCTGGCAAACCTGCGCCGTTTCATGACTAATGAAGCGACCTTGTCTGTTCGTGTGGTGCCGGGTAAAGAAGCCGAAGGTGCCAAGTTCTCTGATTATTTTGAACATGATGAAGCGTTAAAAGGCGTGCCATCGCACCGTGCCTTGGCGATTCTGCGTGGTCGTAACGAAGGCTTTTTGAGCTTCTCTTTGGTGACGGGTGACCCGGACGATAAATTATCTGCCAGCCCGTGTGAGAGCATTATTGCTGACCATGTGGGTATCGAAAACCAGGGCCGTGCCGGTGATCGCTGGTTGGCGGAAGTAGTGAAGTGGACCTGGCGTATCAAGTTGTTGACCCATCTTGAAACCGAGTTGATGGGCAACGTGCGTGAAAGCGCTGAAGAACAAGCCATCAAAGTATTCGGCGAAAATCTGAAAGATTTATTACTGGCTGCCCCGGCAGGCACCAAAGCGACCATGGGTCTCGACCCAGGATTACGCACCGGGGTAAAAGTCGCGGTTGTCGATGCCACCGGCAAAGTAGTGGATCACGCAACGATTTATCCAACACCTCCGCGTAACGATCTGGCGGGTTCGGCGGCGGTATTAAGCGCGTTTATTGCCAAGCATAACGTTGAGCTGATCTCGATTGGTAACGGTACCGGCTCGCGTGAAACCGACAAATTTGTCGGTGATATGATCAAAGCTCAGCCTGCACTGAAAAATGTGCAGAAGGTGATGGTCAACGAGGCCGGCGCTTCGGTGTACTCCGCTTCCGAGCTTGCGGCGAAAGAATTCCCGGATCTGGACGTGACCATCCGTGGTGCGGTTTCTATCGCGCGTCGTTTGCAAGATCCACTGGCGGAACTGGTGAAGATCGAACCCAAATCCATTGGTGTGGGCCAGTACCAGCACGATGTTAATCAGACGCAATTAGCGCGCTCGCTGGATGCGGTTGTGGAAGATTGTGTGAACTCGGTGGGCGTGGATCTGAATACCGCTTCGGCACCATTGCTGACTCGTGTGTCCGGGTTAAATACCACGCTGGCCAACAATATTGTCGCTTATCGCGATGAAAACGGCGCTTTCCAATCCCGTTCGGATTTGAAAAAAGTCGCACGTTTGGGACCTAAGGCGTTTGAACAAGCGGCGGGCTTCCTGCGTATCATGAATGGCAAAAACCCACTGGATGCGTCGGCAGTTCACCCGGAATCCTACCCGGTCGTGAAAAAGATCGCCCATGAATTCAGCAAAGATGTTGCCAGCCTGATTGGCGATTCAGCGACATTGAAGTCGGTCAATGCATCGCAGTTTACCTCTGATGTTGCAGGCGAAAGTGTCGGTGAAATTACCGTGAAAGACATCATCGCAGAGCTGGATAAACCGGGTCGTGACCCGCGCCCTGAGTTTAAATTTGCGCAGTTCCAGGACGGTGTAGAAGAGATCAAAGACCTGAAGCCGAATATGGTGCTCGAGGGTGTGATCACCAACGTGGCGGCTTTTGGTGCTTTTGTGGATATTGGTGTTCACCAGGATGGTCTGGTGCATATCTCTGCGCTGTCAGATACCTTTGTGAAAGATCCGCGTGACGTAGTGAAGGCCGGTGATATTGTCAAAGTGAAAGTGATGGAAGTGGATGTGCCGCGTAAGCGTATCGGGCTGTCGATGCGACTTTCTGACGATGCTAATGAGCGCACTAAGGAGAAAACACCTGGTGAGCGCAAAGGTGGTAGCCGTCAGGGTAATCGTGGATCACAGCAGCGTTCCTTTGGCGGTAACTCTGGTGGCAGTCAAGGTGCGATGGGTGGTGCAATGGCGGCGGCGTTTGCCAACGCTAAGAAGAAGTAAGAACTTTTAAGCATCGCGAACAGGGTTCGATCCTACGGCACGATGGTGTGTAGGACGGACCCTGAAGACAAGCCTGTTCCATTTATAGCCACACGCTGTTCCGCCGACGCTCTTACCCACCTGTCGCCTTTGTCCTATAATCCCGGCACATTTGACAAGATACCGAGGCGACATTGGCCAACTCTGAATCACCTAGCCTGAAGCAAGCGCTGGCGCTGCTTAGCCAACCTGAACACCTTTCTCTGCTGGCCAATATTCAGCGCGGTATCGAAAAGGAAGGATTACGTTGTTCTGATCAGGGGGTGATCAGTCAGAAGCCGCATCCTAAAGGTCTGGGTTCGGCGCTAACACACGAAAGCATCACGACGGATTATTCTGAGGCGTTACTGGAGTTTATTACGCCGGTATTTAACAGCGCCCACGAAGCACTGGCCTATCTCGAAATTGCCCACCGCTACACCTACAGCCAGCTTGATGGTGAAATGATCTGGCCGAACTCCATGCCCTGTATTATTCAGGGAGAGATGAGTATCCCGATTGCGCAGTACGGCGATTCGAATCTGGGGAAGCTGAAGCATGTATACCGCCACGGCCTATGGCATCGCTACGGCCGAATGATGCAATGCATCTCAGGAATTCATTACAACGTGTCGATGCCAAAAGCACTCTGGCCTGTGTTGTTTGAGTTTGAACATCAGCGTCAACCCGATCCCGGTAATAATGGTAAAGAATTGCAGGATTATATTTCAGCGAAATACTTCGGTCTGATCCGTAACTTCCGTCGCTATTCCTGGTTACTGTTTTATCTGTTTGGTGCCTCTCCGGCCTTGTGTGAGTCCTTCCTTGATGGGCAGGATCACAGCCTGCAAAAGCTGAAACAACACACTTTATATTTACCCTACGCCACCTCATTACGTATGAGTGATCTGGGTTACCAGAACAGCGCTCAGTCAGATCTGACCGTGTGTTACAACACGCTGGACAGCTATGTCGATACGCTGGGCAAAGCCGTAAGTGATCCGGTTGCGGCATACGAAGCACTGGGCCTGCAGGACGAACATGGCCAATATAAACAGCTGAATACCAATTTGCTGCAGATCGAAAACGAGTACTACAGTGATATTCGCCCGAAACGCGTATCCCGTAATGGTGAGAAGCCTCTGGAAGCGCTGGCAAACGACGGTGTCGAATACATTGAAGTGCGCAGTACAGACCTCAATCCGTTTATGCCTCTGGGTCTTGATGTACCGCAGCTGCAGTTTATGGATGTTTTCCTGAGCTGGTGTTTATTGCAGCCAAGTCCCGATGTGGATGATGCGGAATACGGTCGAATTGAACGCAACCAGAAAAAAGCGGTAACGGAAGGCCGCAGACCGGGGCTGATGCTCGAGCGTGGTGAAGAACACATCTCGTTGCAGCAGTGGGGCCAGGATGTGGTGGAAGACATGTTGGAACTGGCGCAGCAGATGGATAAAGCCCGTGGCCACACGTTCCATACCGATGCACTCAATCAGCAGAAACTGAAGCTCGCCGACAGCGCATTAACGCCGTCCGCTAAGGTACTGGCAGCGTTACAAGAGCAGGATATTGAGTTTGCTCAATTGACCCGCAACCTGGCGCAGCAACACCGCAAGGCCTTATCCGAACCATTGGGTAACGATGTTAAGCAAAGCTGGAGTAAAAAAGCTGAGCAGTCGCTGGTGGCGCAACAGGCGTTAGAAAACTCTGACGATACTACCTTTGATAAATACCTGATGAATTATCTGCAGCGCTGAACCTGACAGACACAAAAAAGGCCTCATCAAGCCGCCTTTTTTGTGTCTGTGGTTTTCGATTCAGTTCTGCACAACGAAGTTATTAAAATACAGATCATCGACCGATGGCACCTCTTCCAACTGGTTCATCACCGCCCTGACTTCATCCAGGCAAACCAGGCGTAATGATTCACGACCCTTAGCACTGTTCATGGTTTCTGCTTCCTGAGCTGACAATAACAGCACCAGATTATTGCGGATATACGGTTTGTGCTGGCTTACTGCCGCGGCTGCTTCAGCGCTGCTGACTTTCAGTGATATTTCAGTTCTCAGGTACTTCATCCGTCCGGTGCTGCCGTAGTTCACAACAAACGCAGGTTCCAGGTGAATATAACGTGCCGGTCCACCACCACCGGCTTCGCCTTCGGCATAAACGCCAAAAGAACAAACCACCAATAGCCAGCTCAGGGTGAAACGTAACATGTGCATCTCCTTGGAATACTCTGTGCGCTTTCTTTACGCATGCGCGAATAACTTTACGTCACTATGATCTTAGACCAGATAACTCAGGTCGCAGGCTGTGTTAGACTCGACAGCACTAATAACTGATCTTTTTGCCGATAGCGGAGATATCTTGTGTCGTCATTACCAACAACGGGTAACTGGTTTACGAATCCAAGGTGGCTGCATTGGGGTTACCTCGCGGGTTTTCTGGTCTGTGCGGGTCTTATGGCGGCGGCGTATTATTTTGAATACGTGATGTACCTCGACCCCTGCCCTTTGTGTATGGCACAACGTCTGGGCACGATAATGATTGGTGTTGGCTTTTTGTTGGCATTCTTCTGTCGCAATCAGCGGTGGCCATTGCTGCTGGCGTTATTGTTTACTCTCGGCTCTGCGATATTTGCCACCTGGCTGGCGGATCATCAGATCTGGATGCAAAACCTGCCAAAAGAGGAAGTACCGGCTTGTGGTCCAAGCATGGATTACCTGATGGAGACATTGCCATTAACGGACTTACTCAGTGTGATGTTAAATGGCGATGGTAATTGTGCAGAAATTGTCTGGAGCCTCTGGGGCATGAGTATGCCGGAGTGGACACGCGTGTGCTTTCTGGGTTTTGTTCTGGCGGCTGCCTATGCCACTTTTCATACGATTAGGCAGCGTTTTAACAGCCGCTGAAATCGGTTTGTAAAACCGTATCGAATGCCCTGGCGCCCGCAAATACCATCCCCGCTGCTGGCGTCTTTTGGCAAAACTCCCTGACAAGCACATCCTGTTACGAATGCAAGTCAAAAAAGTGAAAAAAGCCGCTTGATTCGGCCTTTTTATCGCGCCTATAGTTTCTTCGAGATAAGAAAAAACAGCCCCTTCGGCTGTTACAGGATCGGGAGAAAATCCTATGTTAGAGAACTGCCAAAATGCTCATGAGCGCTGGGGCGGCGTTCACAAAATGATTGATTCCTGGCTGAATGAGCGCCAGCAGCTGATCGTGCTGTATTGCAACCTGTCGGCCAGCAAACCGCTGTCGGTTGAGGAGCCACTGGCCAAGAATATTGGTCGTTTCTGCCAGGTGATGATGGACTACTGCTCTGCCGGTCACTTTGAAATCTACGAGCAGCTGATTAACGAAGCCAAAGAATTTGATGATGGTGGTGTTGAACTGGCGATCGAGCTGGTACCTAAGCTCGACAAGCTCACCGGTCAATGTGTCGATTTTAACGACACCTACGATCAGCATTGTGCGTTTGAACTGCTCGGTAAACTGCCGCAGGATTTATCCAATATCGGCGAAATACTGGAAGAGCGTTTTGAACTTGAAGATCAGCTGATCGAACAACTGCACAACGTGCACAAAGACCAGGTTGCTGAAGAAGCCTGAGCGCTGTCTTTTCTGCTATCTCCTGATAGACGGTCTACACTTAGGGCAATCCTTATTGCATTAGCCGTTTATCAGGGACGACATCCATGTCATTGCTGACCCGCAGTCTATTACTTTCCTCTGCTCTGTTATTGAGCGCATGTGACGACGCCAAAGCGCCTCAGAAAATTGAAGAAATTGCCGTACAAGGGGCTTATTCCGTGCGATTTTCTGCCGATGGCAACAGTGCCATCGTCGGCAGCTTGCATCATGGCGGAAGCTTGTGGTCCGTCAGTCCACTGGAGCGCCGATACGATTGGAATCATCAGGCAGAGGGCTACAGTAATATTCTTACCAGCGCATTTTCTGCGGACGGAAATTACATCGCCACAGCTGACAACCGAACCATTGTGCTGTGGCAGAAAGACACGGGTGAAGCCATTTGGTTCTGGAACGCGCCGGGTGATATCGAAGACATTGCGTTAACGGCGAACGGCGATCTGGCTTTGTTGGCAATGCAGGATTACACCGCCACATTATTCGATATTAAAAACGGTGGTATTCGCCAGCGTCTCGCTCATGATGGCATAGTCTACGACGTTTCAATTGCTCAGGATGGTGTTATTGCGGCCAGCGCCAGTGATGATTCCAGCGTTAAAATCTGGAATCTGCAAAGTGGCAAGTTACTGCACACTCTGGCTCATAAAAACCAGGTACGCACCGTGCAGTTATCAGACGACGGCCGTTTCGTGTTCACCTCAGAGTTTGGTGGCAGCGGTAAAATCTGGGATGTTTCATCGGCCAAGATGTTGAAGGAAATCACCTCAATTAGAGGTCATTACAGTGCTGCCCGGTTTGTTCATTCGGCCAGTCAGCTGATTACCGGAAGCAGTTCCGGGAAAATCGAATTGTGGGATGTCAGCACTGGCCAACGGAAAAATGTCTGGCGAGCTGCACCCAGAGACAAATGGGTCAGTAACAATGTTCAGGTGGAAGACGTTGCCCGATCCGGCAGCGGTTGGATTGCCGCCGGATCAAATGGCTTGCTGTATCAGTTGAAGTAACGCGTTAAGGCAGCTTTTTCAATTGTGCCGCGCGATCGTCGAGCAGCTTTTGTACATTTTGGGCGTCGTTCAGCATTTCGCCAACTTTGTCGGCTGACACTGTTCCCGGAAACGGCAGCGAGGTATTGCTGCTTTGCTCACTATCTTGCTGCACTTGCTCCTTGTGCTTCGCCAGTTGAATACTCCGAATCACGTTGGCCGCAGTATCGACGCTAACCACCTCCGTTGCCACACCTTCCGGAATGGAATCCCCAAAATGCCAGACACCTTTCTCGTCCTGCCACTTCTGATACTGCTGGCGGGTTTTCTCCGTCGATAAAATATCGAGCGTTTGATCGGCATCAAAGTTCTTCAGCAAATCACCACCACGACTCTGTATAAAATACGGTGTGGCAACCGCAGCGCCAAGAACAACCAGCATCATGCCAATTTTTAACTTCATATTTCCATCCTTGAGGGCTGTTTCTCAGCCTAAAAGTATACCTTATGCTTTACTTAAACGTGGCAGATTTAAATAATTATCGACTATCATGCATACGGTAACAAAGCAGGAGCGCTAGTGGCTCACGAATCGACACACGATAAAAACCCTTTCCGCCCACATGCCCGCGTCGTAGGCATGACTGCGCCTGTGCGTGTGATGATTGCCAATGCCAAAGGTGGCTGTGGCAAAACCACGCTGGCAACCAATGTTGCCAGTCACTTTGCCCATAACGGTGAGCTGACCGCACTGATTGATTACGATCCGCAGGGGTCATCAATGGATTGGCTGGCGGCACGTGATGTCCATCTGCCGACGATTACCGGGGTGGCGGCCTATCAGAAGCATGCACCACAAACATCGACCAAAACCTGGTCACTGCGCGTGCCAGCTAATACTTCTCGGGTGGTGATTGATACGCCGGCAGGTTTGGCTGGAAACGTATTATCCGATTTGATTCAACAATCGGACGTATTGTTGATACCAGTGATTCCTTCCGCGATTGATATTCGTGCTGCGACCGGTTTTATCCGGGACGTCTTGTTATCACGCTCTTACCGGATGCATCCAAAACCGATTGCTGTTATTGCCAACCGGGTTCGTAAAAATACTCTGATTTACGCCAAGCTGGAGAAATTTCTCAACAGTTTGCAGATTCCTTTTATTACCGCCCTGCGCGATACTCAGTTCTACGTACGTGCGAGTGAACACGGTTTAGGGATTGTTGATTTTGATCAAAAAGATAAAAAAGACATTGCCGAATGGCAGCCTCTGGTTGCTTGGTTAGACCAGACTATCGACCAGATTCGCCAATCTCAACAAGCTTCGCGATAAATTCATCTAAAATGCATAGATGAATTCAACGTAAATCGTATAATGCTTGCATTCGTTTCTATGTCTGAGGAATCTTCCTATGCCTGCACGTAAGACTACTGCAAAAACTGCTGCCAAAAAGCCAGCGACCAAAAAAGCACCTGTACGTAAAACAGCTGCAAAAGCCGTTGCAAAAACTGTTTCTAAAAAAACGGTAGCTAAGAAAGCACCAGTTAAAAAAGTTGCGGCTAAGAAGCCAGCAGCTAAGCGTGTTGCGTTAACTGCAGTACAACAACTGCAGAAAGACATTGCAGCCTTACAGGTAAAACTGGAAAAAGCCCAGGCTAAAGAGCTGACTGACGCCGAGAAAGCACTGGCTAAAGCAACAACAGTACAAGAGCGTGCAAATACCAAAGTTGCCAAAGCAACCGAAGCCAAAGCAAAAGTCAGCGCTAAGATAAAGATTAAGAAAACTCCGGCAGCCGTTCGTCAATTAGACAATGCTAAAGTGAAGCTGGAAGCTGCAAAGGAAGAAAAAGTAGCCGCTCGCGAAGTACTGGTTGCAGCAAAAGAAACGCTGAAAGCTCAGAAAGCGGCTGATAAGCAACGTACTGCGCTGGCGAAAATCGTTGCCAAGTTTGAAGCTGAACAGGAAAAAGCACAAGCCAAAGCAGCAAAAGCCGCTGCGAAGAAAGCGCCTGCTAAAAAGGTAGCTGAGAAGCCAGCTGCTGAAAAAGTGAAACCTGCCGCTAAGAAAGCAGCGACTAAAGCTGTCGCTAAAAAAGCTCCGGCAAAAGCTGCTGCGAAGAAAGCGCCTGTGAAGAAAGCTGCGGCTAAGCCAGCAGCCAAGAAAGCAGTAACCAAAACGGTGGCTAAAAAAGCTCCTGCAAAAGCTGCCGAGAAACCAGCCGCTAAAAAAGTGGTTGCTAAGAAGCCTGCCGCTAAAAAAGCAGCAGCGAAAAAGCCAGTAGCGAAAAAAGAAGCGGCACCAAAAACTGTTGAAGCGCCAACGGCTGTGGAAGACACCAAAGTCGTTGAAGCTCCGGTAGTTGACGTAGCAACTCCGGTTGAAGCACCTAAAGCGGAAGCCCCGGCAGTTGAAGCAGCACCAGTTGTTGAAGACGTAAAAGCAGAAGCCGTGGTTGAACCCGCGGTGGAAGCGGCTCCCCAGGCTGAAGAGAAATCAGCGGAAGAGAAGCCGGCAGCAGAAAGCACTGAAGGTTCCAGCCTGTTTGGTGCTAACTAAGCAAGGCGGAAACGATTTACTGGCTGACCAATAAGTCGGCCAGTTGTTTAAAAAGAGGCTCCAGAGCCTCTTTTTTTGTGGCTGCTGTATGTCCTGACTCAGGTTGGCCTAGCTCGGCCTGTTTGAAGAGATTGTTCAGCGTTTGTTGACGATCAATCGTCTCTGACTGTTGCTTTTGATGCGTTGACGAATGCAAACCATACAGTTGATGCAGAGCAATCTGCTCGGCTCGTATTTCGTCTTTCTGAATCTGCTGACGTAATGCTTGTTGCCCTGGCAACTCACTATCTTTAGTGATGGCTTTGCGGGCTGTGCGTAACGACCAGATTACCTGTGTACGCCAGCGGCGGTAGTCTTCCAGTTGCCCATCGGTTAGTTGCCAACTCTCACCATCGCTTGCCAACCAAAGCGCAGTCAGAACCAACAAAGTATCTTGCTGACAGGTATCCTGCAGCGTTAACAAACACTGTTGTGCGTCTTTGCTGGCATAAAACGCCAAAGCAAAGTTCCACAGTGGGTTATCATCGACTTCTGTGGCACACTGCGCCGCCATTGTTGTGGTCCTTTCTTTAGTTTGTAGCGTTATGATCGAATTTAATCAGGTTTCTCTCCAGCGCGGTACTCAACCGCTGTTAAAACAAGCGGATCTGCGTGTCCACGACGGTCAGAAGCTGGCGTTGATTGGCCCCAATGGTGCGGGTAAATCGAGCCTGTTTGCGCTGTTAAATGGCGAGCTGCAAATTGATGGCGGTGAGTTATACATTCCATCAAAGTGGCGTATCTCACATATGCGCCAGGAAGTGGAAGCCAGCGAACGTTCCGCGCTGGATTATGCGATGGATGGTGACAGTGAATACCGTCGTATCGAAGCCGGAATCAGTAACGCCAAAGACGATAACGATCTGGCCCACTGGCTCGATCAGATGGATCAGCACAAAGGTTATGAAGTGCCGGTTAAGGCCGAACAACTGCTGCATGGTTTGGGTTTTTCCCAAGACGACTTGAAACGCCCGGTAAAGGACTTCTCCGGTGGCTGGCGTATTCGTCTGAACCTGGCTCAGGCGCTGATGATGCCGTCGGACCTGATGTTACTTGATGAGCCCACCAACCACTTAGATTTAGAAGCAACATTGTGGCTGGAGCAGTGGCTGAAGAACTACCCCGGTACGCTGTTATTTATTTCCCACGATCGTGATTTTATCGACGGTGTTGCTGACCATATCGTACATTTACATCAACAGCAGTTAACCGTGTATCCGGGTAACTATTCCGCGTATGAGCGAATTCGTGCGGAGAAGCTGGCGCAGCAACAAACGGTGTACGAAAAGCAGCAAACCCGGGTAAAAGAAATTGAAGCCTTTGTGACGCGCTTTAAGGCCAAGGCGAGTAAAGCCAAACAAGCACAAAGCCGCTTAAAAGAATTACAGCGTATGGAGCTGATTGCTCCGGCACATGTGGATTCGCCGTTCCGTTTTGAATTCCCCTGTTATGAAAAAATGTCGTCGCCGTTGCTGGCGATTGATCATGCCGACCTGGGTTATGTATCTGGTAGTGAGAAAACTACCATTCTACCGCAAGTAAAAATCTCTCTGGTGCCGGGTCACCGTATTGGTTTATTAGGTCCGAACGGTGCGGGTAAATCGACGCTGCTAAAAACTCTGTGCCGGGACATTGAGATGCTGAACGGTGAACGCAGCGAAGGTGAGCATCTGCGCTTGGGTTACTTTGCTCAGCATCAGCTTGAATCTCTCGATGTAAAAGCGTCCGGTGCCCTGATTCTGCAACGCTTAAAACCACAGGCGTCAGAGCAGGAGATCCGTAACTTTCTCGGTGGTTTTGGTTTCCACGGTGATAAAGCACTGGAAGTGATTGAGCCGTTTTCTGGTGGTGAAAAAGCGCGTTTAGCTCTGGCCTGTGTTGCCTGGGAAAAACCCAACTTATTAATTCTCGATGAGCCAACCAACCACCTGGATATCGAGATGCGCGAAGCGTTAACCGTTGCGCTGCAAAACTTCGAAGGCGCAATTTTAATTGTGAGCCACGATCGTCACTTATTAAAAGCCACGGTGGATGAATACTGGCTGGTGGATCACGGCAAGGTGCAGGAATTTGATGGCGATCTGGATGACTACCATACGTACTTGCAGCAGCGAGATGAGCAGATTGCTGGAAGTGATTCTGCCAGCTCAGAAGACGCAAAGCCTGCTGAAGTAAAAGTGGATCGCAAAGAGCAGAAACGACTGGAAGCGGAGCGCCGCCAACGTTTAGCGCCGCTGCGTAAAAAGCAGCAAGCCGCAGAGAAGCAGATGGAGAAACTGCAAACCCAGCTGGATACCATCGAAGAAAAAATGTCGGACACAGACTTATATTCCGACAGCCGTAAAGACGAACTGCAGCAGCTGTTAACTCAGCAGGGTGATTTAAAATCTCAGCTGGAAGAGATTGAAATGGAATGGATGGAGCTGACGGAGCAGCTGGAAGAGGCGGAATAAGGGAAGGAACTAAACCGCATTTTTCTTTCTATGGTTTTCCGTATTTACCTTGGAGTACGGTTAATGCCAATGTATTTCTTCAATGGCTGGTCGCTGATCAGTCTTTGTAATCCCATTCCTTGTTCGTAGTTTTGGCATGTCCAGATCAATTTAATCATCTGAAACTGGCTTAAAACGTTGACTTTCTCGAGTTGGAAAAGAAGCGACAGCTATTGCTCTAAGTTGCTGGTTTTTCCTACTGTACGGAAAATAATTAGGTGCTGGTACACTAAACAAGGTATACGAACTTAACTGACTAGAGCATCCCCTACTATTGTTTTTATTATAACTAATGGCTAGTATCAAAACTCTGTCTTATTGATATTTTATTTTCTACGGAATGATGATGAATAAAATACTGTTCCCAAAAAAAACGCTATTTCTCTTATTCTTTTGCTCCTCTGCTTTTGCAAAGCCTGAGACAGGAAATATGTCTGAAGTCGATTCTCTATATGTTCCAACCGAAGCTTCTGCTCGAGTTTACGTTGATTTCAAATTTTCCTCAGCAATGCCGGGTTGTTACAAAAATAAAGGTGGATATTTATATGGAGACAATACAAACAATGCATATGCAGCATTACTTTCTGCATTAAAATCTGGTTCAAAAATTAGGCCTTTTTATCAGATTAATGAGGGTAATGAAGGCTGGAGTAAATGTTACATAAAAGCTGTCAGTGTCTATTAAGGTTTAAATACGTTATTAGGCAGGACTTTCAGAATACATCCCAGTGGCACCCGAAGGTGCCACGCTTCAAAACTCTTACCCCGGCAAATAACGCGTAATGACATCACGTACCGCACGTGATTTATCCTTAATAAAATCACCCAGATAAGAACGAGTTTGTTGCTGTTCGCCCAGCATTTCCATCAATACCGTACGGTGTTTTGCATTAAGGAATTTCGCCGCTTTTTTCAGCTCACCACGCGTCGCGAAATCCACAAGCCATTGCTGGCAAGCTTCACTGTCAGAGTGCTTAACGCAATACAGCAATAAATGTTCAGGGCAGATGTCGATCTGCTCAAGCCAGACAATCAGGCCGGCAGTTGCTGCTTCTTCGTAATCTTCATCGCCTTCGTGCAAACCCAAACGTTCTTCGAACGGCATTTTGCCTTCGGTCACTAACTTATCGAGATAGCCGCCAACCAGCGTTTGCTCGAACATTTTAAAGCCGCGGTAGTTAGTGTTCAGGAACAGCTGGGTTAATCGATTACGGCGTGGCGGATCGAGTACCCAGATAAAGTTGGCCAGACCCGTCATACGGTATTCTGGTGCTTGCAGCTCCAGTGTGTCGGTGGCTAATGTGTTTTGCAGTAACGCGATGGTGTCGGACAGGTCGGCGTTGGGCGCTCCTTCAACATACGCCAGAATGGCATCACTGATGTGCTGCTGACGGACATCCGGGTCCGTCATTTCATACGCCCGCTGCAGCAGCGCATTCACATCCTGATCGGCATCAACCACTAATGCGACACCGGAGTGTTGGCTGAGATCAATAGGCTGTTCACCAAGGCTGCTGATGTCGGCACCACCTACCAGGCTGAGATGATCGCCACAATCCTGAATCAGCCACAGGTTCAGCCAGTCGGTATTACAGGCATAAAAATCTTCCAGCTTGCGATAATCCGCACGAATCTGAACCGGTTTTGCTGCCAGCTCCGGCGCGGAGTTGGAGTAATCACGTACGGCAAATTCCTGCTGCAGAGTTTCCAGCAAAACGCTCCAGCCCACATCCTTAATATTGAGTTTGATGGTGCGCTGTAACACCCGGCGGAAGTCGTGCTGCAGTTCTTCGTTGTGGGCATAACCAAAACGTGGATGCTCCAGTGCCAGCAACTGGTAAACCTCGGTTTTAAACGCTTCGTTGATGTAGCGTAATCCGTGCTGCAGTTGCTGCCCGCGTTGGCGCTCCATGCTGCCTATCATGGATGTGTCGTCGCTATCGACCTGAGCCAGCATATTCAGTCGGTGCTGATAAAACACCACGGCTTCATCGTGATTGCGGTTGCACTGGCTCATTTCCAGCGCCAGCAAATAGCCTTGCTCAATACCGGCGCGCTCCAGTTCTTTGTAATGATCAATGGCCTGCAATTCGTTATCGAATCTAATGCGGTATTTACTGTCAGAATCGGCCTGCAGTACCAATCGTGCGACCCGCACCGGTGCCATGGTAACCATCAGTTGCCAGATACGATCAGCCTGAATCCGGCAAGGCAGCGGTAACTGGCGCAGCCAGAAACAAATCAGCAAACAGCGTTGATAGTCTTCATCGTGATCGTTAAGGAAGTGGTAACCAATCTGATGCTCGCTGAAGGAATTCATGCGCAGACTGGCGCGGCGCACACAATCGTCGCGATGGGCAAACTCGTCAAACAGCCCGATGGCTTGTTGCTGACTCAGCTCAGGTTGCTCGCTGGCGAAATAGTCGAGTAGCTGAGCGATCTGCTGCTCGTCCATACCCTGATCGGAAAAAATACCGCTGCCGAGAATGTTCATGTTTTCGCGCAGATAATTGAACAGCGTCTGCCAGTGGTCGCGCTGATTGAGTGTCTCTGCCAGCGTTTCGGTATGGGCATCGGCGAAGTTATTGCGGAAATCGCGGTACAGCTGATAAGCCATCAGAGTGTACTGACCAACCGAAAAACGATCGTCTTCTTTTGGCCAACGGTTCGGGTCGACCAACTCACGATCACTGCTCATTAAGCGCTCGGCGTGTTCGAAATTGGCGCGGTATAAGCGGTTGTTCATATCGCTAAACTGATCGCTGACATCGGTTAATAAGCGCAGGTTGATTTCGTTTGCGGGCACCTGGGTATAGCGTAAGAAATATTCACGTGCCGACATCAGTTCATAACGATCAACCACCATACGACGCATAAAATCGTCGAATTCACGCTGGCCAAGGGCGTAATAAAAGATATCGAGTAAGCGCAGGCATTGTTGCTGACGCTGGTTCAGATCGGTTGATGGCATCACATCGGCGATGCAGGCCGCGTCGTCATCGTCGCATAATAATTCCGACAGCAAATCACTGGTGATCGACCAGAGTTCGTCCATGAAGTCTTTGTTCTCTTCGCCAAACAGCAGCTCGCCTTTAAAGTGGTTGTAAAACGTCTTCGCATGCTGTTTTGCGTGGGAAACCAGCGGGATTTCGGCGAGCTTTTTAACGGCTTGTGGGTTGCTGCCATCCACCACATAGCGCCACAGTGTTTCGCCTTCCGTTAACGCCAGAACCAGCGGCTTGATGCTGCGCAGCAAATCGCCTTCATCTTTGTCCCGCTCGCTTTCTTCAAGACGCTCAATATTACGCTGGGCATAATACACCAGCGGCTGGTCGGTTTTTGCAGCAATCTGCTGTTGCAGATCCATCGCTTCATCTTCGAGGCTGGCGCTGATAAAGGTCTGTTGGCGATGTTGTTCCATATCATCTTCTTCAAACAGATCGCCTTCCAGCGGCAGTAACGTCAGATACAGACTGAGTACCGGGTTCGCTTCGTCGGCATCAACATCTTCACTTTCCAGCAGCATTGGACGGCTCAGCAGGCGCTCGGTCAGTGCTTGTTTAAACCATTCATACCGTTGTGGATGCTGACGTAAGTAGTCGCCCAGCGGTTGGTAATGCGTGTCGGACTCCCATTCGATACCAAACATCTGATAGCGGATATTGTCGTTATCACACCAGAGGTAAGCCTTGATAACGTCGTCGTTCCAGCCGTGGCTGTGGACAAAATGCTTGAGGTAATCGCTGTAGCCGGTGGCGTGTTCGTCATCCCAGTACGGGATAAAGAACTGGCCAAGTAAATAAATGTGCTGCGGATTGTGGCAGCCAAGCACAAATAAAGCTTCGGCGGCAAAGACCCGCATATCGTCGACCCAGATCGAGTCGGTGTCGTTCATGCGGCGGGAATAATCCACCATGGCCTCGGCGGTGCGAATCACCTCCGCCTGCAGTTCATCGTATTGCAGGGCAATGGCAAAAATAATCGCTTCGGATACGTAGATTTCATCGTCGTCGGCAATCGGTTCGCGGTTCAGGAAGTTCCAGTCTTCCGGCCCCATGCGCCAGGATAACAAGGCGTATTGGCGCAGTGTTTCATCGCTAATGTCGCTGAATTGCAGACGTCTTTGGGCTTCAGGCTGGTGGCTATCGCATGTTTCGGATTGCGCCACAAATTCGATATTAAAGCAGTTGTTCTGAAAGGCGCTACCATCGTTCAGATGTTGTTGATACTGCTGCAATGCCTGTTGAACGGAAGCGGGTTGGCCGAGGGTAACGGCAATACGGATGTCTTTATCGAACTGATTCATAACTCTCTTTACTGCTAGATCACCATAACAGAATATTTGATGATATTATTGTCACTTGATGATAGCAGAGACCGCGTGAGTTATTTAATCCGATCGGTTATTGCGGTTTTGATCGCCCGAATTAACGAATAAAAAACTCCACTGGTATGGCCATGGTTAACGGATCGCCGGGGATATCTTCCGGTGGTGGTGGTATCCGCGGTCGTCCCGCTCTGCGACCGTAGTTGATTCATTTTATGGCGAAAATCACTGGATTTATTTCAGTCCTTTAATATAATGAAAATCATTCTCATTTAAGTAAAGAGAGCCGTAATGGACCCAGTTGAACGTGGTCACCGCATTCGTAGGTTGGATCAGTTCCGACGTGATTTTGAACAAGCCAATACCCTCCTGACGGTGTGTGGTTTTGCATTGCGTAACAACGATGCGACACAAGCGCAGTTCAGCAGCTTTATTCAGGCAGCGCTGGACGTAAAAGCGGTGTGTGAACGTCCCTATGCGTTGCACAATCCGCTGGATGTGTTGTTCTGGCTGAAGCAAAAGTTGGAAGATTTCTCGCAACAGTCAGAACGACCGGAAGTGATTCGTGCCAGCTGTCGTCGTGAATTACGACTTACCGAAGAGCGTATTCAGAATATTTGTGATGAAGTGGGTGAAGGCAAAGTAGTGGCTTTGTTGTAACGCAAACAAACCAAGAAAAAATTTAAACAAAAAGGCGTTTAACTTTCTCAAAATAAGAGAGTTAAACGCCTTTTTTATTTTACTCAGTGCTTTTTCGAGTTGGCTAAAATCGTATTCGAGGCAGCTTATGCGAGGCAAAAACAGGTGAAAGCGCGCAGTTTATAAATAATAAATGAGCACATTGAACCTGTTTTTAACAAAGCAGAAGCAACGTAGATAGATTTTAGTAAACGTCACGTACGTAACGCTTTTCCTTCTTCAACTTCGCTACATACTCCGATGCATCGTTCGGGCTCAGTTTGCCGTGTTCGGCAATCAGCTGATGCAGGGCGTCGTCCACGTCTTTGGCCATACGGTACGCATCACCACAGATGTAGAAATAACCACCACGCTCTAACCAGGCGAACAGTTCCGCACCGCTTTCACGCATACGATCCTGAACGTAGATTTTCTCAGCCTGGTCACGAGAGAAGGCCAGATCCAGTTTGGTCAGCAGACCAGACTCTTGCATAGCTTCGATTTCATCGCGGTAGATAAAGTCGTTGTCTTTATTGCGGTCACCGAAGAACAACCAGTTATCACCCTGAGCACCACGTGCCTGACGTTCTTCCAGGAAGGCGCGGAATGGTGCGATGCCGGTACCCGGGCCCACCATGATCATTGGCAGGTTGTTATCTTCTGGCACGGCGAAGTTTTTGTTGGGCGAGAAGTAACACTTAATCTTGTTACCTTCGTTTGCCACGTCCGCCAGGAAGGTTGAGCACACGCCATTGTGGTCGCGGCCATCCTGGTTGTAACGCACGCTACCGATGGTCAGGTGCACTTCTTCTGCGTGGGCATTGATGCTGGAAGAAATCGAATATGCACGCGGCGCTAACGCCTTACACAGAGCACAGAATTCTTCGATGCTGATTTCACACGGATAGGCTTTCAGCAGGTCAACGCAGTCTTTGCCCCACAGGAAGTCGTTCAGTGCTTCGTTATCATCGTTTTCCAGCAGACGCGTCAGTTCTTCATCACCGTTACGCTGCGCCAGTTCAGCAATCAGCTCTTTACTTGGATTACGGATCTCCAGACCTTCGGTCAGCAGTTGACCGAGCTTATGCGGTACATCGTTCCACAAAACGCTGTCGTCAGTTTTAACGCCAAAGTGAGCAACCACTTCGTCCACCAGATCCGGGCGGTTTTCAGCGATCACATTCAGTGCATCACCGGCGTTATAGCGCTCGCCACTGCCTGCCAGTGAAAATTCAAAATGCATAATTTCTTTGCTGGAGCCTTTGCCACTGAGTACTTTTTTACAGGTCAGTTCGGCTTCCAGCGGGTTGCTGCGGCTGTACTTCGATTTCGCCTTTTTTGGTGCAGTATTGCCATCACCTCCTGCTGGTGCTGCAGCTCCGGCATCGGAACCTTTGGCAGCGATAACCGGAACCACGGCTTCAATCCAAGCCTGAGATGGTGCTTCGAAATCGACATCACAGTCAACACGATCGCCAATACGCTGGGCGCCTAACTGCTCCAGACGTTCATCCCACATCTGACCGGCAACACAGAAGCCATCGTAGTTGTTGTCACCTAAGGCCAGTACCGAGAAGAAGGTGTTATCCAGTTTTGGCGCATCGTCGGCGCTGACTGCATCCCATAGTGCCTGGGCGTTATCCGGCATTTCGCCTTCACCGTAGGTACTGGTAACAATCAGCAGACGCTCCATCGCGGGCAGTTGTGCCACATCGACGTCTTCCATATCCAGTACGACAGGCGCCAGTCCCTGCGCGCGTGCTGCGTCTGCAGCTTCTTCGGCAACGGCTTCGCTGTTACCGGTTTGTGAACCGAACATAATCGTCAGTGGCTTTTGTGCCGCCGCGGTCGGTGCCGCCGCAGCACCGCCAGCACTGGCCTGAACCAGCATACGGCTGTGCAGACCGGCCAGGAAGCCGCTCATCCACTGACGTTGTTCGTCGTTAAACGGTATATCCTGCGGTAAAAACGGAACCTGCTGCGCAGTGTCCTTTTTCTTCACCATATCGTTCATAGTGTTTCCCCCGATTTTTGCCTGAGCAAAATCATCGATAGTTTTTAAATCTTTTTAAGCGGCGTTTACTGCCATCACTTCCGCCAGCACATTGGCATAAACGCTTGCCAGTGCTTGTTCTAATGCCGGGAATTCTGCCAGTTCACGGTGGTTGTCATGATCACGCGCCATGATCCACACCGCCGTACCCCAGGCACGGGTATCCCAGACTTCGCGTTTGCTCAGTGACTCTTTGTAGTCGCGTACGCGTTTGTCTGCCAGCAGGGCTGCGAGAGCTTCATCTGAGTATTCACACAGGGCTTCTTTGACGTCTTTAAACAGTTGCTCCAGCAGTTTGCGGTCTTCGCTGACCAGCAGGTGACGGGCAATGGTTTCAACATCTTCGCGTCCGGATTTCACCAGCTCGTGTTTCTCCGCTGCTTCGCGGGCACGACGTAACACGCCCATAGCGTTGGCATAACGGCAGATCAGATCGGTATCACAGTCGCCGTAACCCGGCAGCTGACCATCAAACATGGTGTTGTCATGGCGGTAGGCTTCGGCCAGACGGCGCAGGTGCCACAGTCCCCAGCCGTGGGACAATTCTTCAACCATGGCTTTACGGTTGGACTTGGCCAGAATCTGGTCGCCACAGTGATAGCTGTACAGTGCCAGCGGGATCAGCACAAAGAAGTGCTCGCGGCTTTGTTGCCAGTTATCCAGTAATTGTTTGGTCAGCTCAGAACCGGTCGCCTGCAGGTGTTGCTCCAGGTGCAGACGCAGTACCATTTCCTGGCCCTGCATCAGCTCGGAACCATCGGCCAAACGCGTCGCTTTCACTGAATCGTGGGAACAGCGCTCCACGATCAGACCACTTGGGTCGTACTGGTAAGCGGTACCACCGCTCATACCATTACCGAAACCTTTGCCGTAGCTGCCGAGGTTGATGATGCTGCCGTTGGTCATGTATTCGCAGCAGAAGTCACCTACGCCTTCAACCACTGCCACCGCACCGGAGTTACGTACCCCAAAACGGTCACCGGCCTGGCCTTCTACAAACAGTTCACCGCCGGTGGCGCCAAACAGGGCGAAGTTACCCACGAGTACGTTGCCTTCGTCTTCACAGGTATCGGATACCGCAGCACCGGTGACACCGTCTCCAGCAGGAATACCGCCGCCTGCATTGGTGACGATAATTCGACCACCGCTGGAACCTTTGCCAACACCGTCGTTACAGGTGCCGCTGTGACGCAGGGTAATCCCCGAGTTATTAAACGCACCGAAGCTCTGACCGGCAGAGTTTGTACTGGATACCTGCAGACTGTCGTCACGCAGAATCACACGGCCATTGGCCAATACGTCAATCGCCGGATGAGCCGCACGTTGGGCGTCGGTCATCTCGTAGTTCAGGTGACGCTCCACATCGATGGCGAACTGGCCACCGGTGGTTTTATTACAGTTGTTCAGATTCGGGCCTTCGATGCTCAGGCTGGAAACCGCCTGATCGAAGAACTTCTCCAGCGCCTGCTCGATATAGCTGTCGTCCGGAGTAAAGTCGGCTTCCAGAGCAACCGCATCCGGCAGGTGTAACGCATCCGCCGGGCGCAACATAGCACTCATATCCAGCTGACCGTTCATCGCCGGGTGATCCACTAACTGCAGCAGGTCGCTGCGGCCACGAATTTCACGCAGGCTGCGGTAACCCAGGCTGGCCAGGATCTCACGCACTTCGTGGGCCAGATTAATAAAGTACTGCGCCAGGGCACGTGGATCGCCTTCGTAAACCTCCGGGTTGGTCGTCAGACCCGCCGGACATTTCACGTTACAGTTCTTCGCCATCACACACTTCAGCATCATCAGTGCGGTGGTACCGAACTCGAATGAGTCACCACCTAACATGGCGGACTTCACCACATCGAGACCGGTCTGGTGGGCGTTGGAGCAACGCAGGATAACGCGCTCACGCAGGCCGTTTTCAGCCAGTGCCTGATGCACTTCAGCAATACCAATTTCAGCCGCACGGCCGGTGTTTTTCAGACTGGTGACCTGAGCCGCACCGGTACCACCGGTGTTACCGGCAATGTTGATCACGTTGGCGCCGGCTTTCGCCACACCAACCGCGATGGTACCGACACCTTCAGAGGACACCAGTTTCACAATTACGCGAACACGCGCCGCTTTGGCGTCGTGGATCAGCTGACCCAAATCTTCAATCGAGTAGGTATCGTGATGCGGTGGCGGAGACACCAGCTCCACACCCGGTGTGCCACCACGGGCGGCGGCAATTTCGACGTTCACTTTGGCGGACGGTAATTGGCCACCTTCACCCGGTTTAGCGCCCTGGGCGATTTTAATTTCAATTTCCTGCAACGCCGGATCAGCCAGATAACCGACCCAAACACCAAAACGACCGGAAGCAAACTGCTTGATCTTACTGGCTTTCACGGTGTTATAACGGCGGGAGTGTTCACCCCCTTCACCGGAGTTACTCATGGCACCGGCGATATTGGTACCTTGCGCCACGGCCTCGTGGGCCTTTGCGACCAGCGCGCCATGGCTCATGGCACCGGAGGCAAACATCGGCGTGATTTCATGAGCGGGTTGTACTTCAGCCAAATCAATGGCACTCGGCACCGCTTGCAGGCGCGACAGCAGGTCCCAGGTTTTTTTCTCAGCGCTCAGATGAACGGTGCTGCCATCGTGTTTGGCTGCCGTTATGTCTGCTCCCAAACGCTGTTGCAGGGCATTCAGCAGGGCTTCGGCACGAGCGTTAGTATCGGTGTTGGCAGCGTCATGCAGAGTCAACGCAACGCTGTTTTCGGCGTCGTTGACGGCAATATCAGCGCCCTGAAAGGCACAAACCGCATTGCCTTGCAGTGATACCCGGTTCAGTTCAGCAACAAAGTCGGCTTCAGACGTACACACGGCCAGATTGATCGGCAGGGTTAATACATCACGAATAGTCGCCGGGCGCGCACCACGTTCGGCATACATCTCTTTGCAGAACGTACGGTAAGCCGGGGTGATCTCGAAGTTATCGATTTGTTCAGGGGTGCAGGCTTCAAAGCCCAGCTTACGGTAGCCATCGTCTTCAGGAACAGTGAGAAGCGGTGCTTCCTCTTGTTCTTCCGCGTACTGAATCGGCTCCTCGGTCATGTTGATAAATTCACGCACCGAGGTGGTGCCAAAGCTATGACCAGCACCGTCGCTGCGTTCTTTAAACAGACCTAACAGCGGTATTTCATTTTCACCCTGAACCTCGGCCACCCGGCCATGCCATTGGGTGGCATTGGCGGCGATATCGGCGAACCGCGCACCGCCAACCGGCGAGTGAATGTTCGGGAAGATACGGTGTAATACCGGATCTTGGGTATCGATAAAGTTGGCTTCGAAGAACTCACCACCGATGTAACTTTCGGCAGTACACAGGCCAAACTTGCCCATGGTCTTCATCAGCGCTTTTTGTACCGCTTTCTGGAAGTTGTTCACCGCTTGGGCGACTGCGACATCGTCGCTGTACAACTCCTGAGCGCGATAATACACACTCAGTGGACAAACTGCAGAAGCACCAAAACCGAGAATACAGGCGATATCATGGGTTGAGCAGGCCTGACCGGTTTCTACAACCAGACTGGAATTGAAGCGCAGGCCTTGTTTGATCAAGCGCTGGTTGGCTGCTGAAACAACCAATAAGGCTGGTAAGGCTGCGTACTGGTGACTCACTTCGCGATCACTGAGAACAATGATATCCCAGTTGTTGCGCGCTGCGGCTTCTACATGGCTACAAACCCGCTCCAGCGCTTCCAGCATATTGGCTTCATTCTGCTCGGCGTTACCGAAGTCCGGCTGATACAGAGTGTTGATGCGTTCTACCCGCAGTGCTTTTTGTTCTTCTATTTGCAGCATGTGTTGCGGCTGCAGAATTGGCGACTGTACCACCAGTTGGCGGGTGGAACCATCAGAGAAATTAGGTTTGCGACCCAACGCAACGCGCAGAGTCATGCCGTCCGCTTCACGGATGCTGTCGAGCGGCGGATTGGTAACCTGAGCAAAGCGCTGACTGAAGTAACGCGACATGCCACCTTCATCGCGTGCCAGAGCGTTGGGTGCCAGGCCGTAACCCATGGCAGAAATCTTCTCCATGCTGTTTTGCAGCATGGGATCGAGCATAAACTTGAAGCTTTCCTGGTTGAGGCTATACGCCACATGACGGGCAGCAATGTTCAACGGGCTGTTGATTGTTACATCGGCGAGGGATTTTTCCGGCAGTTGCTCGAGGTCGATGTGGGCATCGGCCAGCAATTGCGAGTAGTCTGCTTGTTGCGCTAAGCGCTCCAGGACGTCGTGAGTGTATTCGATACGCTGATGCTCGTGGTCGAATACGATCATACCACCGGCTTCAATACGGCCACGGCGGATAACGGTGTCGGCCGGGAAGTCGATCTGACCCGCTTCACTCATCACCGCCAGATAGTCATGTGTTTCCACGCTACGCAGTGGACGCAAGCCCAAACGGTCAAGGCGGGCGCCGACTTTGATTCCATCGCCAAAGATCAGTGCTGCCGGACCATCGTTTTTCTCTTCGTACAGGCTGAAATACTCCAGCATGTCACGCACGTTGTCTGGCAAGCGCTCGTCGTTTTCCCACGCCGGGGGCATCATCGCCAACGCAGCGGTATCGATTTCCAACTGGTCTTCGATAATGCGGCGTGCCATGGTCTGGTCGAGACGGGCAGAGTCCGATTGGCCTTTCGGGAAGATGATGTCTTTGCCGTGGGAGCGGGCAATGGCATCTTCACTGAGGCGGTTCTTACGGTCGGTGTTCAACTCACCATTGTGCGCCATACGACGGAACGGCTGGGCGAACATGGGGTTCGGTGCCGTATTGGTGGAGAACCGGGTGTGGAAAAATAAGGTATGAATCTGGTGCTCAGGATCGTTCAAGTCTTGGAAGTACGGCACCACTTCCCAGCTGTTCAGGCGACCTTTGAACACTTGTGTGCGCGAACTCATCGACAATGGGTAAAAACCGTCCAGTTCCGGGCGCTTAAAGGCCGGATACTCGATGTCTTCCAGCGCTTCGTTCAGCAGCACTTCAAATGCGGTCTGATCCTGAATGTGTGACGGACGGGCAAACACTAACTGGTGGATGACCAGCTGGGCTGCGGCACTGGCTTCATTCAGCGCATCCGGATTAACCGCGACATCGCGCCATAACAGGATATCCAGCTTATACTGGGCGAACACCTCACGCAGAATCTTTTCAGCTTCATCGTGCTGAGCTTCATCACGTGGATAAAAGAAGTTAGCAACGCCAAATTCACCGGGTTGCAGATCAGGGTTGCCAGTCAGGTGGCGATAGAAATTAAGGGAAATATCAACGTTAACACCGGCACCGTCACCAATGCCTTTGGCGTTGAACCCACCGCGGTGGGGAATTTTGCATAACGCCTGATGGGCGTGTTCTAACAGTTCGTGGGTCTGGAGGCTGTATTTGTGGGTGATAAAACCAACACCACAGCTTGAGTAATCCAGATCCCGATCAAATAAATAACGCATCGGCTATATAACTCTCGTCTGGCAGCTCAGCCCCAACCTCAGACACGCTGGGCCAGTGGGACTAACTGGTTGATATATATAGTTTTAACAACTGCATCAGGGTTGCTTAACCGCCTTAAAAATATCCACCTGAAAACAAGGGCCGTGCAGGATACACATTGAAACGCTTAATCGCAAATGAAAATTGTTTTCATTTTTGTAGGTGATGGACCATTGACCTGCGATGGAAAAAGATCCGATTGGTGACTTCGCAATGCCTGGTTAAGTACGGTTTTAAGCGCTTCGGTGATAGCGCTTTCATCTGTTCTGGTTGCGCGTTTATCCGCAACGTCGGTAATTTCTGGTATTTTCAGTTGATCGTTGGCCCTGTTGCAGCTGCTCTGAGCCCTGACTGCGAGGTGTATCGCAGTCATTGTTAACACTCTTCCCTTATGGATATAAAATTGTATGGCTTTTACCTGGACATTTATAGAAGTGTTTGCCGCAGCATTGTGGCTGATTTCACCGGTACTGGTTTTTCTGTCGGTGATTGTTTTGTTGTTGAGCCAGCTGGTTGGCCGCATTGAACACTGGAAAGCGTTTGATGCCTTCTATTGGGGCCTCATCACCGCGACCACGGTGGGCTATGGTGATATCCGGCCGCTGCAGCCACCGTCGCGGTTAATCTCACTGGTAATTGCCATTGTTGGTTTAACCTTTACCGGTATTTGGGTGGCCATTGCCATTGAAGCAACCAATGCCGCCTTCGAGCTGCACACCGATCCACAGGTTATCGAACAATTAAAACAAGAATTTGAATCCGACCGATGAGAACATTCATCTTCCTGTCCTTGCTGCTTCATAGTGTGTTCTCTCAGGCCGAACTGGAAGCCGGTATTGGTATTGGATATGCGCATGTGCCGGATTATTTCGGCAGTGATGAAGCTGAAGACTACGTGTTACCTGTCCCTTATCTTCGCTACCGCAGTGAAAAACTGAGCATCGACCGCAATGCGATTCAGGGGAACTTATGGCAGTCGGGACACTGGTCGTTGGAGTTGAGTTTTGGCGGTGCAATCCGGGTGGAGAGCGACAATAATAAAGCCCGTGAAGGTATGGATGATGTCGATTTCCTGGGTGAGGCTGGCCCGGCGTTGCATTATTATTTTCGCGGCGACCGCAATAACGACAACGCGCTGTTTTTGGTGTTGCCGTTGCGTTCAGCAATCAGTACCGATTTCGCGTCGGCGGCATTCCGGGGAGCAACATTTAATCCGGTGTTAAACTGGCGTCATTCATACCGCAGCAAGCAGCTGGAAGTACGTTCACAGTTAAGTACTGAAGTACGCTCTGCGACAGCAGCCTATCACGACTACTTTTATGGCGTAGAGCAGAAGTTCGCAACGACCGAGCGGGCACAATACTCGGCAGGAAGCGGATTTGGCGGCTACGGTGTCAGCTACAGTTTGGCTTTGATCCGGGATCATTACCTGGCGGCTGGTTTTCTTCGTTATGTGGATGTTTCCGCAGCCGACTTTGCCGACAGCCCACTGGTACGTCAGAACACTAACCTAGTGTTTGGTGTTGCCCTCGTCTATTTATTCTAACGTCGTCGCTACACGTGAAATGTGTTCAGGTTAGCGTGTAAATCCATCAGTCTTGTTGCGATGTTCTCGTTGGACTCCGACGTTTCCTTGGCTCCCTGGCTGGTTACTTCTGCAATTTTGGCAATGGTGTTGAGGTTACTGCTCACCTCTTTAGAAACACTGGCCTGCTGTGCCGTGGCGCTGGAAATTTGCTGATTGAAGTCGTTGATTTCGTTAACCGCCTCGCGTGCTTCTTCAAAAATCTGGCTGGTTTCCAAGCTGTGGTTCAGACATTTGGTACTGATTTTATTGCCTTTTTCCATGCTGCTGACGGCATTATGTGCTTCCGTTTGCAGTCGTTGCACCAGATTCTGAATATCTTCCGTGGATGATTGTGTGCGTTGTGCCAGAGAGCGGACCTCGTCGGCGACAACGGCAAAACCGCGACCAGTGTCCCCGGCTCGGGCGGCTTCGATGGCGGCATTTAACGCTAATAAATTGGTTTGTTCGGCAATCCCGCGAATGGATTCTAATACGCTGCCAATGCTATTGGTTTCCGTGACCAATGACTGAATAACCAGAGACGCTTGCTGAATTTCCTCCGTCAGGTTCTCAATAACGCTTTGTGTTTCAGCCGCGCTGTTTCGTCCTAATTCGACCCGATCACGAACTCGCCCGGTAATTGCTGAAGCACTGGATGTGCTGTTTGCAACCTCTTCAATGGTGGTGTTCATCTGGTTAACCAGCGTCACAATCTGATCGGTTTCATCACGCTGGCGATCAACATTTTCCTGAGTGGTGCGCATGACTTTCAGAGTTTTGCTGGCCGCTTGATCCAGTTCTTCAACTTGTGTGTTGGTACCCAGGATCATGGTGCGCAATACGCCGGTAAATTGATTAAAGGCTCGGGCGACGTCGCCGACCTCGTCTTTGGCACTGGCGTCCAATTGCTGACGCAGATTACCGTTTCCCTGTGACATCTCCATTAGCCGATGGCGCAGGTCTTTAACAGGTGCAACGATAGCTGTGCTGATTACAAAGGGAAGAATAAGACCAGCCAGCATGGCAATGGCTGTAATAAGAGCAATCAGCTGCTGCCCCTGACGCTCGTCCCTTTCCGCTTTTATAGCGGAGTTCAGTGTAAAAGCCTGAATCCGCTGTTGCATAGCCAGCAGTTGTTGCTCCAGTTGATCTTCAGCGTCTTCCACGCCTTTGATCTGGGTACCGATGGAGCTGACACCGCTGCTCTGTGCCTGGCTAACGAGGTTATTCATTTCGACAATCAGACTCATATATGAGCTATTGGCTGATTTCAGATCTGTTTGCAGGCTGGCGAACTCTCCGCGTGCCTTGTCATCGTGCAGCAGTGGAATTGCATTGGCGATAAATTTGTCAACATATGAGATTTCGGCACTAATCTTTTTCTGCAGCTTTTGTAACTTGTTGATGCTGATATCGAGGTCGCTACGGTATTGGTTTTGTCCTTGTTCGATCAGCGAGGCTTTCAATAAACTGCGCTCAAATAATAGTGCTTGTTCCAATTGGTGTTCGGTCAGCGTGGTAAGTTTATTGGCCAGAGGAATGTCTTCTTCGGAAATTTGAACCAGCTCTTTTCCAATTTTATTCATCTGACTGAGTGCAACAGCGGCGATGGACCCCAGTAGTACCAGTTGCAAAAAACCCAGCAAATAAATTTTATGGGCAATCTTCAGGTTTCTCATAGGACCGTTCCTTCAATGTGTGGGGCTGGTGAAATAAGCTTGGGAAAAACACAGAGCTGAAGCTTTGTCACAGATGAGAAAAGACAGGGCGAACGATCTCGTCGCACTGTTGATAGTTTTGGTCTTTTAATAATCATTAAGAGCCTTTATATCCGTAAAAACTGATCGATCAGCTGTGGCTACTTAATGAGCGCTTAACTGGAGGAGGTAATTTATAACCTAGTTGATATAACAGGCATTGCAACCAGCTGGCTTAATATGTGAACGAAAACCAGATTTGTTAAGGCTCGTTTCATATACGGCCAGTTATGATCACGCTCATTGCTATTAACGGTGAATAATCGTTTTTTCTTAAAATTTTTTTAAAGGGATTACGTTTAAGCGAATGATTATAAGGAGAAAAAATTCTGAAGGTCTGTGAGTCAAGTAGGGGCGATAAGCCCCTACTATGAGTTTTGATATTGCTGTTACTCAGCTCCAGCTGCTTTTAAAATCTCTGCGTATTCAGCCCCCTGAACGTGACTTGATATAGTTGTCAGCAGGCTGTTGCCGTCCAGGTTTTTTGCGTTCAGGTTATGGCCCTCTGCAACAAACAGATTAATGTATTGCTGGAAGGTTGCCGGAACCATATGACGGTATGCACGGATGACTGCGGTGTAGTCGACCTCGGTACCATCGTGGCTTTCTACGTCGATAAATGCGCGCAGTTGTTCTTCAGTCCAATCACCGCCAAATACTTTTTCTTTATCTTTCTTTTGCATGTTTCTGCTCTGATTTTAATTTATAGAATTATAATTAATTCAGCCTTAGCTGACTTTGCGGTACATAATATCCCAAACACCGTGTCCTTTACGCTCACCGCGTTTTTCAAACTTGGTGTACGGACGATGATCCGGACGGTCAACACACTGACCTTTGCCTGCAATGTTTTCGTAACCTTCAGCCACGTCCATCACTTCCAGCATATGTTCGCTGTAGGGCTGCCAGTCGGTGGCCATATGGAAGATGCCACCCGGCTTTAAGATGCGACGCAGGGTCTGGGCGAACTCGGCATTCACTATACGGCGCTTGTGATGCTTCTTCTTGTGCCATGGGTCCGGAAAGAATAACTGCACGGTATCGATGCTGTTATCCGGAATCAGCTTCAGCACTTCAATGGCGTCATCTTTATAAGTACGCAGGTTGGTAACACCGGCTTCTTCCGCGTGATTCAGTAATGAGCCAACGCCAGGCAGGTGCACTTCAACACCAATAAAGTCTTTTTCTGGTGCGGCTTGTGCCATCTGAACTAATGACTGGCCCATACCGTAACCAATTTCTACGACGACATGACCATCACGGCCGAATACGGCTTTGGGATCAATCGGACCGTCTTCCAGCTCCATGCCCATGATGGGCCACTGGCGCTCCAAGGCACCTTCCTGGCCTTTGGTTAAGCGACCGGCGCGAATAACAAAGCTTTTAATACCACGGCGGTATTCTTTTTTGCCTTCTGGTTTACCTTCCTGGCTCAGGGCTGCTTCGTTTTCCGCAGAGGTGCTTTCTTCTTGTGGAAGATCGTTGTTCTGGTTTTCTTCAGTCACGGTAGTTCTCGGGTACAGGTGTCGAAATTTAATTCAATTAATGTTCGTTATGGCTTACTGGCATTTTAAACGCAGCGACCGCAATCAGCCCCCAGGCAATTAACCAGCTGAGGCCACCAATCGGGGTAATCATCCCCAGCGACCGGATGTCCGTCAGCGCCAACAGATACAAGCTGCCACTGAATAGCAGAAGACCCGCCAGCATCATGGTAGATGAGCGTTGCAGCCAGATCTTTATATCGCTTTTCGGCAACGCCATCAGCGCAATTGCCAGTGCTAGCAGCACTGCGCCGTGTACCAGATGATACTGCACGGCGGTTTGCCAGACGGTCAGCATCTTGGCCGATAACACAGTCTTCAGGCCATGAGCACCAAACGCGCCCAGAGCAACGCCGCTAAAACCAGCGATGGCAGCAGAAATCAGAGTAGCTCGTGCTTGCATAAAGGGTGTTTTAACCGGGGAACACAGAAAGCCGCTGATTATACAGCAGTTATACAGCCTAGCCAGTCGGAAGCTGTTAGAATGCGGCAGCGAAAAACCGGATCAGACATAAGAGGCAGGCAGTGAAATACAAAGATCTGCGCGACTTTATCAAAATGCTGGAAAAACGCGGTGAGCTGAAACGCATCAGCTACCCGGTGGATACTTATCTGGAGATGACTGAAATCTCCGATCGTGTGCTCCGTGCCAAAGGCCCGGCGTTATTGTTCGAGAACCCAAAAGGCCACGATATGCCGGTGCTGGCCAACCTGTTTGGTACACCAGAACGGGTGGCAATGGGCATGGGTGAAGACTCCGTCGAAGCGTTACGCGAAGTGGGCAAGCTGCTGGCGTTTCTTAAAGAACCTGAGCCACCCAAAGGCATGAAAGACGCCTGGGCAAAGCTGCCGATTTTCAAAAAGGTTCTGAGCATGGGGCCGAAGCAAATCAAAAACGCACCCTGTCAGCAGGTTGTGCTGGAAGGCGATGATGTCGATCTGAGTAAAATCCCGGTACAACATTGCTGGCCTGGTGATGCTGCGCCGCTGATTACCTGGCCATTGGTGATTACCAAAGGCCCGCATAAAGACCGTCATAACCTGGGTATTTATCGCCAGCAGGTAATCGGTAAAAACAAGTTGATTATGCGTTGGTTAAGTCATCGTGGCGGCGCGTTGGATTTCCGTGAGTGGCAACAGGAGCGTCCGGGTGAACCTTTCCCGGTGACGGTTGCTCTGGGTGCCGACCCGGCGACCATTCTCGGAGCTGTAACGCCGGTTCCCGATACCTTAAGCGAATACGCCTTCGCTGGTTTATTGCGCGACAGCAAAACCGAACTGGTGAAAAGCATCGGGAATGATCTGCTGGTGCCGGCTTCGGCTGAGATTGTTCTTGAAGGTGTTCTTCATCCCGGAGAAATGGCGCCGGAAGGCCCCTTCGGTGACCACACAGGTTATTACAACGAAGTGGATGAGTTTCCGGTATTTACGGTTGAACGCATTACTCATCGCAAAGATCCGATTTATCACAGTACTTACACCGGTCGTCCACCGGATGAGCCAGCCATTCTTGGTGTGGCACTGAACGAGGTGTTTGTGCCCATTCTGCAGAAGCAATTTCCGGAGATTGTTGATTTTTATCTGCCACCGGAAGGTTGTTCATACCGTATGGCCGTGGTGAGCATGAAGAAGCAGTACCCGGGTCATGCCAAGCGGGTGATGATGGGGGTCTGGTCGTTCTTGCGTCAGTTTATGTACACCAAGTTTGTGATTGTGGTGGACGACGATGTGGATACCCGCAATTGGGAAGATGTGATGTGGGCGATTACTACCCGTATGGACCCGGCGCGTGATACCACCATGATTGAAAATACGCCGATCGATTACCTCGATTTTGCGTCGCCGGTATCGGGCTTAGGTTCGAAGATGGGGATGGATGCAACCAATAAATGGCCTGGTGAAACCGACCGCGAGTGGGGCACGCCGATTGTGATGGATCAGGAAGTGAAAGAGAAGGTGGATGCCATTTGGGATGAGCTTGGGCTCGGATGAAAACCCACAAGGTCACTTTCCAGCCAAACGGCGTCACCGTTTTATGTCGCGAAGACGAAGCCATCGCCGATGCCGCGTTACGCCAAGGGGTGATTGTACCGGTGAGCTGTGAGAACGGCATCTGCCATATTTGCCAGGGCGATCGCCAGTCGGGTGAGTTTGATTTCGGCAATTCCCTGGGGCAGTCCATACTTGAGCAGGATAATCAGGTATTATGCTGTGTCGCTAAACCTAAGACAGATATAGAGATTATTATGAACGATGTTTTTGCGCCTAATCACAAAACGGAAGTGACCCTGGCTTGTCAGGTTCCGTCGGTGACGTTAATGGCCGACAACATCTACCGCGTTGAGCTGATGGCTCCGGCGGGTAAAAAGTTCGATTATTGGCCCGGCCAGTACCTGATGCTGCAGGTCGAAGATGAACATGCCGAGTCAAAACAGTTTCCGTACTCCATTGCATCGGCGCCGGGTGCGATCACTGGCGGTGACAGTCGTCGTCTGGAATTACACATTGCAGCTAACAGCCCAACGGCAGAAGCCGTGGTGAAGTTTCTGCAGAATGCGGTGGTGGTTCGTGCGACCTTGCCCGGTGGCGATTGCCTGTTGAATCAGGCTTTCCTCGACGGACATAAAGAACAGCCGTTGTTAATGGTGGCCGCAGGCAGTGGTTTTTCCCAGATGAAAGCACTGATTGAAGGCGCTCTGGCCCTTAACCCAAAACAAGAAATTCACCTGTACTGGTCTAATCGGGCAGCGATTGGGTTTTATCTCAGTGATTTACCGCAGCAATGGGCACGTGACTTCGAGAATTTTCACTATCACCCAATCATCGAACAACACGCAGATGACTGGAATGGCCGCGCAGGTTGGATTTATCAGGTGATTCACGAAGATTTTGATGACTTAAGTCAGGTACAGATGTTTGCCTGTGGTTCACCAAATATGGTTTACGGCACACTCGATCAGTTGGAAAAACTCGGCTTAACACAGGCCAATATGCATTCCGATGTGTTTGCTTACGCCCCCAGACCTGAATAGATCATGCGTTTTTAAGCCCGCGCTCTGCGGGCTTTTTTAATCCGGGACGTTTAACCCTTACCGCTCCAATGCCAGCTGAAAATGTTCACAAGCCAGAGTTTCTTCGCCTTCGGCCAGTAGCACTTTGCCCATCGCGGCATGCAGTTCTGGCATGCCTTTGATTTTCAGACCGGTTTTCAGATATTCACGGGCTTTTTCCAGATTATGCTGACGCAGCGCCAGACGACCCAATGCCAGCAATAGCATCGGATCGTTCGGTCGCTCTGTCAGCTGGTGCTCGGCAAACAACAACTGCTTGTCGGTATCGCCGTGTAAGCGACCGTATAAGGACACCAGCTCATCGTGCCAGACGCTGGACATTGCTGAACGCAACTCCTGCTCGGCCAGTTTTTCTTCCCCTTGCTCTAACAGCAATTCGACATAACGCTTGACGATGGGCAGGGAAATACGGGCATTGCGCGGCATGTCGTGGAAGGTTGATTTTAATTCCTGCACGCTGCGAATACCGTGCGCTTTTACCGTACGATCCAGCAGTTGCAGCTGAACACGCTCTTCCAGTTGTTTTAACTTATCGGCTGGAATTTTTGATGCTCGCTTAACGGTTGGCAGTAAATCGTTCAGTGCAACCCAGTCTTCCAGGTCCTGATAGGTTTTTACCAGCAACTTCAACACATAGGCATGCTTTGGGTTTTGCTGGCGCAGACGTAATAACACGGCCAGCGCCTGCTCGTTCTGCCCCCGTGATTGTAATAACTGGACCTGGGTAATACCCACCGCCAGCTCAGAACCTTTTGTGCTTTGGCTGGCCGCTTTTAACAGCTCATCGGTGGCGTCGGGTTTGCCCTGCTCATATGCCGCACGGGCGGCTGCCAGGTAGTTAATTAACGGCGTGTCTGACGCTTCTGCTGAGGTTCGTAACTGGCGCTCTGCACGGCGCCACTGACCTTGTGCTAAAGCCAGGAAGCCGCGGGTTGTCTGGCGACGAGCACGAATGCTGCGACGTTGACGACGCCACTCGTTAAAGCGCCAGTCGCTGCCAATAATCAGCAGGCTGGAACGAATCAGCAAATACACAGCGGCCGAGGCCGCAGCCAGAATCAGCAGGAAAAACCACAGGCTGGTCTCTAGGGTGAACACATCCCAGCTCATCAATACATAGCCAGAATCGATGTTGAACACGGTGCCGATTAATAAACCAACGATGAGGGTGATTAATAAGAACAGCAACCAGATTCTCATGCGGCGTTCTCCTCCGCGGCATTTGAAACAACGCTACCCCGGCGTTGTTGCTCCACCAGTTTGCGCAACTGAACCAGAGACTCGCTGATATCCGGAACCGCTGGATTTACATCCCAGTTTTGCAACTCCGTTAGTGCGGCACGGGCGGCGCGGGTGCGTTCATCCTCGATCATCAGATACTGATCCAGCCAATCGGAGACACGCTTCAGACTGCTCTGATACAGCTCTGCCTGCTCGCGCAGCAGCGCTACCTGAGCCTGCTCCAGCATCAGGTTCATATTCTGTTGCAGATAGTACTGTTGATCGGGCGTCAGCGGTGCCGCAATGGGCGCGTCACGTTCGGTAATACGCACCATGCTGCTGATGCTGTCGCGGATGCCATGCCACAGTTGCCAGTACCACTCTTGTTTATCCAGCGTTTCCACTGGTTGTTCTGTTACCGGGTCGAGGACCAGTTTTTCTGGCATCCATGGCAGGCTGGTAACCTGTTCCTGCATCGCTTGCAGACGGGTGATCGCACCCACATTGTCGATTGCCGGAACCGCGCGCAGGGCCAGCAACTCACGGGCAATTTCACTGCGTACTCTGTTCATACGCGGGTTACGGGTTTCCAGTAGTACGTTATCCGCGGCAGTTAGCATGCTGACGGCACCATCCCAGTCGCGTTCCAGTTGTAAGCGCTGATTAGCCAGTCGTAACAGATATTCGGCTTCCGCTAATAACCAGTCTTGTCGTTCAGCACCGGGTAGTTTGCCAAGGCGTTCAGTATTGTGAGCCACTTGCTGCTGCAGGTTGTTGGCTGATTTGGTCAGGCTCTGCGCTTGTTGCAACAGATCCTGCTCGCGCTGCCCCAGGGCATCCGCTTTGGCTTGTGCTTGCGCCAGGCGGTCACGTAATACCGCGACTTCACCGCTGGTCTTTTGCTGCTGTTGCCAACCGAGGAAACCGGCGTAGCCAGCAACGGCGAACAGGCCCACCATCAGCACCAGGTTGATCCAGGATAATGGGTGTGGACCACGGCGATGTGCCGTGTCGGCCTTCGCTGGTTTATTGCTAGCGTTTGCCTTTGGCTGATTGTTTTCTGGCGTGGGGTTTGGGTTATCGATCGGTGTATCGTTGCTCACGCTGGTTTTCCTTTAAACAGATCGTTAGTCAGAATCGTGTGTGCGGATTTGTCTTCACTGACCAACCCAGTTCCGCAGCTGGGCCAGTACATCCTGATCACGGGCGCTGGTGGCTACCAACACCTGTTTATAACCTTTATTTTTTGCTTTCGCTGCCACCCGTTCACTGGGCACCAGAATGGCTGCAACCTGGCCAGCCAGATTGTCTACCTGCTGCTCAACAATATCCAGTGCCTGGCCGCTACTCAGTAATAACAGCGGCTGATGTTTCAGCGCCTGTTGCCACTGCGGTGCCGAATAGTTGATCTGACGTCGTTCGTATAACTCGGCGTAATCCACCTGGGCACCGCGCCGGCGCAGTTCCGTTGCCAGCGTTTCGCGCCCACCAATGCCGCGCCAGATGAGAATTCTCTGACCGTCAACCTGCTGCATTCTGTCCAGCTGCAATAAACCTTCGCTATCAAAACGCTGCTCCGGCATAAATACCGGGTGTAATTCACGCTTCAGTTCATCGGCAGTGGTAGGACCGACGCCATACCAGTCAATGTATAGCGGCGGCTGTGGCCAATACTTATCGAGCCACTGCAAACCAATTTCTGCGGCATTCTTGCTGATCGCAATCACCGCCTGATAGTGATCAATATCAAGCATGCGCTGGCGCAAAACTGAACTTTGCTCATCGCTGACCGGCACTATATCAATCAGCGGCTGGTGGACGATCTCCAGCGATTTATCCAGTGCTTCAATGGCTGCAACCAATTCATCTGCCTGGCCCACCGGACGGGTGACGATAACCCGCTTGCCGCGACTTGCCTCAGTCACTGATCAGTTAACCTCATGCCCGTATACTGCTGCCAGGATCTTACCAGCACCCTGTTCCAGCAGATGTTCTGCGGCTGCAATACCAATCGTTTCGGCATCGGCTCTGGCACCGCTTTGCAGTGTTGTCAGCATTTGCCGGCCATCCACACTGCCAACTAAGCCACGCAGGCTCAGTTGCTCTCCTTCAAGCTCTGCAAACGCCGCGATTGGCACCTGACAGCCTCCCTGCAGGCGTTTATTCAGGGCACGTTCAGCCATCACACAGGCTTCGGTTGCCGCATGGGCCAGAGGTTTTATCAGATTATGGATCGCTTCGTCATTGGCTCGCCATTCGATACCAAGGGCACCCTGGCCACCTGCTGGCAGCGATTGTTCGGCGGGAATAAAGCTGGCGATGCGATCGTCCATTTCCATGCGCAGCAGACCCGCAGCAGCCAGTATGATGGCATCAAACTCGCCTGCATCCAGTTTGCCTAAACGGGTCTGCACGTTGCCACGCAGGCTTTTGATTTGCAGGTCCGGACGTAATTGCTGAACCTGACACTGACGACGCAGGCTGGAAGTTCCGACAATTGCTCCCTGCGGCAACTCATCAAGCGACTTATAAGCGTTAGAGACAAAAGCATCGTGTGGATTTTCGCGTTCACAGATGACTCCCAGCTCCAGGCCTTCTGGAAACTCCATCGGGACATCTTTCATGGAATGTACGGCGATATCGGCGTCACCCGCCAGCATGGCGACTTCCAGTTCTTTTACGAACAGGCCTTTTCCACCGATTTTGGCCAGTGGTGTATCGAGGATTTTGTCGCCTTTGGTGGTGAAGGTCACCAGCTCAACTTGCAGGCCTGTGTGCAGGGCTTCGAGACGAGCTTTGATGTGCTCCGCCTGCCACATGGCCAGCGGGCTTTTACGGGTGGCAATACGCAATGTTGTTGGGGCAGACATACACTTCCTTCATTCGGTAACACGGCACGGAGTGAAGCCTCAGTGCCGTCGATCAAAAATTACCGGGCATAATACCAGCGCTGGGCTGGGATCAGAAATGCTGCGAACCGTTTTGTCGGCGATCAGAGATCACCGCGGGTGAAGTATGAGATATCCATTTTTTTGGGATAACCGTTTGGCTGGTAACCTTGCAGTTGGTTATCCAGAAACAACCGTGGGCTGTTATCTGCGATGCCTTCAATACGGACAAAGCGAATATGCTGACGGGACGGGATATCAAATAAGGGGAAGCAGACCTTCCAGTCAGAGACATCGACTTCGATACCGCTTTGCCAATCTTCCTTATCGCAGCTGCTGGCATTATTCCGCTGTTTTACCTCGCCCTCCGTAAATGCCGTTGACAGAGATTGGGTATAGATAACTTCAAACGGAGTAACGTCGTTATTGGTGTTTGGAAGTTGTGTCACGGGAAGTAGCTGATAAGAGCCAATAAAAATATTACGGGTTCGGAGGTTGGTGGCGGAACAGCTGGCATCGTCGTAATCCAGCACGGTCAGGGTAACGGAGGATTGTCCAAACTCAATCTGCTGGCGTTTCGCTAAATTTCCGGATATCGAAGAGCAGTCCTGACGCCATGTGCCTTCGAGTATCGCCAGATTGTTTTCAGCGCCGAAATTCGCTGGAATAGTCGGCACTCTGATGGTCTCCGTTTTATCTGAGTCGCTGCCACAAGCGGTGAGTAAAGAGGCCAGAAAAAAGGTGGTGATGCGCTTATTATTGGTATTAAACATAATGGTACCCGTACAAATCATCTGCTGATTGTACGGGTAAAAGCCAGACTTGTTGAGCCAGTATGGTGTAAGGGTTACTCCACCGTCACCGATTTTGCCAGGTTGCGTGGCTGGTCAACGTCGGTGCCTTTGATAACGGCAACGTGGTAGCTCAGCAACTGCAACGGCAGGGTATACAAAATCGGGGCAACAATATCGTCGCAATGCGGTACCGCCATCACCTGCATATTGCTCTCCGGGCGAATATCCGCTGTCTCATCCGCGAACACGTAGAGTTCGCCACCACGTGCACGTACTTCTTCAATGTTTGATTTCAGCTTTTCAACCAGATCGTTATTGGGTGCGACAACAACAATGGGCATTTCGGCATCGATCAACGCCAGTGGGCCATGCTTCAGTTCACCTGCGGCGTAGGCTTCAGCGTGAATATAAGAAATCTCTTTCAGCTTAAGCGCACCTTCCATTGCGATCGGGTATTGATCGCCACGGCCGAGGAACAGCGCGTGGTTCTTTTCAGCAAACTGCTGCGCCAGTTTTTCAATATCGGCATTCATTTGCAGCGATTTGTCGATCAGACCCGGCAGGCGTTTCAGTGCATCCGCGATGCGTTTTTCGCCTTCGGTATCCAATCCCTGGCCACGACCCAGTGCCACCGTTAATAACAATAAACCGACCAGTTGGGTGGTGAACGCTTTGGTCGAAGCCACGCCAATTTCAGCCCCGGCGCGGGTCATCAAAGCCATGTCGGACTCTCGCACCAGTGACGAGCCTGGTACGTTACAGATGGTCAGCGATTTCGCGAAGCCTAGTTCTTTTGCCAGACGCAGGGCGGCGAGGGTGTCCGCGGTTTCGCCGCTTTGAGAAATGGTGACCAGCAGTGAATTGGGGCGAACGACGGATTTGCGATAGCGGAATTCGGAGGCAATTTCGATACTGCAGGCAACGCCCGCCAGTTCTTCGATCCAGTAGCGTGCTGTCATACCAGCATGGTAAGAGGTGCCACACGCAATAATCTGTACCTGTTCGATGTCGCTCAGATCGCCCAGAGCATCAAGATTCAACTGGTCGCCAACCAGGCGGCCTTCCAGTGTGTTGGCGATGGCCTGTGGTTGTTCGTAAATTTCCTTCATCATGTAATGACGGAACTCACCTTTGTCACCGGCATCGTGTTCAACGTTGCTTTCTTTCACTTCACGTTCAACCGCTTGATTCTTCAGATCGTAAACCTGAACGTCGTTGCGGGTGATCTCAGCCACATCACCTTCTTCCAGGAAGGCAAAGCGGCGGGTTACCGGTAACAGCGCTAACTGATCGGAAGCGACAAAATGTTCGCCGATACCATAGCCAATCACCAGCGGTGAACCGGAACGGGCAACAATCATGCGCTCCGGATCTTTGCGATTGATCACGACCATGCCATAGGCGCCTTCCAATAAGGTTCGGGTCGCCATGACGGCTTCAAGCAGTGACGGTGCATTCTGCAGTTCGCGCTCAACCATATGAGCGATTACTTCGGTGTCGGTTTGTGAGGTAAACACATAACCCTGAGCTTTTAATTCATCACGCAGGGTTTCATGGTTTTCGATAATGCCGTTATGTACCACCGCAATATCGCCAGACACGTGTGGATGGGCGTTGGCTTCAGACGGTTCGCCGTGGGTGGCCCAACGGGTATGGGCGATACCGGTACCACCTGGCAGTGGCTGTTCTGCAACGGCATCGGCCAGAGCCTGAACCTTACCTAAGCGTCGCAGACGCCCCAGCTGTTCCTGGCCGCCGATAACGGCAACACCGGCCGAGTCATAACCGCGGTATTCCAGGCGCTTCAGGCCTTCTAATAAAATCTGAACGACATCCCTTTGCGCAACTGCGCCAACGATACCACACATACTTTTTGTCCCATTAAGTAATCTGTTACAGCGATGCGCAAACCACCTGCACGCCATGTTGTTCTATGAGTTTTCGATGCTCGTCGGTTAAACGTTCATCCGTTATCAGTTTGTCGACCTGCGACCACGGCAACTCGAGGTTAGGAATGCGTCGATTTACCTTATCGGCCTCCGCTAACACAATCACTTCCCGTGCCGACTGAGCCATCACCCGGCTCAGACCTAATAATTCGTTAAACGTGGTGGTGCCGCGTTCCAGATCGATACCATCACAGCCAATGAACAGTTGATCGAAGTCATAAGATTGCAGTACCTGCTCGGCGATTTGTCCCTGAAACGATTCGGAATGAGCATCCCAGGTGCCGCCAGTCATCAGCAGCGTAGGCTCATTTTCCAATTCGCGTACCGCATTGGCGACAATCAGCGAATTGGTCATCACCACCAGGCCCTGCTTTTGGTTCAGGCGGGGAATCATGGTGGCTGTGGTACTGCCAAAATCGATAATAATGCGGTTATGATCGCGAATGCAGGCCGCCGCAGCGGTGGCAATGGATTGCTTGCGCTGTGAGGTTTCCGGTGGTTGCTGATGCTGATTTTCTGGCATCAGTTCCTGCGGTAGTGGAATGGCACCGCCGTAGCGACGCAATAACATGCCGCTTTTCTCCAGTGTCGCCAGGTCTTTTCGAATCGTAACTTCTGATGTTTCGAAATAACGCGCCAGCGAATCCACCTGAACATCACCCAGTTCATTGAGGCGCTGCAGTATGCCTTGACGGCGCTGGACAGTGTTTCGTTTCGGCATGCTGTTGTGTTTTTAATAGTTAAGTTTCGAATCGAAAGTTTTGAGTGGGAGAGACTTTATCAAAACGAAAGAAGAAGGCAACGATTTAAATAGCCAATGCGATGTAAATCACAGTGTATGGCCGATGTTATTTGTCAGGCCAACGTACCTTACCACCGGTGGTACATGCAGCCGATTTGTTAGCTGACAATGCAGCGATTACGACCTTCTGCTTTTGCCTGATAAAGCGCTTTATCGGCTCGCTCGAAGACGGTTTCACCATCCTCCAGTGTCTGAAATTCGCTGATGCCAAACGACATCGTGATGGGGACGCGCTCTTTACGGAAGTTAAACGGGCTGGATTCGACTTTGGTGCGCAGTTTTTCGGTCGCGACCAGTGCTTCTTCCGCATTGGTCTCTGGCATCAGGATGACAAATTCTTCACCCCCGTAGCGGCCAATAAAATCGACGTCGCGTAGCGATTTGCGCATGGCCTTGGCGAGCAGCTGCAATACTTTATCGCCAGCCAAATGGCCGTAGTTATCATTGATGCGTTTAAAGAAGTCAACGTCGGCCACCACCATGGTCAGCGGGCCACCATAACGTGCTTTGCGGCTCAGCTCTTCTTCCAGTCGCTGCTGGTAAGCATCACGATTTGGCAAACCGGTTAACCCGTCATGGGTTGCGCGGCGTTTCTGTTCTTCGATGATCTGGCGTGCCTTACTGGCTTCCTGTTCCATCTCATTCAGTCGCGTCTGCAGCAGATCAAGCTTTTCCGCCAGACGTTGCTCACGGCCACGTTCTTCTGTCTGGTATTTCTCCATAGCACGAACGATCAGGGTTAAATGATCACTGACGCTTGACCCCAATTCACCCAGGTCGCCGGAGCCGGTGACGACCGAGCGGATATCGGCGATCTGATCGCGGACTAAGGTATCAAGGTCTTTGCGTGCTTGTTCTCGTTCAGCTTGTCCGGTGTTGGCGTCAGTAACCAACACCTGGATAACCTGCAAACGCTGATCAAGATTCTGTAAGAAACGTTCAAATTCCTGCTGCCCACTGCCGAGACAATCAATCAGAAACTCGGCGGTGTCTTCCAGCAAGGGCACCAGTTCATACCAGTTCAGTCCCTTGCCCAAACGGGTTTGTAAACCGGTAGCAATGTCGGCCAGTCGATCTGGAATGACCAGTTGCGATAGCAGGTTTATCAGCGTATCAGATACTTCCTGGGCGATATGGGAAAAGCCCGGTTCCTTATCTGGCTGAGCTTCTGCGTTCTCCAGGCTGACTTCGCTGCCAACCTCAGGCTCTTCCGGATTGGGTTTGAACCAGCGCTGCCACCATTTCGTTTTTTGCTCTTCCTCGTGGCCCTCCAGCGTTGCCAGTTCCCCCAGGATTTGCATCCAGCTTTGCAACTGCTCGATGTAACCCGACCAGCTTTGTAACTCGGTTTTGGCTTGTCTCCGCACCTGCTTGATGCGTTTCAGTAGTGGTCGCGGTAACGGGCATTGCAGCAGTTTGGCTGCGGCATCGCTGAGCTGACCTAACAGCACTTCCGCCTGGGCAGTATTCTGGGCTTCAAAGCGCTGAACGGCTCGTTCTAGCTCGTCCATTGCGTTGCTCATGCCACTGTTATGACCTTCTGCGCCGGGCTTGATGGCTTCACGCAGGCTTGCCAGGGGTGTATCGATACTGCTGGACTGGCCCTCAGCCAGTAATGACACCATAACCAGGCCGCGGCGATATTGGTCAAGATCCTGGGCACTGGAGCGTTTCAGCTTTTCTTGTTCATCAATCAGATTGAGGTATTTATCGCGCCAACGATTGGCAGAGTCGGAGCCTGCTGCCTGAGCCATACTGCGTCACCATGGAAAGAAAGTTGCCCGCTAAGTATAGAAGAGCTTTGGCAATGTGCGCTGTTGATAAAGACGTTAGATTGTCTGGGGAAGTAGAATCTCAGCCGCGACTGGCAGGTGGTCAGATTGCGGATGATTGATCACCGCTATGCGCGACAGCTCGATACTGTCGCTGACCAGAATATGATCCAGCCCGCGCTGAGGCTGCCAGCTTGGAAAGGTTTTCAGACCGCTATTTACCGGGTGCAGATTGAGGCGATTCAGCGGACTCTGGCGCAGCAGAATTTCTGCCTCCTGGTTCAGGTCACCCATAATCACCAGATGTTTGGCGTCGGCAACGGCCTCGACCAGATAGTTGAGTTGATTGAACTGAGTCGTTTTGCCCAGCGCTAGGTGTGTGACTGCAATAACCAGCGACTCCGGACCACTGCCATAGCGCAACAACAT
This sequence comes from Saccharospirillaceae bacterium, assembly GCA_022448365.1. NCBI lineage: Bacteria > Pseudomonadati > Pseudomonadota > Gammaproteobacteria > Oceanospirillales > Saccharospirillaceae > Saccharospirillaceae bacterium. The sequence goes on along the minus strand of JAKVCS010000005.1, from coordinate 84,077 downwards.
CATACCGCGGCCCGGCAAAAATCCGGGCAGTGCATGACGTTCAATTTTTTCAGCCGGATAGCGCGACAGCACGCCATTACTGTGTTGTGCGAATTTGCCCAGGTTACGATTGATCTGCTGATACCAGTGTGGGAAACGTGCTTGTTGCGCCAGATACCCAACCTGATTCTGATGTTGGCTGCGCCAACTGCCGCCATCGGCTTCCTGTAATGCCACCACATCAAATGGTTGTACCAGCCTGGCAATGTTATTCAGCGCGTGTTGGCGTTGTTTGTTAGGCAACAGATGTTGCCAACTCTTAAGCAGATAATGATGAAAGCCAGCGGTCTGAATGCCGACCTGCATATTAAAGGAAAGGAGTCGCAGGCTGTTGGCGGCTTTGGGCGCCGCCACGAAGTCCTGCAACGATGAGTAAAGACTCACCGATTATTTGGCTTTCAGTGCCTGACGTTCTTTCTCGATCAGATAATCCGCGACTTCGACCATTTTTGCCTGACCGCCGGCAGAACTGGCCGATATCACGTATTTGCCCTGTACGATCAGGGCAGGAACGCCACTGATTTTGAACGCGCGGATGCGTTTGTCGCCCTGCTTCATGCGGCTTTTCACTGTGAACGACTCGTAGGCTTTATCGAAGTCTTTGGCTGCGATGCCGGCTTTTTCGACTAAAAAATCTCGTTGATCGTCTCGGTCCAGCAGGCGTTGCTTGTCGATATGGATCGCACGGAAGATGGCATCATGAACTTTTGGCAGCACACCCAGCACGTCTGCAACGTAATACATCTGAGCATGTACCACCCAGGCGCGACCGAACATTGCAGGCACCCCTTCGAAGATCACGTCAGCGGGTAACTCAGCTTTCCATGGTTTGAGGATACTTTCCAGGTTAAAGCAGTGAGAACAGCCATACCAGAAAGCTTCTTCTACATGCACTTTACCATCGGCTAATACCGGAACGGGTTGCGCCAGCACGGTGTAATGTTTACCGGCTTCATATGCTGCAGCCTGTGCCAATGACGCTGTAACCATCAGGGTGGCAGCCAGCATCCATTTCTTCACCTGAGAAAACATGGGTTACTCCAGTTGTTCGTAGTTGTGGATTTTTGTTAGCTGCATTCTTGCATAAAAGCCGTTCAGGCGCCCACAGCATGGAGTGAAAAGCTCTGTAAAGCGGCGCACCCCGCTTTGCCGGATGAATAACGAATCTGACGGTGACAGGAGTCCAAATGACTGAACGCGGGTTCGCAAGATCGTTGATTGAGTTGGTGCTGAAAGTACTGCGCGCATAAAAAAAGCGACCGAAGCCGCTTTTTTTATGCAGGATACGGAATTAACGCAGACCCTGGATGTATGACGAGACTGCTTCGATCTCCGTGGCGTGCATACGCTTAGCGATAGAACGCATGACGCGGGTATCACCATCGTTGTTACGCTGGTTCATGCTGAACTTGTTCAGCTGAGATTTGGTGTAAGCTTCGTGCTGACCCGCTAAGCGTGGGAAGCCCGCTGCTTCGACACCGCCACCGGCAGGACCGTGACACGCCAGACAAGCCGGAATGCCTTTCTCTTCAACACCTGCCATGTAGATGCGCTTACCTTTTTCTAGCAGCGCTTCGTTTGCACCACCACCAGTTGGCGTCTGTGCTGCGAAGTAAGCTGAAAGATCAGCGATGTCTTCGTCGCTCAGGCCGGCAACAAAAGCAGTCATTTCAGGAACCTGACGAGCACCGTCACGAATGTCTTTGATCTGTTTGTTCAGATAACGCTCGCCCTGACCTGCAATTTTCGGGAAGGTAGGCGCCAGGCTGTTGCCATCAGCACCGTGACAGGCACCACACGTAGCAGATTTTGCTTTACCGGCTTCTATATCGCCGCCATGCGCAGCAGACATCAATCCGGCAGAAACGATCAGGCTAATCAACAGGTTTTTCATCATCAGGTCCAGGTTGTAAGTAAATTCGTGTTATTGCTTTGGTGCAGCCATATAGTTAATCAGCTGCTTGTACTGGTCTGGTGTACAGTCCATGCACAAGCCACGCGGGGGCATTGCACCTTTGCCATTCGTAACGCTGGCCACTAACTTGTCCATACCAGTTGCGATACGTGCTTCCCAGGCAGCTTTATCAAAAGCTTTCGGAGCACCTGCAACGCCCATGGCGTGGCACGCTGCACACGCTTGTTTATACTTAGCGTCTACATCGAATGCGTTAACGTTTGCGCTCACTACCGCTACTGCGGCAGTCATCAGAGCCAATTTTTTCATCGTGAGTCTCTCTCGTTATGCTTGCTTTAATTAGCTTAGCCTCGAACTCACCGCCCTATGATAGAATGAGGGCGTCATTCAAAGGCGCAGTATTATATAACATTAATTTCCGGACGGTCATTACGTTTACCCCATGTTAGATAAAGAATCATTGACCTATACCAATACTCACTTCGTGAAGAGCGCGGCAAAACTGAGCCAATGCCCTTCCGATGTGTTGCGCGAGGTCGCATTTGCAGGTCGTTCTAACGCTGGTAAATCCAGTGCCCTGAACACCCTGACGCAAAACAAAAAACTGGCGCGCACCAGTAAAACCCCTGGCCGTACTCAGCTGATTAACTATTTTCAACTGGGTGAAACGCCGCTGTGTCTGGTGGATTTGCCGGGATATGGCTTTGCCAAGGTTCCCGTTGCCAAGAAAAATGAATGGCAAAAAGAGCTGGGCAACTATCTGGAGAAGCGTGATCCTCTGGTGGGCTTGGTGTTGCTGATGGATATTCGCCATCCATTGAAAGAATTCGACAATTCCATGTTGGATTGGGCCCGTGAGAAGCAAATGCCGGTGCATATTTTGCTCACTAAGGCTGACAAACTGAAACGTGGTCCAGCGCAGAATACTCTTTTGCAGGTGAAAAAAGCGGTAAAAGATCTGGGTAATCTGGTGAGCATTCAAACTTTCTCTTCGCATAACAGTGAAGGTCTGAAATTACTGCAGCAGCGCCTGAATAGCTGGCTGCTGCCTCCGGTCGAAGAGGAAGCTGATGATGTGTCGGTAGGTGTTCCTGACCCGGAATAATCACTCTGGATGGCGCTACTGAGACCGAACTTTACTGCAAAGGGCCAATCTTGAGATTGGCCCTTTTTTGTGAGTCTCAGCTATTGAAACTGACTCCATCATTGTAAAAAACAATGAAGTTTTTTACCGGATTGGCGCAAAGCTGAAATCAGTGTCTATAGTGAAAGTAGTCCCGTTGGGAACAGATTGGTGCGATGCCATTCACTTCTCCATAGGTAGTTCTTTTTCTTCGGTACTTCCCCAATGATCCGAAGTTGACCCGGTAGTTTGCCCCCAATGGCTATCGGGTCTTTTTTTGTCTTCCAGGCTATCGCGTTGTCACTTTTTGCTTCTAGTAAGGCATTAATGCCAATATTTATTCGCGGCTCTGCGACTGATACTAGATAAAACGACTAAATCCGGAGCCCTCCATGTCCAAGCTGGTAAATCCAAAAGATCTCGAGTTTCTGTTGTATCGGGTGTTTAACGCAGAACAACTGACGGAACTGGAACGTTTTAAAGATCACGATCGCACCACCTTTGACGGCATTCTTAAGACTTCCGAACAAATCGCAGAAAGTTATTTTTTGCCACACAACGCCAAAGCTGATGCACACGAACCTCAGTTCGATGGTGAAAAAGTCATTACCATTCCGGAAGTAAAAGAGGCCTGGAAGCACTTTGCTGAATCTGGCCTGATGTCGGCACGCCACAGCTTCGCTGATGGTGGTATGCAGTTGCCATCGCTGGTTCACGCTGCATGTAACGCGTATTTTATGGCAGCGAACCCATCGACCGCGGGCTATCCGTTCTTAACCAGTGCAGCTGCTAATGTGATTCATGCCTTTGGTAGCGAGCAGCAAAAATCAACCTTCCTACCACCGATGTTTGATGGTCGATTCTCTGGCACGATGGCGTTGACAGAACCGGATGTTGGTTCATCACTGGGCGATCTGACCACCAAAGCCATTGCCCAGGACGATGGCAGCTATCGCATCAAAGGTCAGAAAATGTACATCTCTGGCGGCGACCAGGACATCACTGAAAACATCGTGCATTTGGTACTGGCACGTATTGAAGGGGCGCCGGTTGGTGTAAAAGGCATCTCGCTGTTTATCGTACCGAAGTTTCTCACCCATCCAGACGGCTCTCTGGCGGAACGTAACGACGTCAAACTGGCCGGGCTGTTACATAAGATGGGTTATCGCGGTACTACGTCTACTGTGCTGAATTTTGGTGAAAGCGATAACTGTCACGGCTATTTAATTGGCGAGGCCAATAAAGGCCTGTCGTATATGTTCAAGATGATGAACGAAGCGCGTATCGGTGTTGGTTTAGGTGGTGCCATGATTGGTTATCGTGGTTATCTTGAATCGCTTGATTACGCCCGTAACCGTCCGCAGGGTCGCAGTGCGACGACTCGTGATCCGAATTCCAAGCCTATTAATATCGTTGAGCATACCGATGTAAAACGTATGTTGCTGGCACAAAAAAGTTATGTCGAAGGTGCTTTAGCGTTGTGCTTATTTGCTTCTCGTCTGGTGGACGAAATGGAAGGTGAAGCCGATGAAAATACAGCACAAGACAGCGCTATTCTGCTTGATTTATTAACACCTATCGTAAAATCGTTCCCGTCTTATTACGGCCCGCGCGCTAACGACCTGGCTATTCAGGTATTGGCTGGGGCGGGTTATACCCGGGAATATCCGGTGGAGCAGTGTTACCGCGATAACCGGCTAAATCCCATTCATGAAGGTACTCATGGTATTCAGTCGCTGGATTTATTAGGTCGGAAACTGTGGCAACACAATGGCAAAGGCCAGCAATTATTAATGGCCCGGGTGCAGGCAACGCTGGCATCAGCCCAACAGAAAGCAGCGTTAAAACCATTGGCGGACTTGTACCAGAAACATCTGAATACATTGATGCAAACGGTAATGACGCTGGGTCAGTCGTTGCAAAAAGGCGAAGTGGAATTATCACTGGCGAACTCGGCTGTTTTTCTCGACCTGATGAGCAAAATGGTTATCGGCTGGTTATGGTTGGAGATGGCCGATAAAGCCGTTGCAACGTTTGCAGATTCCGACACCGAAGAAGACCAGCAATTCCTTTCGGGTAAATTACAGGCCGCGCAATATTTTATTCATTGGGAACTAGCGGAAATAGATCATCAAGCCAAGCTTTTAACTTCATTTGATACGACCTGTCTTGATATGCAGGCGGATTGGTTCTGATTGTTACGGTACGTTAAGGGAGCAGAGTCATGTCTGAAGACAATAAATTATTGATCGATATCAGCGAGCACATCGTTACCATTACATTTAATCGTCCGGAAAAACTGAACGCCCTGGATCCGGATTCTTATCATTTATTAGCTCAGACGTTGTATCAGCTACAACATGAAAATGAGCTGCGGGTTGCTGTGATTCAGGCCAACGGAAAACATTTCACTTCCGGTTTAGAGCTTGACCAATGGGCGCCTATTTTTGCCACCGGAAAAATGCCTGATCTGGCAAAAAATGAAATTGATCCGTATGGCTTACAGGGTGAACGTTTAACCAAACCAGTGATCATTGCTACTCAGGGTATTTGTTATACCTCGGGTCTGGAGCTGCTGTTAAACACTGATATTCGTATTGCCTCACCTGATGCACGTTACGCGCAGCTAGAGGTGCAACGTGGAATTTACCCTTGTGGTGGCGGTACTATTCGTTTGCCGGAAGCGATTGGCTGGGGTAATGCTCAGCGTTATCTGTTAACCGGTGACGAGTTCTCTGCCGATCTGGCGTTACAGTGGGGCCTGATTCAGGAAATTGTTGATGGGGACAAGTTACATCAACGTGCCCGGGAGCTGGCAACAAAAATTGCTAAAGCGGCACCTTTAGGTGTTCAGGCTGCACTCAAGTCTTCCAAGATGGCACGCTATCAGGATCAGCAAACGGCTATTCGCGAAGTGTTTAAAGACATGTCAGTTGTAATGACCAGTGATGATGCACGGGAAGGGGTTGCGTCGTTTCTGGAGCGACGAGAGGCTGTGTTTAGCGGCAAATAATTGCACTGTGAAAGTCAAAGGTGCCTGCTCACCATTTTGTTAAGGCATCTTTGTCTTTCTGCAACGCTTCTACCCAGCGATCGCCGGCCCCGATGGTTTCTTTCTTCCAGAAAGGTGCGCGGTTTTTCAGGAAATCCATCATAAAATGGCAGGCTTCAAAAGCCGCTTCGCGATGGCTGCTGCTGACAGCAACAAACACAATCTGATCCGATATGTGTAACTGACCCACCCGGTGTATCAGGCGAATACGGTTTAATACCGGCCAGCGTTCGCGGGCTTGTGCAACGATGGTCTGTAGCGACTTTTCTGTCATTGCCGGATAGTGTTCCAGAAATAATCCAGTGACTTCTGAGCCCTGGTTCATCTCCCGTACCTGGCCGACAAAAAATACAATAGCGCCATCTTCACGATTATCTTTGCGCATGGCCTGGTATTCGGCTTGAACATCGAAATCGGCTTCCTGTACGCGAATATAATCCATGGTTTTCTCCACTATTAGCCGCCGGTAACTGGTGGAAAAAAAGCGACTTCGTCGGCTGTGGCAATCGTCGCTTTTTCGTCATTCACTAATTCCTGGTTGATCGCAACCAGCGCTTTACCCGCTTTTAGCAGATCCGCATGATCCGGAAATCGGGTCATTAAGGCTTCACGTAAATCACAAACCAATACGGGTAATTCGATATCCAGATCGGTATTGTCGCAGTTTAAGCGTTCGCGCAATTGGGCAAAAAATAACACCTTCATAATTTTTAAACCCCGTTAATTGTTAGCCTGCCAATGACCGGTTTTCCCGCCTTGCTTTTCCAGTACACGGACGCCAGAAATTTCCATACCGGGGTCGATCGCTTTACACATATCGAACAACGTTAATGCCGTTACAGAAACCGCTGTTAAGGCTTCCATTTCAACACCAGTCTGGCCGGTTAATTTACATAGGGATTCGATACGAACACGGTTTGACTCAGGTTCAGGCTGAAATTCCACCGCGACCTTGGACAGCATCAGCGGATGACACAGCGGAATCAGATTGCTGGTTTGTTTCGCTGCCTGAATACCCGCGATACGGGCAACGGAAAAAACATCTCCTTTGTGATGGTCTCCGGCAAGAATTTTCGCCAGCGTTTCTGCACTCATATTCACATAACTTTCAGCACGGGCGACACGCACGCTGGCGTGTTTGTCGCTGACGTCAACCATATTGGCTTCGCCGTTGGAATTCACATGGGAAAATTCAGACATGGTATTTCACTGCTTTTGGTTTCAGTTAGTCGCTTAACCGCGGGTTTTACAAGGTGCCAGTTCTGCTTGCTTCAGTTGTGGCACAAAATTACAGGGACGATGGGTACTGTTCAGCTGACTTTCGATGATTTCGTCCCAGGCTGTGCGGCATGCGTTGGTTGAACCTGGCATGCAGAAGATGACGGTGCTGTTCGATAGACCGGCAATAGCGCGGCTTTGGACCGTCGAGGTGCCGATTTGTTGGTAGGAGATCTGGCGGAACAACTCGCCAAAGCCATCGATGGTTTTATCAAACAGGGGAGTAACGGCTTCTGGTGTGGAATCACGACCGGTGAACCCGGTGCCGCCGGTAACCAGAATGGCTTGCGTAGTTTCGTCGGCAATCCAGTTGGCAATTTGTGCACGGATTTTATACACGTCGTCGATCACGATTTGTTTGTCGCTCAGGTGGTGACCTTGTTTAGTTAATTCAGCAACCAGCAACTGACCACTGGTATCGTTTTCTTCCGTACGGCTATCGGATACGGTTAGCACGGCGATATTCAGAGGAATAAATTCGTCGGTAAATGTTTTGGCCATGATGGTTCCTTTTGATTATATCTGTAGACGTTGTAGCAGATTGTTTTTCGCAGTCGCTTGGTATTTAAATCTGCTTCTGAATTGCTTGCCACTGTTCAGGTGTGTTGGCGTTGGTCAGAAATTTTTCATCTTCGTGGTAACTTATTGCCTGGCTACCCAGTTCGGTTAATAAACTACGAACTCTCAGATTGCCATCTTCACTATTCAACTGCCGCTCAAGGTACTGAATCAACTGATCAGAAATTGGCAAAAACAGCGGCAAAAAATGATCCTGATAAAAACAGGCCGACTCTTTTCTTAACCCCTGATCAATCAAGGTATTCAGATTATCTGGCTGAAAGAACGGTAAATCTACAGGTAATAACAGCAAATAATCACACTGATTTTTTAATGACTGTACCAGAGAATAAATCGCCCCCAGCGGCCCTTTCTGTTCCACTAAATCGGGAATAAATTCATACCCCAATTGTTGTTGTTCCACCGAATTTAATGCTCGGCTAACAACCATCTTTTGTATCACCCCATCGGCAATAAAAGGTTTAATCACAGTACAAGCGCGTTGCAGCTGGCTGCGCTGCTGGTTATCCAGCAACAGAGCTTTATCCTTACCCATACGGCGGGACAGGCCGCCAGCGAGAACCGCTGCAACTATTCTTGGATTATCCAATGGCATGCATTAACCGCACTTGTTAACCGCCAATTTGAGCAAAATGCTGAATGGCTCCTGTTTGACCATCATGCAGGAAATGAGTCGCTTTCTTATCGCGTAATAATTCCTGGATGGCAGTTTCCAGCTGGGCCTGTTTACCATCAGTCATGAAATGGCGCAGATCGTAACCCTGCTCACCAAACAGACATAAATGGAGTTTGCCCAGTGCAGAAATACGCAGACGGTTGCAGCTGGAACAGAAGTTTTTGCTGTAAGGCATAATCAGGCCGATGCTGCCTTGGTAATCCGGGTGATCGAATTCCTGAGCTGGGCCTGCGTCTTTACTACGGATTTTTTGCTGCCAGCCATTTGCCAATAACTGCTGTTTGATCTGCTCACCGCTGAGGTGGTGTTTAGCGAAATAATCCGGATTTTGTCCGGTTTTCATCAGCTCAATAAAACGCAGGGTAACCGGCGTAAATTTAATCCAGTTAAGGAAACTTTGCAGTTCACCACCATTATGGCTTTTCAGCAGAACCGCATTCACCTTCACATCTGTAAAGCCCAGCTCAAACGCGCGATCTATGCCGTTGAGTATTTCCTGTAGGCGGTTGTGGCCGGTGATGGTTTGGAAGACTTTTGGGTCTAAACTGTCGATGCTGACATTGAGCTGATCGAGTCCGGCGGCTTGCCAGCTATCGATATGCTGGTTGATCTTATAGCCGTTGGTGGTTAGCGCGACGGTTTCAATGCCGGGGGTTTGCTTTAGCGCTGCAATAATTTGCGGCAGGTCTTTGCGCAATACCGGTTCACCGCCAGTAATACGAATTTTGCGTGTGCCGTGGGCGGCAAAGGTCTTGGCCAACTGACGGATTTCTTCCAGCGATAACGGCTCGGTTTTATCCGAACATTGATAACCATCGGGCAGGCAATAGTCACAACGGAAGTTGCAGACATCGGTGATTGACAAGCGCAGGTAGCTGAACCGCCGACCATGCGTGTCTTTGAATTGAGTGTCATGAGCCTGCCGTGTTGCGTCCAGATCTTCTAACCTGGAACCAACTGCAGGCGGAATCGACCCATAAGGTTCCAGCTCTACGGCCGGAATCCGGGTATATGTATTCATCTCTCTACACCTTTCCAAATGCGGGAGGCCCGGTGGTTTCCCACAGAACCCTGGTGATGCAGCTATCAGACGGTATGTCTGGAGCCATCACGGCTGACACGTCCTATTCAGGCTCACAGAGGTATGTGAAGACCAAACTTAGACGGAGCAGCTTCGGCGTTAAGACACCATTCTATGTGAGATTGGGCGATAAGGGAAAGGTTCAGAATGTTCAGGGGTTACTGTTACAATCTCAATCGATAGTTTTATTAGGAATGGATATGAAAAACTTAATACTGTGTGGTTTAGCTATTGGGCTTGTCGGGTGCGCTGTTGCTCCCAAGGTCGCTTACTACAAGAATGAAGGGCAGAGTGAAGAAGAGCTATTTTCAATAACGTCTCTTAATAACGGTAGTCTTTTTAGTAATATTCCAAGTGCTCGTTTAATAAGAGTGATTGACCAAGATGGTAAGGAAGTTATTGGTGAAAAGGACTTTCTTGAGTACGTGAGATGGGAAACAGCCTATATTCAACCGGGAAAATACACATTGGAGTTTCGTTGCACTTTAGGGGAGGATTATTCACTGCCTAAAGTCGAATTTGAGGCAGCTAAAGGCCAGCATTTTGTGTATCAATGTGAAAGTGTGATTGAAAAAGTATTTGGAATACCTGGCGTTGTTGCCATGAACCTGAAGATTGAAGAGTCATCAACACCACCGGAAAAAGGCTGACTGTTCTACAGTTAGCGCTAACTACTCAAATGTATAAGTTTGATGACAGAAGTTATCTATAGGTTATACGCGGGCTGCTTTTGCAGCCCTACTTCAATTTAGCTAGGGGTGCTGGAACACTGCATTACCCGATATCACCTTGCCCCCGGCCCACGTAGCCGCTAGCCTTCAGGCACTTATCCACACCATTATTTCTATAAGAAGATCTCTATGCTGCGCTGGCTTTGGCAATTTGTTCGCCCTTATAAACTTCGTTTAACCATTGCTGTTGTGGCGTTGGTAATGACTGCTGGTTTGACTCTGGGGTTAGGCCAAGGCGTACGGCTAATGGTCGATAATGGTTTTGCCGCACAATCTACCGAGGGTTTGGCAGATGCTCTGAGTATCTTTGGCGTATTGGTGGTGCTGGTCTCGATCGGTGCCTATTTTCGTTTTTTTATGATTTCCTGGCTGGGGGAGCGGGTGGTGGCGGATATCCGTAAGCAGCTGTATCAGCATCTGGTCAGTCTGCCACCGAGCTTCTTTGAAGATAATTTGGCCGGTGAGATTCAGAGCCGGGTAACCACTGATACTACGTTGTTACAAACTGTGATTGGTTCGTCGTTCTCTTTTGCTTTGCGAAACGCGCTGACCTTTATTGGTGGCATCACGCTGATGTTTATCAGCAATTTAAAGCTCAGTTTAATTGTTTTGGTTGCGGTGCCTTTGATTGTTTTTCCGATGATTTATTTTGGCCGGAAGGTGAAAAAATTATCCCGTGACAGTCAGGATAAAATCGCCAGTGTTGGCGCCTGGGCCGGTGAAAGTCTGCAGCATATTAAAGTCGTTCAGGCCTTTACCCGTGAGGATATTGTCACTCAACAGTTTGGCGATGCCGCCGAAGGGGCATTTGATGTAGCGTTACGGCGTATACGCCAGCGGGCGTTTTTAATTATGCTGGTGATGATGCTAGTGATGGGTTCTGTCGCGGGTATGTTGTACATCGGCGGCAGCGATGTTATTGCGGGTGAACTGTCTGGTGGCGAGCTGGCTGCCTTCGTGTTTTACGCCATTATGGTGGCTGGCTCATTAGCGGCAGTAACCGAAGTCTATGGCGAAGTACAACGCGCTACCGGTGCGGCAGAACGTATCCGCGAGTTATTAGCCACCGAGGCGGAAATACAATCGCCTGAACAGAATGAACCAACGCCAACTGTAAGCGAAGCCGAGTCACTATTAAGCTTTCAACAGGTGGGTTATCACTACCCATCCCGCCCGGATCGACAGGCTATTGTGGATTTGACCTTAGAAGTTAAACCCGGTGAACGGATCGCCTTGGTAGGACCTTCTGGGGCGGGAAAATCTACTTTGTTTGATTTATTACTGCGTTTTCGCGACCCCCAGCAGGGCGATATTTTATTACATGGAAAACGCATAAAAGACTGGAACCTGCAGGAGCTGCGACGCCAGTTTGCCCTGGTGCCACAACAGCCCGTATTATTCAGTGCCAACGTCTGGGATAACCTGAAATACGGTAACCCCAATGCCACCGAAACGGAAATTCTTGCTGCAGCCAAAGCCGCTTATGCCGATGAGTTTATCGAACAATTACCTGAGCAATATCAGTCGTTCCTTGGTGAACAAGGCGTAAAATTATCTGGTGGTCAGAAGCAGCGTCTGGCCATTGCCCGCGCAATATTGCGCGACCCTGAAATTTTACTGCTGGACGAAGCCACCAGTGCACTGGATGCTCAATGTGAACATCTGGTGCGGCAGGCGCTGGATGAGTTAATGAAAGACCGAACGACCTTTATTATTGCTCATCGCCTCGCAACCGTAGCGCACGTTGATCGTATTGCTGTGTTTGATCATGGCCGCCTGGTGGCGATTGGTAGCCACCGGCAGTTATTGCATGATTCGCCTTTGTATAAACGTTTGGCAGAGTTGCAGTTTAATAACGAACCCATGTCACCCGCATCCGGACATGCCTGATTTGGTGTTATCGTTTAATAGACAAGGCAGATATTTGCACTATGTTAACAGGTTCATGTTTTATCAAATAATCCAGGCACCGGGCTCTCCAGAATGGCTGCCATTGTACGTACCAAATCCAGTTCAACACCGCGCAATTCACCATCAGCATTTATGCACGCAGCCATACCTTTAATTGCGCGCCCTTTCACGTGAGGGTAGGCTTCGGTCAGTTTGGCCAATGCCAGATTGAGAGGCTTTAATGTTGTCTTATCGACACTCTGTAGTGAGAGTTTTTCTGCATCAAAACCTGCCGCATCTAATGCCGCAGAGAAAGCTTGAACAGCATCTTGCTGTGAATCGTGACCATAATGTGCCAGATATGACAGCACTACGGCTAATTCCGGGTAAAGTTTTTCTGGCTTACTGTGTTTTGCTTTAACCGGTTTTACTTCCTCAAATGTTGGTTCGAGATAACGTAAAATCAGACGATATAAACACCATTCAAAAATATCGATTTCACCATCGGCTTTGGCTAGCTGAACAATGGTACGGCGAAAGTCCTGATATTGATCTGCCGATAATTGTTTTAATGCCGGGATGGCCTTCTCCACCAATGGCAGACGTTCTTTATCATTTATCTCTTTGCTTAGCTGCAGCAAGCGTAAGCAACTCTTGAATAAATCCTGGCCATGATTTTGACGAATTATATCCAATTGTTGCTCATGTACGAGGCGTGTATCGGTGGCCAGTAATAAGACAAAAATCAGCGCTCTGGCACTGTAAGTTTCATGTGCCGCGTCGGTGAGTTTTTGCAATGCTTGTTTGGAGGTAGTTAACGAGTGTGTTTGTGCTTGCATTTGGTCTGGCGCATCGCTCATTACAGAACTGACTGCAGCGACGGTTCCGGCAATCGCAGCGAACTTTTCAGCCTGGTTACTTTGTTGAGCAATCTCCGGAGATTCCTGCTCTGCCTGCTGACGCGATTGTGGCGCCAGGAACTGACCATCCCAATGTTGATCAACACGCTGAATACGTTCTTCAATTGGAGGGTGTGTCTGAAACCAACCAAAACGAAATGGTAGTGCCTGACCAAAAAATAAATGCGATGTTTCATTTCGCTCCGGTGAAGCAATTTCAGAACCAGAACCATGTCCAATGACTTTTAGTGCACCGCCGATACTGGATGGATCACGGGTGAACTGAACTGCCGATGCGTCGGCTAAAAATTCTCTCTGACGTGAGACCGCAGCTTTAATTAAATTACCAAAAAATACGCCGCCATAACCAATAATAATCAAAGCAAAACCCAATGCCAGAAAGGGGATTGGATTACTCTTTTCGTTATTTGAGCGACGGCTTCCACCGCCACGTAACGCGGCTTCAAAAATAAATCGGCCAATCATACCGATAAATAAAATACCAAAAAGAATTGCCATAAGGCGAATATTAAGACGCATATCGCCATTAAAAATATGACTGAATTCGTGCGCGATTACCCCTTGCAGCTGATTACGGGTTAACTGTTCCATACAGCCTTTGGTGACACCAATCACGGCATCAGATGGTTGGTAGCCAGCTGCAAAAGCATTAATGCTGTGATCTGGCAGAACATATACCGGTGGTACCGGCATGCCGGCAGCGATGGCCATTTCTTCAACGACATTTAACAGACGTTTTTCATAGAATTCCTGGCTATCTGGAGTTAATAGCCGTCCACCTAACGATTCTGCAATCGTTTTTCCTCCACCTCGTAACATCAGCCATTTAATCAGGCTGGCACCCCCTATCACCACCAATACACCACCCGTAATCTGTGCCCATAGCATTGGTGTCGTATAGTGAAGGATGGCCTGCACAATATTCTCACCACTTCGTATGTATTGGCCGTCGCTGTACCAAAATACCGCAGCGAGCAGCAAATTCAGCAGTACGATCAATGTAATTACGGCGAAGGAGAATAAAACGACCAGCTGACCAGTGCGTTTTCTTGCCTGATCCTGATGGCTGAAAAAATCCATAGGGAAACCTTGAATAGCAGGAGCAAAGAATAATCTCCCGGCAGAAGCCGGGAGGAATAGAGGTTAGAAAGAAACTTTAGGCGCTGCCTGAATCTGAGCGCTGTCTTCAAACTCAAGTAATTCGGCATCCACCGGATGACCAAATTTACTGGCAAAGAATACCGGCGGGAAAGACTGGCGGTAGGTGTTGTATGCCGTAACGGCATCGTTAAATGCCTGGCGGGCAAAGGCAATTTTATTTTCCGTGCTGCTCAGTTCTTCCGACACCTGCATCATATTCTGGTTGGCTTTCAGATCCGGGTAGGCCTCCATGGTGACATTCAGTTTCCCCATGGCATTTGCTAGCACACCTTCTGCACCGGCAAGTTGCTGCATCGCGTCTGCTGCGCCGGGGTGTTGTGCGGCGGCTTTTAAACCTGCTGCGGCTTCATTACGCGCAGCAACAACGGCCTCCAAAGTTTCACTCTCGTGCTTGAGATAAGCCTTCGCGGTTTCAACCAGATTCGGGATCAGGTCATAACGACGCTTTAGTTGTACTTCGATCTGTGAAAAGCCATTTTCATAACGATTTTTCAGAGTCACCAGCTTGTTGTAGATACCGATGACATAAACAATCAACAGAGCAATGACAACCAGCACAATGATGGTATTCATATCCATGTTAGAACTCCTTATTTGGTCCAGCTGCCGCTGGCGTTCTGAAAAGCCTGGCCTGCAGCTTTGGCTTTTGCGGTTAATTTTTCACCGGCAATTTTTTCGATCTTAGCCAGTTGGGTGTTCTGCTTGTTGGCAATGCTTTGATACTTGGCTTTGCGCTTGCGGTTAATGTCGGTAACCAGAGCGGCTGCCGCGGTATTACTGCTGACGATTAACCCCAGGTAACCGTTGGATTTTTCGCCAACCAGGTTTTGACTTTTTGCCTGAGACAGATCCAGCGCCCAGCTGCTGACAGAGAGCAACAGCGCAGTGACCAACAACGTGACTTTTTTCATAATGTGATTCCTTATGCTGCTATCAGAACAGATCGCTGTCTTCTTCAAACAGGTTTTCCAGATCTTTTTCGACTTTAACCCGAACTTCATGTTCTATTTTTACATTCAGGTTAATGGTGATGGGTTTTTCCGGGGCTGCCACTTTTAATGTGCACGCGCTAAGCGGCGCAATCAGAAGCAGAGCAAGCAAAGATGCTTTCATAAGCGTCAGTTTCCTGTAATGAATAGCATAACTCTAACCGCACTGTTGGCCAATGCAAGCTACACTGGAGGAAGTTTACTCTTTATCGCAAATGGGAGGAAAGCGCTGTGAAACGGTTCCTTACTCTGATGTTGATGGCAATGCTTTGCGCGCCGTTTGCGGCTGTTGCGGAAAAGATCTCTATGGTGATTGGTCTGGCGTTACCGCCTTATGTCATCGCTGATCAGGATACTGGTATTGAGTTGGAAATTGTCCGTGAGTCGCTGGCTTACCGTGGCCATGAACTGGTGCCGGTGTACGTGCCTTTCTGGCGGGTATTGTCGATGTTGGAGCAGGGGCTTACCGATGCAGCGATGACGGTCAATGAAGACTCTGGTATCCGTGACGGTGTGTTCTACTCCCAGCCCCATATTACCTATCAGAATCAGGCAATTAGCCTCAAGTCACGTTCTTTTCCTATCTTTGGGATTGAGGATTTGGCACCGTATTCGATTCTTGCGTTTCAGAACGCCCGTAAATATCTTGGTGCCGATTTTGCCGCGATGGCCCGTGACAATCCACAATATCAGGAGATAGCCTTGCAGGCGAAGCAGGTCGTTATGCTGTATGCCGGGCGAATCGATCTGGTGGTTATGGATAAAAATATCTTTAACTACTATCGTCAGCAGGAAGTCCGCATTGCAACCGATGCGGATGTGCAACGCTTTGAGCTGTTTCCACCCTCGCATTACAAGGTTGCTTTTGTTCGCGCTGACTGGCGCGACGACTTCGATGCCGGGCTTAAGTATCTGCATGAATCCGGCCATTATGAAGCCATTATTAACCGCTTTATCACACCGTCAGAACGCCCTTAAGCCTGGTACGTTGGCATTACCTTGGTGACTTTGTAGAGGTAGTTGCGAGCCTCTTCGTATTTCAGATTTTTGCGCAGGTGCGCGTATACCTGAGGTGGTGTCATCAGGTTAATCTTTTTTGCAGCTGAGCTGACCGAGGTGTTGCCGGTAAACGCACGGGCAACATTACCAGCACCGGTGTTGTAGGCAGCAATCGCGCAGTAAAGGCGGCTTTGTGGATCTTTCACCGCTCTCAGGTAGCGTTTATCGAGCAGGTTGAGATAGGCACATCCCAGCTCAATATTGGTTTGTGGTTGGAACAGCTCCTGACCCGACAGTAAGCGCTCCCTACCATACGCATGTTTGCTGGCATCACGCCCGGCGCTGGCGGGTACAATCTGCATCAGGCCAAAGGCTGGAATGTGGCTGCGCGCCATTGGGTTAAAAGAGGATTCTGTTTGCATGATAGCCAGAACCAGTGGCACTGGTACGCCCCACTTATTGGCTGCTTGTTTCACGGTTGGCAGATAACCGCGTGCTCGCTCAGGCACGGCATCGGCTTTTAATGGGATGGTGACGATGACAACATCGCCTTTGCGGGTTTTCTGTTGCTGGCGCTTGGCTTTAGCAAGTAATGTCTGGGCCTGATCCTGACTGATCTGGCTCACCGTCTGAGGCGCTTGCGGGGCTTTCTGCCCGGTCGTCTGCGTCAATACCGGATCGCGCTGATACGAGTCACCGATGGTGGCACGAATCACCTTGTCAAACTCTTTGCGAATGGCATCCTCACTGACTTTGGCGCTTTCGGTATTAGCGAACGAAATACGTATTTCATTGCTCTTGAAGTCTATTACCCGCTTGGTTTTCAGGTTATCACTGTAGTCGACCCACTCGGTTCGGTTCGACAGCTCCGGATCGGCCCAAACAGCACCAATTTTGCGCTTGTAGTCACGGTACGCAAGCAGGTAATTTTTGCGATATCGCTTCCATTCATTTTTAATTTTGTCCACTCCCGCCTGCTGCTGACGTTTGTAACGCTCAAATTCGCTCTCAGCCCGGCTTAAGGCGGGTTGAAGAGCCAGGATGGCACTGGCGGTGGGCAATAATTTCAGTAATTGACGGCGTTTCATCTGCACTTCCCTGTTAACTGGTTTCGCTATCTTGCCCGACCCAGCTTAACCACAGCTGACCACTTGCTCCAGATCCAATTACAGAATTTGTCGACAAATTCCCGATCTTTTGAGTCTGATCCGTGGTTTCTCTCCGATCAGAATTTAAACCCCTACAAAATGCCGTTATAATGCCCGGCGATTTTAACCTTACGATTAAAAAAATGTGTTGGCCGTCAGCGGCTTATGAGAGGACACTTCCGTGAAACAACTGAAAGCTTTGATTATGGCTGCAGCTGCTTTGGTAGCGGCGCAAACCTTCGCTACCACCGAGGCTCAGATCGACAAGATTCGTGAACGCATCAAGCCAGTTGGCGAAGTGTGTATTGGTGCTGAGTGTGGCGGCGCTGCAGTGGTCGCTTCAGGCCCTCGCTCTGGTGAAGAAGTATACAACGGCGCATGTACTGCGTGTCATGGCGCTGGTATTCTGGGCGCGCCGAAAAACGGCGACAAAGCGGCGTGGGATGAACGTCTGGCGAAAGGTATTGATGAGTCTCTGGCGTTGGCAATCAAAGGGATCAATGCGATGCCACCTAAGGGTAACTGTGCTGATTGCTCCGATGATGAATTGATGGCAGCGATCAAGTTTATGTCTGGTCGTTAATTCGCTCCGGATACGTACCTGATACAAAAAAGCCGCGACAACTGATGAGTTTGCCGCGGCTTTTTTGTGTCTTCCGGATTAATGTCTGACGCGTCAGATACGGTGCTTTTCCAGCTTAGCCTGGTATTCACCAGGATCTTTGATCGCAGTCATTTTCGCACCAGAGCGCTGTTGCTTACGACGATTAGCAAGACGACCGACCCACCAACGCAGCGCGCCAGCGCGCAACGCCTGATTCCAGCCTGCCAGCTCGGCTTCCGTCAATGGCCGCACTGAGCTGTAGCCGTCGAGCAAAGACTGTTGTTTGTCGCCGATCCAGTTGCCTTGTTTATCGCAGCACCAGTCGTTAGCGATGATGGCAAGATCCATCAGTAATGCACCGGAACTGGCGTGATACAGATCGAGTATTGCGCCGACCTGATCGCTGCCGGCAACAAATAAAGCGTTGTCGTGGAACAGGTCGCCATGGATCCAGCCTGTTGGCAGTCTTTGCCATTGAGTCTGATGGGCCTGCTGCCACTGTACTTCGTCGGCGAGCAATGATTGTTCTGCTGCCGATAAATCGTCCGCCAGTTCATCCAGCATCGTGCTGGCCCACTCCAGACCGTGATCATCCGGGCGGCTTTGCTCAAGACTCTGTGCCGCCAGGTGCAACTCAGCCAGAGCGGCGCCAATGGCATAGCAGTGGGCTTCTGTTGGTTGTTCGATGTGTTCTCCGGGCAGGCGTTTACACAAGATGGCCGGTTTATTTTCCAGCGTATGTAACCACTGTCCTTGCTTATCCTCTAACGGTGCCGGTACCTGAAGGCCAGCCTGGCCGAGGTGATGGGCCAGGGTGACCAACTCACGCACTTCGTCGTATTGATGTTGCTCGAACAAAGTAAGTACAAACTCACCTTGTGAGGTGTTCACAAAGAAGTTGGTATTTTCTACGCCAGCTTCGATGCCTTGGTAGCCTTGCAGTTCACCCAGTGTAAAAGCCGACATAAAAGCTTCAACCTGTGGCTGAGTGAGTGGGGTATATACGGACATATTTTAAAACTTCGTTATTTAAGCACCCCAACAAGGGGTCGTCAGATACGGCTGCCAGCGGGGGATTACCAGCGAAAGATGACCCAGCTCGGTACCCGCATCTCCGGGTTATCTTTGCGCATAAAGTCGCCATCTTCTTCGTGGGTCGGAATCAGGTAATACGGTTTACCGATTTTAGGCACCACTTTAATCTCGCTGACTTTACCGTTCACCCGAAACTCATAGTAGGTGTTATCGCCATCATTACGGATGGTGACGGTTTCTCCGGCCTGGTCTGCAGCCATGACATTCAGGCTGAACAGGGATGCGTACAAAGCGGTGGCAAGCGCCAGTGTTTTGGTAAACGTCATGGTAGACTACTCGCATTTGAATTAATGCCAGTGTATCGCGTTGCCGGGCCTGTTTACACCAATTCGATACGTTCTGATAAAAGACTAACTAAGGATTTGATGAATATCATGTCTCAGCCTGTCATTCTTGTTGATGGTTCCTCTTACCTGTTCCGAGCCTTCCATGCGATTCCCCTGCTGACCAATTCCAAAGGTCTGTATACCAATGCCATTAAAGGTGTGATCAGTATGATCAAACGGTTGCAGAAGGACTATCCAGAGTCTGAAGTAGTGGTGGTGTTTGATGCCAAGGGCAAAACGTTTCGTAATGATATGTATGGCGAATATAAAGCCAACCGTCCGCCGATGCCGGAAGAGCTGCGTGAGCAGATCGAACCGATCCACAACATCATTCACGCCATGGGTTTACCATTATTAATCGTCGATGGCGTGGAAGCGGATGACGTGATTGGCACGCTGGCAGCCCAGGCAACCGAATTGAAACGAGAAGTGATTGTGTCCACCGGCGATAAAGATATGGCCCAGCTGGTGAACGAACACGTCTCTCTGATTAATACCATGACCGACACGTTTATGGACGTAGAAGGTGTGAAAGAGAAGTTTGGTATTGGTCCGGAATTTATTATCGATTATCTGGCGTTGATGGGCGATAAAGTCGATAACATTCCTGGTGTGCCGAAAGTGGGCGAAAAAACGGCCGTTGGCCTGATTGCCGGTTTAGGCAGTCTGGAAGATGTTTATGCCAATCTGGATGAGGTTAAAACCTTAAGTTTCCGTGGTGCAAAAACGCTGGCGCCACGTTTGGAGGAACATAAAGAGCAGGCATTTCTATCCAAACAATTAGCGACCATTAAATGTGATGTGGAATTAGAAAAACCATTGCAGGAATGGGTTGCCACTGCAGCTGATCACGACAAGCTACTGGAAATCTTCCAACACTTCGAATTCAAAGCCTGGACGGCTGAACTCAGTGGTGGTGCTGATAAATCGTCTACCAGTGGCTCTGCTGCTTCGACTGGCGCTTCTGTTGCTGTTGATGGTGATGACGATGTGTTGCCGGAAAAAATAGAAGGCGACTACGACGTTATTTTTGACCAGGCTGAACTCGATCGCTGGCTGGAAACGCTGAAAGCGTCTGAATTATTTGCCTTCGATACCGAAACCACGTCGCTAAATTATAAAGACGCTGAAATTGTGGGTGTGTCTTTTGCTGTGGAAGCAGGAAAAGCCGCATATGTACCCTTAGCGCACGATGATGATTGTCTGCCGGAAGGTAAAACGCAGCTGGATCGTGCCGCAGTATTGACGCAGCTAAAACCGATTCTCGAAGATAAGAACCAGAAAAAAGTTGGCCAGCATATGAAATACGATATGCACGTATTGGCTAATTACGATATTCAGCTTAAAGGCGTCGCGTTTGATACTCAGCTAGAATCTTATGTGTTGAATTCTGTCGCAACCCGTCATGATATGGATAGCCTGGCATTGAAGTATCTGGGGCATAAATGCATCAGTTTTGAAGACGTTGCTGGTAAAGGTGCGAAACAAAAAACCTTCAATCAGATTCATATCGATGTGGCTGGCCCTTATGCGGCAGAAGATGCCGATATCACTTTGCGCCTGCACCAGACCTTGTGGCCGAAACTGCAGCGAGAAGAATCACTGAGTAAGGTATTCACCGATATCGAAATGGGTGCCATGCCGGTATTGTTTGGTATGGAAGAAACCGGTGCTTTAATCGACGGCGATTTATTACACCAGCAAAGTGCTGAGGTTGAACAGAAACTGCAGCAACTGGAGCAGCAGGCCCACGATGTGGCGGGCGAAGTATTTAATTTGGCGTCACCAAAACAGCTGGGCGTTATCCTGTTCGAAAAACTGGAATTACCGGTTCGTAAAAAAACGCCTAAAGGTGCACCGTCTACAGCAGAAGAAGTGCTGGTGGAGCTGGCGGAAGAATTTGAACTGCCACGAATTATTATCGAACACCGTGGGCTGGCGAAATTAAAAAGCACCTATACCGATAAACTGCCATTAATGGTTAATAGTCGCTCAGGCCGGGTACATACGTCGTATCATCAGGCGGTTGCCGCGACCGGACGGTTATCTTCCACGGACCCTAACCTGCAGAATATTCCGATTAAAAGTGAAGAAGGCCGTCGTATCCGTCAGGCATTTATTGCCCCTGAAGGTTATAAGCTGGTGGCTGCAGATTATAGCCAGGTTGAACTGCGTATTATGGCGCATTTATCCGGTGATGAAGGTTTATTAAATGCCTTCAATGAAAACCGCGATGTTCACCGTGCAACGGCTGCTGAAGTGTTTGGTGTCAGTGAAGATGACGTTACCGATAACCAGCGTCGCAGTGCCAAGGCGATTAACTTCGGTTTAATTTACGGCATGTCGGCTTTTGGTCTGGCGAAACAACTGGGTATTGGTCGTGGTGAGGCGCAGGACTATGTGAATCTGTATTTTCAGCGTTACCCTGGGGTACAGGCCTATATGGATAACACCCGCGAAACGGCGAAAGAAAAAGGCTACGTTGAAACCATCTTTGGCCGCCGTCTATATCTGCCGGATATTCGTGCCAAAAATGCACCTCGTCGCCAGCACGCAGAACGTACCGCGATTAATGCACCGATGCAGGGAACCGCTGCGGACATTATCAAACGTGCAATGATTCAAGTGGCTGATTGGTTGCCTGAATCCGGTTTTGATGCGCGGATGTTGATGCAGGTACACGATGAACTGATTCTCGAAGTACGTGAGGATCAGGCTGATGCCTTTGCCGCAGAATTGCAGCAGAAAATGCAGGAAGCGGCCGAAATAAAAGTGCCGCTATTGGTTGACGCGGGTATTGGTGATAACTGGGATCAGGCGCATTAATTAACGTTGGCCAGGGAAGGTAGCATGACTAAACTGATTTTATCCCTCGACGGTGGTGGCGTTCGTGGGGCCGCCACCACTGAGTTCTTAACCCGTGTGGAGAAAGAACTAAAACGTGAGGGAAGAAACCTGCGCGATGAAGTCGATTTTTTTGCTGGTACCAGCGCTGGTGGCACCATCGCTTTGGCATTGGCAACGACCGACAAAAGCATGGAAGAAATTGATGAGTTGCATGGTGGTCATACGGCGCAGACGTTATTCTCAAAAAGCAGTCGCTGGCCTTTTGTTCCCGGTATTCTACGACCCAAATATACCCGCGCCGGTAAACTCGATGTATTAAATCAGATATTGGGTGATGCCTATTTAGGCGATGTTAGGTCAGATAAAGCGGCTCTGGTGGTGACTTACGGCATACATAACCGTAAACCGCTTGTCATTAAATCGACCAATGCAGCACATCGTTCGATGTCATGCCGACAGGTTGTTGATGCGACGTCAGCAGCGCCGACGTATTTCCCAACCGCCGAGCTGAATATTAATAATCAGCAGGCCTGGCTCATTGATGGTGGTGTGATTGCTAATAACCCGACCATGTGTGCCATTGCCGAAGCCAAAAGATGGTTTCAGACCGCCGTTGATGACTTACGGGTGTTGTCGATTGGTACCGGTTATTTAACCGAGCCATTAAACGGTAAAGTGTCTCAGAAGTGGGGTGCTATTCAGTGGGCATTAAAGGGACAGATTATCGATATATTATCTGACCAGCGTATTGCTGCTTATCAGGCGTTAACTTTGTGCAAGCCGGGTAATTATATCCGGGTGAACAGTGAGCTGGTGAAGCAACCGGGTTTAGCTAATCCACCGGTTCAGGCGATGGATTGTGTCACTTCAGAGAATATTCAGCGTATTCGTGACCTCGGTAAGTTCTGGTTTGACCAGTATGGTGAGCAAACCGTGCAACTGATTCTGAATCAGTATCAGGGGCCATCGCTGGATTATATTGATCCTGTAAGCGGTAAACCGATCCATGTCTGACTCGTTATTGGAACGGACCACAAAAAAGCCCGCTGCAGTACAACTGAGCGGGCTTTTTCAGTAGCGACATTCATCGGTACATAAATTAGCTTACGGTGCGATGGAGTTCTCTTCTTCTCCTTCATCGTCGCCCCGACTCTTTACAGTACGCGAGAACAATACGCCAATTTCAAATAATAAGTACATCGGCAGCGCCAGTACCGTTTGGGAGATTACATCCGGCGGTGTTACCAGCATGCCGACAACAAAACAGCCGAGGAAGATATACGGACGCTTTTCGCCCAGAGACTTTACCGTCGTCATACCGGTTAATACCATCAGGAAGGTCGCAATCGGAATTTCAAAAGCGATACCAAAGGCAAAAAATATCTTGAGAATAAAGTTGAGGATATTGGTGATATCCGGCAGAAATGAAATACCTTCCGGTCCGGCGGCGGTAAAGAAACCAAACACCAGTGGCAGCACCACGTAATAAGCGAAAGCGATACCGGCATAAAACAAAATCACTGAAGAAATCAGTAAAGGAATTCCAAATCGCTTTTCATGTTGATACAGACCCGGGGCGATAAACGACCAGATCTGAAACAGAATAAACGGTATTGATAATAAAACGGCCAGTACCAGCGTCATTTTAAAGGGGACTAAAAAGGGGGATGCAACACCGGTTGCAATCATGTTGCCCGTGTCAGGCAGCAGTGTCGATAGTGGTTCAACCAGGATCAGATACAGATCGTTGGCAAAATAAAACATACCCAGAAATAGCGTCAGCACCACTAAAACAGATTTCAGCAGGCGGTTACGCAATTCCACCAAATGGGTAACGAGGGGTTGTTCCTGATCGCTCATGAAGGTTTGGATTCGTTAGCAGCTGGCTGGTCGCTGGCGTCTTCGTTTTTGCTCTCAGTCGCACTGGCAGCCATTTTTTCTGTTTGATCGTCGTCCATAAAGGTTGCATACGGGTCTTTCAGTTTTTCCCGCAACTCTTCGGTACGAGCGTGGCGCTCCAGATCGTCCTGGATGTTGCTCATGGTACGACGCACTTTACCAATCATCAGCCCGAGGCTGCGTGCCGCTTTAGGCAGTCGCTCCGGTCCCAGTACCAGAAGGCCCAGGATGGCAACCACCATCAGCTCAAGAAAACCAATGTCGAACATCAGGCTTTATCTTGCTTATCGTTCTTTTCGGCAGTCTTCTCAGCGGCTTTTTCCGTAAAATCCGCGTCTTTTTCCAGCGCTTCACCTTTCTCGTGGGTCAGGTTTTTTGCTTCTTCGTCTTTTTTCTCGGCGGGTTCATCATTCATGGCTTTCTTAAAGCCTTTGACCGCACCACCTAAGTCACCACCCAGTGAACGCAGTTTTTTCGTACCGAAAATCATGATGACGATGGCCAGAACGATTAACAGTTGCCAGATGCTGATACCACTTAGCATGGGATTACCTCTTATTTTTCTACTCTGATGAGTTTATTCAATCGTTTAAAATCCCGGCAGGCGTTTACCGCCGAGAATATGAAAATGCATATGAAAGACTTCCTGGCCACCTTCAATACCTGTGTTGGTGACAGTACGGAAACCCGTTAACCCCTGCTGCGCTGCAATTTCAGGTATTTTCAGCATCAGGTGTGACATCAGTTCCGCATCTCTGTGGCTGAGGTCGTTCAGATTCTCAATATGGCGCTTCGGAATCACCAATAAATGGGTTTCTGCCTTTGGGGCAATATCGTGAAACGCCATCAATCGTTCATCCTGATATACAATCTTGGCCGGAATCTCTTCGGCAACAATGCTACAGAACAAACAATCGGTGAGTGAGCTCATACGAATCCACTGTTTTAATCTTTTGCTGTACGGGACGCTTTTTCTTCCAGCCCGGAAATATCAAAACGACGCGCCAGTTCTTCGAGCACCACTTCCGGGCGCTCATCCAGCTTCGCCAGTGCTACCAGACTATGAAACCACAAATCGGCGGTTTCGTAGATCACATCTTTGTTATCGCCGCTGATTTCTGCGTCTTTAGCGGCCAGAATGGTTTCAGTGGCTTCTTCGCCGACTTTTTCCAGTATCTTGTTCAAGCCTTTGTGATAAAGGCTGGCTACATAAGAGGAATCTTTGGAGGCGCCTTTGCGCTCTTCCAGAATATCGCCCAAAGCAGAGAGAATATCGCTCATAGCTGTTTCAGTTTCATTAACTCAGTGAATGTTGGTTCTAGCTTAATAAATATCTTTCGGGTCTTTTAACACCGGTTCGGTGGCAATCCACTGGCCGTTTTCATACACCTGATAAAAACAGCTTTCTCTGCCAGTATGGCAGGCAATGCCACCAACCTGTTCAACCTGCATCACAATGACATCAGCATCACAATCGAGGCGCAGTTCATGCAGTTGTTGGACATGGCCGGACTCCTCGCCTTTACGCCATAGCTTCTGGCGCGAGCGGGAATAGTAAATCGCGCGGTTTTCCTGTGCGCTCAGCTCCAGCGCCTCGCGGTTCATCCAGGCCATCATCAGAATGCGACCACTTTTATGATCCTGGGCGATTGCTGGCACTAAACCATCGCTATCCCATTTCACAGCATCTAACCAGTTGCTCATTGTGTTCTCTTGCTCTGTTACTGCAGCGACTACGGCAGGCTCTTTTGCTAATTATGGGTAGCAAAAGAGGAAAATCAGGTGATGCAGGATACCCCAAGGCGATCAAATGCGGAAGTTATCTGCCAGCATGATGGAATAACAATCAAGCGGCTAAGCCGAGTATGGCATCAGGATTTAATCAGCAGCCACAACAGGCCTGCACCGGCCACGCTCAGACCTGCTATTTCAGGAAGCCCGAGGACATAAGTTTGCCACCACAGGAACAACCCCAGGCCGGTGGTCAGCCCACCAAGAATATGATGACGTTTTTTCTGACTTTGTTTTTCCAGTTCGAGTCGCAGCTGAGTGAGCTCTGACTGCAAGGCCTGCTGGTTTTCGTCCATGTGATTCAGGCGCGACAGGGCGCCGTGTACCAGTCCGGGAATCTGAGGTGCTTTTTCGATCCAGCCAGGGAGCTGACGCTTCAGTTCTTTAAAGGCGGCTTTCGGTCCAAAGCGATCGCGCATCCAGCGTTCCAGATACGGTTTTGCAGTCGTCCATAAATCCAGCTGTGGATAAAGCTGACGACCGAGACCTTCAATATTCAGCAGGGTTTTTTGCAGCAGCACCAACTGTGGCTGCACTTCCATATTAAAGCGACGGGCGGTGCTGAATAGCTGGATTAACACCTGACCAAAAGAGATCTCGGCCAGAGGTTTATCAAATATTGGCTCACATACGCTGCGGATCGCAGCGGCGAATTCATGGACTTTGGTGGTGGGTGGAACCCAGCCAGAATCAATATGCAGCTGCGCAACCTGATGATAATCCTGATTAAAAAATGCCAGCAGGTTCATCGCCAGATAATGCTGATCCTCTTCGGTGAGAGTACCAACGATACCACAATCAATGGCGATGTATCTGGGTGACGACGGGTTTTCACGAGAAACGAAAATATTACCCGGGTGCATATCGGCGTGGAAGAAACTGTCCCGGAATACCTGGGTGAAAAAGATTTCAACACCACGCTCTGCCAATAATTTCATATCCGTATTCTGAGCATTCAGCGCCGCGATATCGGCAACGGGAATGCCATAGATACGCTCGCTCACCATGACTTTACTGCGGGTGTATTCCCAGAATATTTCTGGCATGTACAGAGAGTCAGAATCTTCAAAATTACGTTTTAACTGGGTCGCATTGGATGCTTCGATTTGCAGGTTTAATTCGCCATAAATGGTGTGGCGATAGTCTTCGACCACTTCCAATGGTTTCAGGCGTCGCGCATCAACAGAGTACTTCACCAGCATACGCGCCATCAGCTCGAGCAATTGCAGGTCTCGTTCGATGGTGTGTTCGATACCAGGACGTACAACCTTTACCACAACTTCGAGGTCGCCATGGCCGCTGTCTTGTGGCAAACGAGCGACATGTACCTGAGCAATAGACGCAGACGCGAGGGGTTCGACGGAGAATTCTGAAAACAGATCGTGTATTTTTTTACCCAGTTGATCTTCAATCACGGCGATGGCCTGGTTGTTATCAAACGGCGGTACATTATCCTGTAAGCGACGCAACTCGGACACAATATCGTCCGGAATTAAGTCCGGGCGGGTCGACAGGATCTGACCAAACTTAACGAAAATCGGACCCAGAGATTCCAGCGCTAAACGCAATCGTGCACCGCGGCTCAGTTTGCTTGGTACCGGATTTAAGCGCCAGGGCGCCAGCCATAGTGCAATCCGCAGTGATAATGGCAGTTGCTCAACCGGTACCAGACTGTCGAGGCGGTATTTAGTGAAAATAAAAAGAATTTTCCACAGTCGCCATAGGTTGGCCATAAAGGAAAGCCCTGAAATAAATTAAGACGGGTCTGCAGGTGAATCGCACTGACCATCCTGCTGACGGGTTTGTTGTGACTTTATAGCGCGTTTGGCGACTAACACATCCAGGCGTGCCTGCAATCGGTCGCTGGCAAGGCGTAATTCGTCAACCTGATCGGCAAACTCTGCCAGCAAGGGCTCTGGCGTGACCAGCTGTGCCTCGTCTTCGAGATAATCTTTGGCGGCCATCTGATAGCTGTCACCAGTGGACTTATGCCACTTCATCAGGTTGCGTACATGCTGGCCAATATGATGCGCCATCATGCTGCCGGTCAGCGGCTGAATCAGTGCTTCCCAGTCGATATCGAGATTTTGCACGACTTTGGTCAGGCGAATCGACAGCTCAGTATCGCCGTCCATATCAATGCCGCTGTTAATCAGCTGATTGGCTTTGTTATCGGCTTTCGCCAGGGCAATAAAATCGGTCAGTGAGCCTCGCATAATGACATCAGCCGTCGCGGCATTATCGAAGCTGAAACTCACACCACTATCCAATAGCCGTACATAAAGCGGAGTGAAGTCATTAACCTCAATGCAGACCAAACAACCTGAGTCCGCGGCGATGGTTTTCAGCGCTGCACCGTCATGCTGTAGCAGTTGATTAACCGATAATTCCGCGGGTAACAATACGGCCTGAGACAGCATCATATTGTTGCTCAGGCTGGTTAACAGCGATTCAAACATGGGCATCCGCTACGGTTTGATACCACGGTGCAGAGCAACCACACCACTGGTCATATTATGGTAAGAACAGCGCACTAAGCCGGCTTCTGCCATCATGCTTTTCAGAGTCTCCTGATCCGGATGCATGCGAATGGATTCGGCCAGGTACTTGTAGCTTTCAGAATCGTTGGTAACAACTTTGCCCATGAATGGCAATGCAGTGAAAGAGTACAAATCGTAGGCTTTGCTCATCAGCGGATTGGTCGGCTTGGAAAATTCCAGCACCAACAAACGGCCGCCTGGCTTCAGCACGCGCGTCATGGAACGCAGGGCTTTGTCTTTATCAGTGACATTACGCAGACCAAAGGCAATGGTAATGACATCGAAGGTATTGTCTTCAAATGGCAGACATTCCGCATTGGCCTGAACGTATTCAATATTGCCCACATAACCCTGGTCGGTCAGGCGGTCGCGACCCACGTTCAGCATCGACGAGTTAATATCGGCTAATACCACACCGCCGTCTGGTCCAACGATCTTAGAGAACTTTTTCGTCAGATCACCGGTACCACCTGCCAGATCCAGTACTTTGTCGCCTGGGCGGACACCACTCATATCAATGGTGATGCGCTTCCACAGACGATGAATACCAAACGACATCAGGTCGTTCATTACATCGTATTTCGCAGCTACTGAGTGAAACACGTCGGCCACCATGGCCTGTTTCTTCTCAGTATCAACAGTTTGATAACCAAAGTGAGTCTTGTTGTCTGACATGCTGACCTTCTCTGCTGGTCGCTGGCCTGTATTGACCACAGGGCGAGCAAAATGGAAATTGCAGGCATTTTACCCAGCTGGCTGGCGAATGTCTTGTGCTGAGTCAGCACCCGGGATGATAGTGAGCGCAAGGTTGACGCTATTGCACCTAGGCGGGCGAAATTACTTGAGGCAATGTGCTCGGTAATGAAACAGAAGCAATCAAACAAGGTACTCCTATAATGTTAATGATGAATAAAATTGTCACTTTGGTGTTCTGGCTACTGGCCGTTATT
Source organism: Saccharospirillaceae bacterium (assembly GCA_022448365.1). NCBI lineage: Bacteria > Pseudomonadati > Pseudomonadota > Gammaproteobacteria > Oceanospirillales > Saccharospirillaceae > Saccharospirillaceae bacterium. Next base: position 54,444 of record JAKVCS010000005.1, on the reverse strand, counting down.
GCCTGGGTTCAGGGTTGGCAGGATTGGTTGGGCTTATTACCGACCATTGCATTAGCGGTAGCCGGGATTCATGTGTTGGAGGTGGTTTACTTCTGGGTTGCGCTCAAAGATCGGAGTACTAATCCGGCTTCAGATGCGTTGCAGATTTTTATTTTTGGCATCTTCCATATGCAACGCTTCATTAAACAAGAAACGACCTGACTTTGCTGGCTCACAACATCTAACTCAGAAATTGATTTCAAGCTGGATGGCGGCATTATAACGGGAGTTATGTGGCGATAGAGGTGTCTGGTTTATGTTACGAATAATCAAAAAAAACGGGACTCAAGGTCCCGTTTTTTACTGATGATTTATTGTCAGTTATTAGCCAACCAGCCATTCAGCACTGTAATGTCGTTCTCATTCAGAGTGCCGGCATAGAACTTCAGGTTTAACAGGTTAGCGATGTAATCGTAACGGGCATTCGCGTAATCACGTTGCGCCTGGAAAAGATTACGCTGGGCATTTAACACTTCTACGATGTTACGGGTACCCACTTTATAACCGGTTTGAGTTGCTTCCAGTGCGCTCTCTGCAGACACAATCGCTTGTTTGCGCGCTTTGATATTTAACACATCGGTTTTAACTTTACGGAACAAGCTACGAATATTCTGTTTCGTACTGCGACGCTCGCTTTCCAGATTGTATTCTGCGGCTGCATATTGTTTAGCGGCCTGCTTGCTCTGGCTGTATAAAGAGCCGCCAGCGAGCAAAGGAACAGACACCTGTACACCGATTACTTTGGTGGTTTGGTTGTAGACTGAATCGTTATTGAAAAACGGTTGGCTGCCTTCGGTGTAGCGAGCAACTAAGTCAACTTTGGGAAGATGATTCGAGCGGGTAGCATTACGCTGCAGGCGCACACTGTTTTTATTGGCTTCTGCCAAGCGTAGGCCTGCATACTTGGCGAGACCGGATTCTACCCAGGCATCAACGGTCACAGGTTCCGGCATTTCCATTGCAACTTCGGCGCGCAGTGGAGATACGTTATCGAAACGTTGACCGGTTAATTGCTCCAGCGCCTCGTAGCTGATATCCAGACTGGCTTCCTGCCCCAGCAGGTTGACGTAGGAAAGGTCATACCCTGCCTGAGCTTCATGTACATCGGTAATGGCAATCAAGCCAACATCGAAGCGTTGCTTGGTTTGCTCCAGCGAGCGCTTAACCGCTTTCTCTTCGGCTTGTGCCGCAGAGAGGTTGTCTTGGGCACGTAACACATCAAAGTACGCTTTTGCTGTACGGGTCAGTAATTGTTGTTCGGCCAATTGTAATTGTCGAGCTGCGGCATCGTCGCCAGCGCTAGCGGCCTGATAGGTATACCAAGAGTTCAGGTTGAACAGAGTCTGGGAGGCTGATACTTCAAAAGTTTCTTGTGTGTAATCTTTATCTTTCGAAGCACCCGGAGAGGTTATCTCACTGTTTTCAACATCAATGTTATTGATTGAGTAACTCAGATTGGCATTCGGCAATAAGGCCCCCCGAGCTGCGCCGACACCGTAACCACTGGCTTCCCGAGTGGCGCGAGCCGCAGCAATCTCAGCGTCGTTGCTGGCTGCTTGTTGATAGATGGTGCTAAGGTCGGCTGCATTGGTCAGGCTGGAAGCCAGGATTGCAACGCTCAGAGTCAGTAGTTTCTTCATATTAGTCGGGCCTTCGGCAGCCAGGTGAATGAAATTTCGTTGATTTTAACAGATTAAATGTCGCACAAATTGCGGTTATTGTTCCACTCATAATAACAGACTGTGCAGTTTCTCAATAAAATGCCGGTTAAGGTAATATTCCAATTTCTACAACATTTTTCAGGTCAGGTTATGAAACCAAAGCAAACTTCAGTACTGACTGAGCCTCAGTATAGTCAGGAGCAAGTCGAGATCGTAAGTAAGAAACGGTCATTTAATGGTTTTTTTGCAATTGATACTCTTGTGCTACGCCATAAGCGCTTTGATGGAAGCTGGACGAACAATTTCACCCGTGAATTATTTGAACGCGGCGAATCCGTTGGTGTACTGCTATACGACCCGGATAAAGATTGTGTTGTGTTGGCAGAGCAGTTTCGCATTGGTGCCTTGGCAGATGAGCGTACTCCATGGGTGCTGGAGTTGGTCGCTGGTATGGTTGAGCCGGGCGAATCTTATGAAGACGTTGCCGTTCGTGAAACGGAAGAAGAAGCCGGCTGCCAGTTTTACAAACTAATGCCGATTTGTAATTACTGGGTGTCTCCAGGTGGCACCAGTGAGTGGGTTCAGCTGTATTGCGGTTTCATCAACAGTGAGGGCGTTGGTGGAATCCACGGGTTGGGGCAGGAGAATGAAGATATCCGTTTGCATACGCTCGATTTTGATCAGGCTTATCAGGCGGTTATCACGGGTGAAATTAATAATGCTGCGACCATTATGGCGTTGCAGTGGCTGAAAATTCATAAAGCCGAGATCTTAGCGACTAAAGAGGTATAGAAAGGCTGACATTTAGCTGAATTTATTCTTTGTCTGGCACTGGTCTGGGCCTTTCGTTAGTCTGCGGATAGTAATCTCTATGCAATACGATTCGGAGTAAAAAATTGTTGCGCAAAAAACGTTATGTGCCCGATTTGCAGGAGTTATCGACCCTTGCGGAGAAAAACTACATGCGCTTTTTTAAACTGTTTCCTGAAATGGAAGCGGGCAGCGAGCGTGCGTTCGTCATCAGTAATGTCGGTGATCATCAGGCGCGCATCATCATGCGGGTTGAAGAGGTTCACCCATACACCACGATGCTACAGATTATCCAGCAGGGATTGAGCCCAGAGTGGATTCAGCCGCCAAGAATGCAGGTGCGTCTCTACCATGATGCAAATATGGCAGAGGTGCTAAGCTATCAGAATGAAAAGCGGTTTGAAGGGCGCTATCAGTATCCTAACCCAACCATGCGGATGCCAGACGAGAAATTACAATTGAATCGCTTCCTGGCCGACTGGCTGGATCATTGCTTACAATACGGTCATATCGATACGCCGTTTGCATTCACCCCGGACCTGTCGTAACCGGAGTAATGACCGTTTCAGGCCGGTATCCAGTGTGAAAAGCCGTTAATTAAGGTGACTGAAGTAAGTTTTTGTGAACTTGATCCCTGTTGTGTTGTGGCGGCTCGGTTTAAAGTGGAAGTGACTACCATAAAAGGGAGTGAGTGCGATTTGTTTGCGCTGAATATAGATGGGCCGGTCCGATTGGTTCAGATAACCGATACGCATCTGAACGGTCCGGAAGATGGTCACTTATTAGGTATGAAGACGCTGCACAGCCTGCGGTGTGTGCTTGATATTGTGCGCAATCAGCGTGACGTTATTGATGCTTTTCTGGTTACCGGCGATTTATCTCAAGATGGCTCTCTTCAGGCTTATCACCACTTGCAGAATGAACTGCGCCCGTTTGATTGCCCGTCTTTCTGGCTCGAGGGTAATCACGATTACCCGGAAAACATGATTGAGGCTGCCCGCGGATACGAGCATCTCGATCGGGTAATCCGCACCTCCCATTGGCAGATCATTATGCTGAACTCTCAGGTCGTGACAAAAGTACATGGCTATCTGGAGCAGGATCAGTTGGATCTGTTGCAGCAAGCTTTATCTGAGCGTCCGGACCTCCACTCCTTGGTCTGTTTCCACCATCATCCGATTGATATGGGCTGCAAATGGATCGATACCATTGGCGTTAAAAACGCTGATGAATTGTGGCGCGTGATTGACCAGCATAAAAATGTGCGCGCCGTATTATGGGGGCATGTTCACCAGGACAGTGACCAGATGCGCGGGGATGTGCGGTTGATGTCCACCCCGTCAACCTGCATTCAGTTCGAACCCAAAACTGAAGATTTCTCGATTGATCAGGTTGCCCCTGGCTATCGCTGGTTAGATTTGAACCCGGATGGCTCGATTGACACCGCGGTTAGTCGGGTTGAAGGCATCGAGTTTGAAGTCGATTATTCCGTTAAAGGCTATTAACGCGCCAACGTCTGAGGAATTCTCTTGAGTGCTTGTCTTTATTTACATGGTTTTCTGAGTTCGCCGCAGTCTCAGAAGGCACGGCAGCTTGTGTCCTATTTTGAACATTTACCGGCCACAGAGCTGGTGATTCCGGCATTACCATTCGAGCCAGCCGCTGCCATTGCACTGGCCGAGCAAACTCTGCATCAGCTGCAACAGGATCATGAACAGGTATACCTGATCGGCAGTTCTTTAGGCGGGTTTTACGCAACGTATCTGGCGGAAATGTATGGTCTTCCGGCCGCGCTGATCAATCCGGCAGTCAGACCATTCGAGTTATTCGCCGATTATCTTGGTCCGAACACTCATTTTTATACGGGTGAAGTGCATGAGCTGACCATGGAGCATATTCGTCAGCTTCAGGCGCTGAATATTGATCCGCTTCAACGATCGGAAAATTTGTTGCTATTACTGCAAACCGGTGATGAAACACTGGATTATCGCCAGGCTGCGCAGCTTTACCGCGATTGTCCTTCGTGGACTGAAGGCGGCGGTAACCACAGCTTTGAAGACTTTATTAGCCGTATGCCAATGGTGCTGGAGTTCGTACGCCGACATTACAACTCTGCTGAATAGCCGCTAACCTGGCATGAATCACTGCGAGGCTCTGGAAAATCAGACAGAGCCATCGGTATACTCGCTATCTGATTTTTATACCCGACCTTTTAATAATAAGCGTCATCCTGTTTCAGAGGTTTGAATGTCCAAGCAATACACGGCGTCTTCGATTGAAGTCTTAAGTGGTCTTGACCCGGTTCGTAAGCGTCCCGGTATGTACACTGACACCACCCGGCCAAACCATTTAGCCCAGGAAGTTATCGATAACTCGGTGGACGAAGCGTTAGCGGGCCATGCCAGTACCATTGAAGTGACGTTACATGGCGATGGTTCCATGACGGTATTGGATGACGGCCGCGGTATGCCAACCGACATTCACCCGGAGCATGGCGTTTCTGGTGTTGAGCTGATTCTGACTCAGTTACATGCTGGCGGTAAGTTCTCCAACGATAATTATCAATTCTCCGGTGGTCTGCACGGTGTTGGTGTTTCTGTTGTAAACGCGTTATCTAAAGTACTGGAAGTCACCATCTGGCGTGATGGTCAGGTGCAACGTATCGGTTTCCAGAACGGTGATAAAGCGCTGGATCTGCAGGTGGTGGATACTTGTGGTAAAAAACGCAGCGGCACCAGTGTCCGCTTCCTGGCGGATCCTCAGTATTTTGATTCTGCCAAATTTTCTGTTCCCCGCTTAAAACACGTATTACGTGCGAAAGCGGTTTTATGCCCTGGCCTGCGAATTAAGTTTAATGCACCGAATGCTGAAGACAGTGCCGAGTGGTATTACGAAGACGGTTTAAACGATTATTTAAAAGTCAGTTCTACCGGCTACGACGTCCTGCCAGCCGAACCGTTCACCGGCAGCATGACCGGCGAAACCGAAGGTGTGGATTGGGCGGTGCAGTGGCTACCGGAAGGTGGCGAGTTGTGTCAGGAAAGTTACGTTAACTTAATTCCAACAGCGCAAGGTGGCACTCATGTAAACGGCTTTCGTTCCGGCCTGTTAGATGCCCTGCGAGAGTTTTGTGAATTCCGTAATTTATTGCCGCGTGGTGTGAAGTTAACTCCAGACGATTTATGGGAGCGTTGCTCTTACGTATTATCGGCCAAGCTTGCTGACCCACAATTTGCCGGACAAACCAAAGAACGTTTATCGTCGCGCGAGGCTTCGTCGTTTATTTCTGGTGTAGTCAAAGATTCCTTTGCTTTGTGGTTAAACGAGCACACCGCAGAAGCGGAATTATTGGCGGAGATGGCAATCTCCAGTGCCCAAAGCCGGTTACGCAAATCGAAAAAAGTCGCGCGTAAAAAGATCACTCAAGGACCAGCACTGCCCGGCAAGTTGGCGGATTGTACCGGTCAGGATGGCGAACGCACGGAACTGTTTCTGGTGGAGGGTGATTCGGCTGGTGGTTCCGCTAAACAGGCCCGCGATCGTGAATTCCAGGCGATCATGCCTTTAAGGGGTAAAATCCTGAATACCTGGGAGGTGGACTCCGGTGAGATTCTCGCCTCGGAAGAAGTTCATAATATCGCCGTTGCGTTAGGTATCGACCCGGCTTCGGATAATCTCGATGGGTTACGTTATGGCAAAATCTGCATTCTTGCCGATGCCGATTCCGATGGTCTGCACATCGCAACGTTGTTATGTGCCTTGTTTGTACGTCATTTCCGCAAGCTGGTGGCGGAGGGCCATGTGTATGTAGCGATGCCACCGCTGTATCGTATCGATGTCGGTAAAGACGTTTTCTATGCTTTGGACGAGGCGGAAAAAGCCGGGGTATTAGAGCGCATCAAAGCCGAGAAAAAACGTGGCAAAGTGAACGTCCAACGTTTTAAAGGTCTGGGTGAAATGAATCCGATGCAGCTAAGAGAAACCACCATGGATCCCAATACCCGTCGTTTGGTTCAGCTGTCATTGGAGCCGGGTGACGGCACCAACGAATTAATGGATATGCTGCTGGCGAAAAAACGTGCGTCGGATCGTAAAAGCTGGTTAGAAACCCGTGGCAACGAAGTTGATATTGCCTGATTCGGTTTAGTCCTCCTCAGTTTATTGAACAAGCCCGGTTTTTAACCGGGTTTATTTTTATCGTTGTTAAGGTTTTATTCACCTTGCCTCTGTAAAATCACCTGTACTTTTCTCAAACTGGAAATTTCTATGCGAAGTATTTTCCTATTGGCGATGATCGTTATGTCGGGTTGTGCCCGGCTTGATAGCGTTCAGATTGGCTCAATCGATCAGACTCAGGGGGATCTGACTCCGATCTCAGTACGTTTCAGCGAAACTGGTTTTGATGCAGCAGCAACCGCTGAAATTGGTCGTACGTTATCGGATGGTCAGAATGCAGAATACTTTGAAGATCTGCGTACCATTCTTTCCCTGATGAACATGGGGCCACGCACTGGTAATCCGGTTTACGACGACACATATGCTGAGAATCTGCTGACTTATCTCCGAAACGAATGTGATAGCGGAAAAATCACCGGTATTCGCGCCATTCGTGAAGCTAAAACTGCCGGTCCGGTTTCTGGTGAGATTGTGGGCATTGACGCTTTTTGTATCCGCAACTCATAACGAAAAAATTAATAGGGTTTAACCATGTTACAACGTATTTTTGCTTTTTTATTCTTATCTATCACATTAACCGGTTGCGTTAGCCTTAACTCCGTTTCTTTAACCCAGGTACCTCAAGAGCGAGCAAACCAAGTAACGGCTTCGGCTGATCACTGGGCAATCCTGGGTATCGCCTTCGATAACGACTTTGTTGATGAGGCCATTAACGATCTGCGTAATCAGTGTCAGGGCGGCAAGCTGGATGGCGTATTAACCAAGTTCCAGAACACGGTTTACTTCTTAGTCGTTAAGCGTGAAGTGGTTGCCACTGCGTATTGTCAAAAGGGGTAGTCGTTATGAAGCGTTTACTGACACTGGCGATGACATCCATGCTTGCAGTGGGATGTACGCACTCGATTCATCAGCAGCATATCAGTGATATAGACCCGCACCTGGTGGCTGGTAATAGCACCAAGACCGTTGTGGTCACTGCGGAGCAGCAGGTAGTTCTCTGGTTTGCTTTTGATACGAATTATGTCGATCAGGCTTACCATGAATTACAGCAAAAATGTCCGGGCCGTATTGGTGCTGTTGCGACTCAGCACTCGACCAGTCACGGTTTTATGTACTGGACCAACAAAATCCGTATGGAAGCCATCTGTACGCAATAAGCAGGGCATGTTGTACCCGGCTCCCCGGTAGTGATCGTTACCGGGGTCTTGCTCCATCTCCTCATCCCAATCTCACCTTTTAGCATTGTCCTTCGACGGTTAGTCGGTCACAATCTCTGCCAACCTTTTTCGATACCCGGTATAGCTGGGTAGAGCTGAACTTAGACAGAAATTCGACAGAACTGCGAGTCTTATGACGGATCAGATGAGTTACACAGACGACGGTGTAGAGCGCCAGTCGCTGAAACAATATACCGAAAGCGCGTACCTGAATTATTCCATGTACGTGATTCTTGACCGGGCGCTGCCACATGTAGGGGATGGCTTGAAGCCGGTACAGCGCCGCATTACCTACGCCATGAGTGAGCTGGGTTTAAAGCACACCGCCAAATATAAGAAGTCGGCCCGTACCGTCGGTGACGTGTTGGGTAAATACCATCCACACGGTGACAGCGCTTGTTACGAAGCCATGGTGCTGATGGCTCAGCCATTTTCCTACCGCTACCCGCTGGTCGACGGTCAGGGCAACTGGGGTGCGCCGGATGACCCTAAGTCGTTCGCGGCGATGCGTTACACCGAAGCCAAGCTGGCCAACTATGCCGAGGTGTTACTGAGCGAATTAGGTCAGGGCACGGTTGATTGGCAGCCGAACTTTGATGGCACCATGGACGAGCCGTGCACTCTGCCAGCCCGTTTGCCAAATATCCTGTTAAACGGCACCACGGGTATTGCGGTTGGTATGGCGACCGATATTCCGCCGCATAATATTCGTGAAGTAGCCAGTGCCTGTATTCACCTGCTGGATAATCCTAAAGCCGAAATCGATGCTTTATGCGAGCATGTGCAGGCACCGGACTTTCCTACCGATGCGGAAATTATTACGCCAAGAGAAGATCTGCGTAAGTTATATCGTACCGGTAAGGGCAGCGTGAAAATGCGTGCGGTCTACTCCATCGAAGATGGTGATATCGTTGTGACTGCGCTGCCTCATCAGGTTTCAGGTGCAAAAATTCTGGAGCAAATCGCGGCACAAATGACAGCGAAAAAGCTGCCATTGGTAACGGATTTGCGTGACGAGTCCGATCACGAAAACCCAACGCGCCTGGTAATTGTGCCTAAATCCAATCGTGTTGATACCGACGCGGTGATGGCACATTTATTCGCCACCACCGATCTGGAAAAGAACTATCGCGTGAATATGAACGTGATTGGTTTGGACGGTCGTCCGCAGGTGAAAAACCTGCAAATGATGTTAACCGAGTGGCTGGCATATCGTACCGGTACCGTGCGTCGTCGTTTGCAGCACCGTCTGGATAAAGTATTAGCTCGGCTGCACATACTGGAAGGTATGTTGGTGGCCTTCCTGAATATCGATGAAGTGATCGAAATCATTCGCACCGAAGATGAACCTAAAGCGGTGTTAATGCAGCGCTTTGGCGTATCGGATATTCAGGCAGAAGCTATTCTTGAATTGAAATTACGTCATCTCGCCAAACTGGAAGAAATGAAAATCCGTGGCGAGCAGGATGAGTTAGAAAAAGAACGCGACTCGCTAGAAAAAACCTTAGGGTCTGAGCGTCGCTTAAAAACGCTGATCAAAAAAGAATTAACTGCCGACGCTGAAAAATACGGTGATGACCGTCGTTCCCCTGTAGTGGTTCGCGGTGAAGCCAAAGCCTTCTCTGAAACCGAACTGGTTTCTGCTGAAGCCATTACCGTTGTGCTGTCTGAAAAAGGCTGGGTGCGTGCTGCTAAAGGCCACGATATCGATGCAGAAGGTCTGAATTATAAGTCCGGTGATAAATATCTATTGTCGGCACCGGGTAAAAGTAATCAGAACGCGGTATTTATCGACAGCACTGGGCGTTCTTATGCCTTGCCTGCCCATACCTTACCGTCAGCCCGGGGTCAGGGGGAGCCATTAAGTGGTCGTCTGACAATGCAGGCTGGTTCGCAATTTCTCGGCCTGGTGATGGGTCCGGATTCCGATCAGTATCTGATGGCAACCGATGCCGGTTATGGCTTTATCGCTAACCTTGGCGATATGCAGAGCAAAAACAAAGCGGGCAAAAACCTGCTGACGGTACCGGACAATGCCCGGGTATTAATTCCGGCAAAAATCGTTAATCCAGAGAAAAGCTGGATTGCTGCGGTCAGTAACGAAGGTCGTATGTTGGTATTCCCGGCAGCCGACGTACCGGTAATGGCTCGCGGTAAAGGCAACAAGATGATCAATATTAATTCGGCTAAGGCAGCCGCCCGAGAAGAGTTAATGGTTGCTTGTGTCGCTTTCAGTGAAGATGACACCATTCTGGTTTACGCCGGTAAGCGTCATATGAAATTGAAGTTTGCCGACCTTGAGCATTATCAGGGTGAGCGTGGCCGGCGTGGTAATAAGCTACCACGTGGCTTCCAGAATGTGGATGCGATGGAAGTGGTTCGCAAGGACGACTGACAAGTCGCAACCCACTAAACCGCCTTCGGGCGGTTTTTTATTGTCGCTATTTTACTTTTTCGCAGTATTTATGTTTCAGCCGCCGCATCAGTGCCATACCGGTGGGTTTTTAACGGGTCGGTGACTATCGTATGCTTTAAAAACCGACCTGGCTTTTTAATTCACTTCAAATAATCGAAAGCAAAATTCCTTAGTGGTTTTGCTCTTTTTCTCGTTCCAGTTGGTTGGAATTTCGGGCTTTAATTTCGCTTCGTGTTCGATATATATCAGAGCACCGGGTAACAGTCGCAGTTTTTCAATGGCGGGTTGCAACAGCTCTTTATGAAACGGTGGATCCAGGAATACCAGATCATAAGGCTCTGGATTCTGATCCAGCCAGTTCAGCGCATCTCCCGCCCAAACCTGAGCATTTTTTGCGTCCAGCGTTTGCAGGTTATCTTTTAACTGCAGCGCGGCTTTCGCATTTTTCTCCAGAAAGATGACTTCTTTGGCACCACGCGACAGCGCTTCAAAGCCTAACGCACCACTGCCGGCAAACGCATCCAATACCCGCGCGCCCTCAACATCAAACTGCAACCAGTTGAAGGCTGTCTCACGCACTCGGTCCATGGTTGGTCGCAAGCCATCAATCGATGGGAAACGTAACCGCCGTGAACGCCACTGGCCGCCAATAATCCGAAGCTGTTGGGTAGGAGTGGATTTACTCACGTTATTTTCCTGTTGCTTTTCTGTTACTTAAATCGGGCTGGAGGCTGATCTACTGAGCCGCAATCTGTTGTTTGCAGTCGAGGTATTCCTGCGCTGCGGTTTTCTGACTATCCCCCAGTTGCTGGTAAAGCTTCTGGTAATAGTGAGCGGGTGGGCGATGGTAGGCAATGTCGCTTTGAATGTCGAGCTGGCCGCGATTCGACAACCACTGTTGGCGCATGGCGCGGGTTTGTTCGATGCGAAATTGCTGCCATTGCTGGCGTAACGGTAATGCTCTATTCAACTGTGGGTCTGATGCCGACCATTGATCTAGGAACCAGCGTGAGCCGGCGATGTAAGTTTGTTCACAATGACCAAACGCTGACTGATTTTCAGGCTCAGATGCTGGCTTTTGCAGTTGTAATTGTTTGATCAAATAAGCCGCTATGGCCTGCATTTCAATCTCTGCCCAGGGGCCTTGCAGCAGAATGGCCGTTGTATCTGGTTTCGGACTATTCAGTGTCGAGATGTGTAGCTTTAACTCATCGGACCAATTGTTTGCTGACAAGAGCCAATTAATTTGCCGATCAGCCAACAGAATCCGCACACTTCCCCGATCGGAACTGACTTGTTGCCAATATCCGGTGATGCCCTCTTGTGATAGCCAGCTCTGCCAGGTTGTCTGCGCCAAAGTTGCCAACTCCAGCCGCTCCAGCGGTTCCTGTTCCGGATCGGTCTTGCCCAGATGAATCCAACTTATTATGCCAAGACAGCAAAAGATTATGATATTCAGAGTTCGGCGGCTGAATCTCACGTCCGCATCCTTATTCGCAGTAGGGTTTAGTGGTAGGATAGAACACTTTGAATTCTGACGGATTAGCGAAAAGCTACCTGCGTTGCTTCTGCTTTGTTAAAAACACACTCAAAATGCTCATTTATGCATTATAAACCGCGCGTTTCGAGTGTGCCTTTGCCTGCATAATCGGCCTCGCAAGCGCTTTTAGATAGACCGTTATAAGTTATGCCGTATCTGAGATATCTGAATTAATGCGAGCAACCGATGTTTGATTTTTTTAAGCGCAAAAAGAAAGCGCCAGAAGAACATAAACCTGTCGCTGAGCAGGTGATAGAAACACAACAACAAACCGAAGCAGCAACAGCAGCCGATCATGTCAGCGATGTTGAAACTGCAGTGCAAGTCGTTGCGGAGGCGGTGACCGAAGAGCAGGTCTTGCCGCAGCCAGAGCCACAAATGCAATCAGAGCCGCAACCTGAACCGGAAGCTGTTCCGCAGGCGGTTGAACCGGCGGCTGAGGCGCCTGCGGTCACTGAAAGCCGAGAAGAACTGAGCTATTTCGAAGAAGCGGGTGATCAGGCAACGCAAAAAGAAGAAAAGAAAAAAGGTTTCTTCGGTCGTATCCGTGATGGTCTGAGCAAAACCCGCAGCGGTTTAGCCGATGGTCTGGCTGACCTGCTGGTGGGTAAAAAAGAAATCGATGATGATCTGCTGGAAGATCTGGAAACTCAGTTGATTATGGCTGATGTGGGGATGGAAGCGACTCAGGAAATCATGGAACGCTTAACCGGTCGTATCTCCCGGAAAGAACTGAACGATTCCGATGCTTTGTTTGAAGCATTAATCGAAGAGTTGCGTACCATGCTGGATGTCGCTCAGCAGCCATTGGTGGTCGATAGTAAAAAATCACCTTATGTCATTCTGATGGTCGGTATTAACGGTGTCGGTAAAACCACCACCATCGGTAAACTGGCGAAGCAGTTTCAGAACCGTGGAAAGAGTGTGATGCTAGCGGCGGGAGATACCTTCCGGGCCGCTGCGGTTGAGCAGCTGCAGGTCTGGGGAGAACGCAACGATGTGCCGGTGGTCGCTCAGCATACGGGTGCCGATTCTGCGTCAGTGATTTTTGATGCCGTTGAAGCCGCCAAATCCCGTAATGTGGATATCCTGATTGCCGATACGGCGGGTCGTCTGCACAACAAAGACAACCTTATGCAAGAGCTGGAGAAGGTTGTTCGGGTTATGAAAAAACTCGACGATAGTGCACCACACGAAGTGATGCTGGTATTAGATGCGGGTACTGGTCAGAACGCCATCAACCAGTGTAAGCATTTTCTGCAGTCTGTGGGTGTGACTGGTCTGACATTAACCAAGCTCGACGGTACCGCGAAAGGTGGCATTATCTTCGCTCTGGCCAAACAGTTTGAGATTCCGGTACGTTTTATCGGTGTTGGTGAAGGTATCGATGATTTACGTCCGTTTAACGCCGATGAATTCACCCGCGCTCTGTTCAAACAAGACGATTGAGTCAAATTACCCAGAAAAACACCGGACAACAATAATATGAGGTGAGGATGGCAGATTCCGATGTGATGGTTCGTTTTGATCGCGTCAGCAAGCGGTATTCAGCGGGCACCGGTGGCGGCAACGAAGCGCTGAGTGGCGTGAACTTTGAACTAAAGCGAGGAGAGTTCGCCTTCCTGACCGGCCATAGTGGTGCCGGAAAAAGCACCCTGTTAAAACTGATGATGTTGATGGAGCGACCCAGTCGTGGCCAGGTCATCATCGATGGCCAGAACCTGGCGCGCTTGCGCCAGTCTCAGGTTCCCTACCATCGCCGCAAGGTTGGTGTGGTATTTCAGAATCACCAGCTGTTATTCGATCGCAGCGTATTTGACAACGTGGCTTTGCCACTCCAAATTGCTGGCTACACGCCCGCTGAAGCCGGACGCCGGGTGCGTGCGGCGCTCGACTCTGTTGGTTTGCTGGGAATGGAAAAGCGTAACCCCATCGAGCTGTCCGGTGGCGAGCAACAGCGCGTAGGCATTGCCCGCGCGGTGGTGAATAAGCCACCCCTGCTTCTGGCGGATGAGCCAACCGGTAACCTCGACCCGGAACTGTCTGAAGAAATCATGAATTTGTTTACCCGCTTTCAGCAAGTGGGTGTCACGGTATTAATTGCCACCCACGATATTGCGTTGATTGAACGTATGGGCCATCGCAGGCTGATATTGGATCAGGGCGAAATGGTACAGGGCCAGTTGAAGGAGGCGACGTATGGCGCCGTCTAAAACATCCAGGGTTAACAGCCAGGGCGCTTCAGGTCACAAGATCGGTGCAGCGGCACGATTATCAGCCTGGTTTGCTCATCATCAATTGACCGCAGTTGAAACTCTGGTGAAATTACTGGCGAATCCGGCGGCGGCATTATTAACCTGGCTGGTGGTTGCAATTGCTCTGACGTTGCCCGGCGCGCTGTGGATGACGCTCGACAACATGGAACAACTCAGCGGCCGGTTCCAGGCATCCGGGCGCATCACTCTCTACCTGGAACCACAAACATCCGCTGCTACGGGTAACCAACTCAGTGAACGTATCGGCGCTCTGGCGAATGTCAGCTCTACTGAATACATTGATGCCGATACCGCACTGGAGGATTTCCGACAGAACAGTGGCTTACAACAAGCCCTCGATTTCTTACCGGAAAATCCGCTGCCTGCGGTAATTCTTGTGGAACCTCCATTGGGTATTTCTGCTGCCGACGTCAATCGGCTCGTCGAGCAGCTGAATGCTTTCCAGATCGTCGATTCGGTTCAGCTGGATATGGCCTGGGTGGAACGTCTGTTGGCGATGCTTGCTTTGGGTGAGCGGCTGATCTGGGTTTTGGGGATTTTACTGGCGCTGGCAATCTTGCTGGTGGTCGGTAATACCATTCGCCTGGCGATAGCCGCGCGGGTGGATGAAATCCGGGTCATTAAGCTGGTGGGCGGAACCAATGCCTATGTTCGTCGGCCCTTCTTATATACGGGTCTCTGGTACGGTTTTGTTGGTGGTTTGCTGGCCTGGGTGTTGCTGGCATCGTGCTGGTTGCTGTTATCCGGGCCAGTTGATCAGCTGGCCGATCTGTACGGTTCAGGCTTTGAACTGAAGCCGCTCTCGGCAATGGCTGCCATGGCTCTGTTGTTATCGGCCATGATCCTGGGATGGCTGGGCGCTTGGTGGTCGGTGTCGCGGCACCTCGACCAAATCGAACCTTAGCACGATTGGGTGTCGTAAAAGTCATAATTGGCAAAAATCGAAATAGATTGTTCCAGTAAGGAACTGCAAAGAGGGATTGGTTGTCTGACTTTTCAGGTGCTAAACTCTTTTGCCAATGAGATCTCACTCTGAGATGAAATTATTGAAGCGTCGCTTCAGGAGTATTTGATGAACCAAGGTTTATTAGCCGTTAATGCTTTGTCACCGGGTGCCAACCTGGAGGCCTATATTACGACGGTTAATGCGATTCCGGTGTTGTCTGTTGACGAAGAAAAAGCGTTAGCTGAACGTCTTCACTACGAAGGTGACCTGGAAGCAGCCCGTCAATTGGTTATGTCGCATATGCGCTTTGTTGTGCACATTGCCCGCAGCTATTCTGGCTATGGTCTGAATCAGGGAGATCTGATTCAGGAAGGTAATGTGGGTTTGATGAAGGCTGTTAAACGTTTTAATCCGGAAGTTGGTGTGCGCCTTGTGTCGTTTGCTGTGCATTGGATTAAAGCAGAAATGCACGAATTTATTTTGCGCAACTGGCGCATCGTGAAGGTCGCCACCACGAAAGCACAGCGTAAGCTGTTTTTTAATCTGCGCTCGAAGAAGCAACGCCTTGGCTGGTTGAGCCAGGATGAGGCCAAATCGATTGCTGAAGATCTTGGTGTTGAGACCAAGACGGTATTTGAGATGGAAGGTCGTCTGAATGCTCACGATGCCGCGTTCGACGGCGGTGTGGATGATGATAGCGAGGAAGCCGCGCCTCAGGCTCCGGTTTACTACCTGGAAGATCACAGTGCCGACCCGGCAACAGTAGTTGAAAACGATAATTACGAGCAGGATGCGCATGGTCGTCTGGCCAATGCCATGTCAGAGCTGGATGAGCGTAGTCGCAATATCCTGCAACAGCGCTGGTTAGCGGAAGAAAAAGCCACCCTGCATGATCTGGCTGCTGTGTATCAGGTATCGGCAGAGCGTATTCGCCAGCTTGAAAAGAACGCTATGAAGAAATTGAAGATTGCGATGGGAACCGATCTGGTTCTGGCGTAACGCGTTCGTTCATGACGACATAAAAAATGCCGCAATTGCGGCATTTTTTATGTCTGCTGTTATTGCCCTGTACTTACAGGTATTCATTGCTGGCCGCGGAGGCTAATTGCGATTGCCAGTTTGCCAGTAGCTCGTCTTTGGGCAGAGGATGGCAATACAGATATCCCTGAGCAAAATCGCAATCCTGTTGCATCAGAATATTCTGATGTTCGGTGGTTTCCACGCCTTCCGCCAGAACTTTAATGTCCAACTTATGGGCCATGGCAATGATGGCGTTGACGATCGCTTTGTCACTGGCATCAACCAACAGATCCCGGATAAACGATTGATCAATCTTGAGAATATCGATGGGTAATTGTTTCAGATAACTGAGCGATGAGTAACCGGTGCCGAAGTCATCAATGGCAATGGTGATCTGGCGTTTGCGTAACTCCTCCAATAGCTCTCCGGCTTCGCGAATGCCGTCAATCAACAGGCTTTCTGTGACCTCCAGTGACAGACAATTTGCGGCTAAACCACTGGCTGCTAATGCGTTATCAATTACCTCTGCCAGGTGCTGGCCGTGATGGAACTGATAGGCGGAGACATTCACCGCAACTTTTACCTGGGGGAATCCATTATCCTGCATCTCCTTTATCTCGCGACAAGCTGTCTCAATGACCCAATCACCAATGGGACCGATCATGCCGGTATCTTCTGCCAGCGGGATAAACTCGATGGGTGAAATAATGCCTCGCTCAGGGTCGTTCCATCGGATTAATGCCTCAACGCCGCTGATAGCCCCGGTGACCAAATCAACCTGTGGCTGATAGTGCAGCTGGAAGTGTTGCGACGCAATTGCCTGGCGTAATCTGTTTTCCATCTCCAGTCGCAGCTGCACTTTTTCATTCATGTTGGCAGTAAAAAACTGAAAGTTGTTTTTGCCTTCGCTCTTGGCGTGATACATCGCAATATCAGCGTTACGAATCAGTTCGTCGGGGTTTTGGGTATCTCCCGGGTATACTGAGATACCGATACTGGTGCCAATCACAACCTGGTGCTCGGATACATCGAGTGGCTTTTTCAACAGCTCAATAATAGATGCTGCAATCTCGGCGATTTTTCCGATGCTTTTCATATTATTGAGAATGATGGTGAACTCATCCCCCCCGAGGCGGGCGACCGTATCTTCTTTGCGCACCTGCTGACTGAATAAATCCGCTACCTGCTGTAATAACTTGTCCCCCAGATTATGGCCGAGTGAATCGTTCACCGTCTTAAAATTATCCAGATCGAACATCAGGATAGCGACCATGCTATTGCTTCGGCGTTTGCAACTTTCGATGGCCTGGTTGAGCCGATCGGCCAGTAATCTTCGATTGGGTAAATTGGTGAGTGGATCGAAGAATGCCAGCTTCTCGATGGTTTGCTGGGCGTGATGCAGGCTGGTGATGTCTTCAAAGGTGGAGACGTAATTGACGATCTCACCGGTATCGTCCATCAGTGGTGAAATGGATTGCGAAGCCCAGAACACGCTGCCATCTTTACGGGTAATCTGCAGTTCACCATCCCACTGTCGGCCGGAGCGAATAACCCACACCAGCTCATTAATCGGCTCCCTGTCCTTGGTATTACTGTACAGAATCATCGGGCTGTCATGTTGCATTTCAACCAGCTCGAAGCCGGTCATTTCGACAAAGGAACGATTCACATATTCAGCATGAAACTCGGTATCAGTAATGACGATGGCATTGTCACTTTGCTCGACTGCCATCGACAGCTGACTGAGCTTATGTTGGGTTTCTGCCTGTTTGGCTTTCTGTTTCAGGCGTTCCAACGCCAGGCTGATGTCGGTTCCCAGAGTGGCCAGCAATGCCAGCATCTCAGAATCGAAAGTATCAGGCTGAGATGAGTAGAACGCACAAATACCAATCACGCTGCCATTATTGTTCAGCGGAACGGATGCCAGGGAGTGAAACCCACGCGCTTGTGCAGCTTTTCGCCAGGGAATAAAGCTCGGATCGGTAATGGTGTTATTAACACAGGTGACCCGGTTTTCGCGTGCGGAAGTACCGACTGGGCCATGGGCCAGAGGTGAATCGTCGATGCGCATCTCAACCCGGTCGAGGTAACCTTTGTCGTCACCCGCGGAGGCTTTTGGGCGGATCACCTGACCTTCAATCAAGCCGATCCAGGCCATACTGAAGCCACCATAACGCAGAGCAATCAGGCAGATGTCAGAAAATACCTTCTCCACTGAGTCGGCCTCGGCAATTACCTTGTTGGCCTGGGTCATAACGCTGTAGAGACGATTCAGCGTCATCGAACGTTTTTCAGCTTGTTTTGCCGCTGTAATATTGCGGCGAACGTGCACCATACCTGCGGTTGCTGCGCCATGGCGAATATGCGACAGGCTGATTTCGTACCACTGCTGTTGGCGCTCATCGAAGTATTGATAACCCTGTAATGGCTGCGACGATATTATCGACTGGCAAATAATACAGTCCTGTTGATCGACATGGCTGTCGTGTTGCAGCTCGTGGCAATGGCGCCCCACGATTTCTGCTGAGCTGAGTCCGGACTGCTTGCGCACCGCCTGATTAGCCTGGCGAATGATCGCCTTGTTATCCACCAGAATGGTCTCGTCGGGAATGGCATCATAGGTGTTGGCGTCGCGAGCCAGATTCAGGAAGGGTTGTCGCAGACTGGATTCAATCAGGGCGATATAAATAGCCCAGAAAGACAGTAATTTAAAAAAGTGTCCAACCACTAGGCTAAAGCCGTGCAGGTCGGCGTATAGCGTAAAGGCGAGCTCTGCAGCAATTGTCATGGCAATCGATACGTAGGTGAGCTTCAGCACCCTTGCATCCAGTTGCTGGCGGCGATGATGCAATGTCGTTGCCGCTATAAGCAAGATCAGAATAATCAGATACTCACTGATGATCTTGGCTTGTGTCAGTCCTTCACCGGCGATCAACATAACCGGTAGCCGCTCAAACACCACCAGAGAGGTGGCCAGCAACAACACCAGTAAAGCGATCGTCAGAATTGTTCTGGGCTGATATTTACGGTGCATCAGCAGCGGAGCCAGTAACAGTGCCAGAGCTTCAGTAAAGCGCGCAACGATCCAGAACTGGATCGTCACGTTATTTTCAATATCCGGAAAAAACGGCATACCACCAAAGGTCAGAGTATGCATCATATCCAGCACACCAACGCTGAAATAACCACAGCCGAGCATCAGTAGGTATTGGTTGTGTGCTTGTGAATGAGTGTTCCAGGCAACGATAAAGCACACCAACGCAATGCCAGAAGCAAACAACTCAACCAGGGTATGGAATAACAGCGAGTTAATCTGGACGACTGGTATCAGTGCCGCCACCATGAGTGCCGGCATCCACCAGTTCTTGCGGAGGTGGTTAAGCAATTTTTGTACGGCCTGTGACTGCGACAAAGGGGCTTCCTGTTGAAAAACAATCGTCTGGAATGCCTTTAAGCATAGAAAAAAATGCTTACTCAGCAACCAGAAGACTTCGTAGGAAGGACTATTTTTTGTACAGCAATCCTTTTTTGTCTTCCGGGTTTACCGGCGTTTTAAAGCGCTTGTGTAACCACAGATACTGTGCCGGGTGCTGACGAATGTGCTTTTCCAGTACTTCATTGCACAGGCGTGCATCTTCAGCATCGTCGCCGCTTGGAATTGCCAGAGGATCGCTCACTTCGACCACATAACCTGAGTTATCGGCTTTGCGATACATGTTAATCGGCATCACCACCGCTTTGCCGGCCTTAACAATGCGCGATGTCGCGTTGGTGGTCGCAGCAGGTACGCCGAAGAAATCAACAAATACGCTGTTTTTACGGCCCAGATCCTGATCTGGTGCGTACCACAACACCTGGCCTTTGCGCAGAGTACGGATAAAGCCACGTACGTCTTTACGGGTAATGCAGTCCTGATAAATACGCTGGCGGCGACTTTCCATCAGGTAGTTAACCACGTCGTTATCCTGATGGCGGTAGCTGATGACCACGTCCTGAATATTACTCACCAGCGCACCAATCAAATCCATCATTGGGTAGTGAGCGCCCAGCAACATCACGCCGCGACCTTCAGCCTGATGCGCTTTCACGGCCTCAAAACCGGAGAACTCGGTGTTCTTCAGCATGTAGTCCGGTTCCCGGAACCAGGCCATCATGGTTTCGATCAGGCCAATGCCGTTATCGATAAAGGTCTGACGTGCCAGTGCCTCACGCTCAGCTTCGGATTTTTCCGGAAAACAAAGGCGAATGTTAACGTCAGCAATACGACGGCGGCTGGCTGCCAGTCTGTAGGCCAATAAACCGATGCCTTTGCCGATATTAAGTTGCCAGCGGTAAGGCAGGTGTACCACCGCAAAAATCAGCCCCAGGCCGAGCCATGTGGGCCAGTGTTTCGGTTTGAGCAGGTGTTTCGGAAAAGCCTTGGATGGTGTTGCGTTATCAGCCATTTAACCAATCCATGTAAGCGAACACACCCTGTTCTACGTTGGCGAATGGTTCGTTGTAACCCACGTTGCGTAACTTATGAATGTCCGCTTCAGTAAAGCTCTGATAAGCGCCTTTCAGGTGATCCGGGAAAGGAACGTATTGTTTGCTGCCGGCAGTGCCCTTGTTGTCGTGCCATTTGATCACAGCATCGGCAACGTCGTTAAAGCTCTGGCAGTTACCGGTACCCAGATTAAAGATACCGCTGTGCTGTGGGTTCGCCATAAACCAAAGGTTTACTTTCACCACATCACCGACAAACACGAAATCACGACGCTGTTCGCCATCACCATAGCCGCCGCTACCACCGAAAAGTTTGCAGATGCCGCCGTCTTTGATCTGGTTATTAAAGTGGAATGCCACCGATGACATTGAGCCTTTGTGTTGCTCGCGTGGGCCATAAACGTTGAAGTAACGGAAACCGACTACCTGGCTTTCGAAGGTGTGTTCGATCGAGCGCACATATTGGTCGAACTGCCACTTTGAGTAGCCGTAAACGTTTAACGGCTTTTCGTGGGAGCGCTCTTCTTTAAACACATCGCTGCCGCCATACACCGAGGCGCTGGAAGCGTATAAAAATTGAATCTTTTTCTCCAGGCAGGCGTGCAGCAGAATTTTCGAATATTCGTAGTTATTTTCCATCATAAACTTGCCGTCCCACTCCGTAGTGGAAGAGCAGGCGCCTTCATGGAAAATGGCTTCAACATCATCGAGAATGCCATCGTCTAATTGCACGCGTTGAATAAAGTCATCTTTATCCAGGTAATCCGCGATGTCGCAATCGCTGATGTTGTAGAACTTTTTACCGTCGCTTAAGTCATCAACCACGATGATGTCTTGGCGACCCTGTTGATTCAGGGTTTTTACGATGTTGCTGCCGATAAATCCGGCGCCGCCGGTAACAATAATCATGTTTTCTACCTCAATTTTTTAACGGGCAAGCGAGCGATTGTTGTCACTCAATCCCGAGCGTACAGAGACAAAACACATGAGTGTGCTTTGTGATCCTGTTGCGCGCGTGCCCGGCAATATAAATGACCAGGTGCCCTGAATCTTTGATTAATCCGTGGCTTCTTCGGCCTGAATACGTTTAACAATGGCGGTGGTGGAGCAGTTATCTTTAAAGCTCAGAATAATCACTTCGCCACCGTTATTTTGCACACAGCTACCACCGGCAATTTCTTCAATTTTGTAATCACCACCTTTCACCAAAATGTCCGGTAATATACGGCAAATCAGACGCTCCGGCGTGTCTTCGCCAAAAGGCACCACCCAATCAACGCTTTCCAGACCTGCGAGAACGGCCATACGGTGATCCAGTGGGTTAATGGGTCGTGACGGACCTTTTAAGCGGCTGACGGATTCATCGGAGTTCACCGCCACCAATAATCGATCACCCAGTGCTTTAGCTTCTTTCAGATATTGCACATGGCCCGGGTGAATAATATCGAAACAACCGTTGGTCATGACCAGTGTTTCACCGCGGGCACGGGCTTCTTCCACCAGTAATAACAGGCTGGACTCATCAAAAATACCGGCGCCTTGGTGGCTTTCACTTCGGATTTCCTGACGTAACTCTTCGGTGGAAACGGTGGCGGTACCCAGCTTCCCAACGACAACACCCGCCGCAGTATTCGCCAGTGCGGTCGCTTGTTGCAGGTTTTGTTTCGCGGCTAAGGACGCTGCCAATACCGAGATCACGGTATCACCGGCACCAGTGACGTCATACACTTCACGCGCTTTGGTCGGCAGATGGAACGGCTCCTGATCGCGTTCAATCAGAGTCATGCCTTTCTCGCTGCGTGTCACCAGCACGGCCTGAAGGTCATAGTCCTGAATCAGAGTACGGGCTTTGGCGACCAGGGTTTCATCATCCTTAGCGGTGCCAACCACGGCTTCGAATTCACTCAGGTTGGGTGTGATTAACGTAGCTCCGCGATAGCGCTCAAAGTCGGTGCCTTTCGGATCGATCAGCACGGGTACTTTGTGACGACGGGCACTTTCGATCAGGCGCTGCGGGTTACTCAATGCGCCTTTGCCGTAATCGGATAAGATCACCACCCCTGCCTGAGCTACTTTTTCATCAAATGACTGGTAGATGTTGGTCAGGTCAGTGGCATCAAATGCTTCTTCAAAGTCGAGACGAATCAGCTGTTGGTTGCGACTCATGATGCGCAGTTTGGTGATGGTCGGGTGCAGCGGATGTTTGAGGAAGTCACAGTCGATACGGGCTTCATTGAGCAAGCGTTCCAATGCCGTACCATTATCGTCATTTCCGATAAGGCCCATCAGATCAACACCGGCTCCCAGCGTGGAGATATTCAGCGCCACGTTACCAGCCCCGCCTGCACGGTTTTCAATATCCTGAATTTTAACGACCGGTACCGGTGCTTCCGGGGAGATACGCGAGGTTGGGCCCTGCCAGTAGCGGTCGAGCATTACATCACCAAACACCAGAACTCTGGCCTGGTGGAAATCGGGAATGGTTACATCCATCTCTGAGATCACACACAATTTTTGAAGGCGGGCAGTGTACCACATTGAGGTCATGCTCCATACGCTATGGTCATGCCTCTGTGCTAAACTAGCGCGCTGTTTTTATCTGATGTAAGGCTGGCTGTGGCTCGTTTCTTTTACACTGTATTTTATGCACTGCTGTTGCCGGTTTTTGTTGCGCGCTTATGGTGGCGGGGGCGTCTCAATCCGGGCTATCGACAGCGTATAGCTGAGCGTTTTGGTTTGTTACCGCACCGGCCAGCGGCTAATGGTTTGTGGGTGCATGCTGTGTCGGTTGGTGAAACTCTGGCAGCGGCGCCGTACATCAAAGCCATGCAAAACCAATATCCTGATCTGCCAATCATTGTAACGACCACCACACCAACAGGTTCTGAACAGGTTAAGCGTTTATTCGGTGAGCGTATTTTCCACATGTTTTTGCCGTATGACCTGCCGGTCTTCTGGAAGCCGTTTCTGAATCGCATTCAGCCAGGCCTGCTGGTGGTGATGGAAACCGAATTATGGCCCAACCTGATGGCTGCCTGCAGCGATAAGCAGATTCCGGTGATGCTCGCAAATGCACGTTTATCGGAAAAGTCTGCGCGCGGTTATGCCCGGTTTTCTGCGTTAACCCTGCCAATGCTACAACGCCTGAATCTGGTGGCGGCGCAAAACGCTAACGATGGCCAGCGTTTTATCGGACTGGGCCTGCCTGACAGTAAAATGGAAGTGACCGGCAGCGTGAAATTTGATGTCGATTTACCAGCTGATCTTGCAGATAAAGGCGCTGCACTGCGCCAGCAATGGGGCGCTGATCGCAAGGTCTTGGCACTGGCTTCCAGCCATGCGAATGAAGATGAACAGTTGTTAGCGATTTATCCACAATTAAAAGCGGCTTGCCCGGAATTATTACTGTTATTGATTCCACGACACCCGGAGCGGTTTGATGCGGTGACGGTTGCGGCTAAACAAGCGGGACTGCGGGTGTGTCGTCGCAGTCAGAGCCAGACCGACAGCCGATGTGAAGTGTATGTGGCCGATACTATGGGGGAGATGTTGCAATTATTGTCTGCCGCAGATTTGGTGTTAATGGGGGGCAGCCTGATTGAACATGGCGGTCACAACCCAATTGAACCCGCGGCGCTGGGTAAAGCGACGTTGACTGGCCCTCACTACATGAATTTTGCGGCGATTGTTGACACCCTGGTGGAAGAACAGGCGCTGGCGGTTGTTCAGCCGGAGTCACTGTATGATGACGTTTTGTCTTATCTAAATGATGACGACAAACGCAACGCCATGGGAGCAGCCGGCTTCAGGACTGTTGTTAAAAACCGTGGGGCGGTACAGCGGTTAGTGCAAATATCGGCCGGATTTTTACACCGCTGACGGGGTTCCGACTACCGGTATCAGCGCTGATATTTGTCTTCCACTTGCTGGATCAGATCGTTGGTTACCCGCAGGCTTTCGAGTAAATCCAGCAGATTGTAATCGAGGTTCACATTCAGGTTTGTTGCCTGGCCATCAAAAAAATCCGGGTTATGACCCTGAAACCGTAATGCCAGGTTCAGCTCACCATCCGGCTGATATTCAACGCCAGATTCGAGTTGATCGTAGTGGAAGTTTTCTAATAATTGCAGTGCCAGTCCGACTGTCTGGTCGGATGCTTTCAGTGCCTGGCTGGTGGCGTTGTTGTATTCAATCACACCACCCGGAGCGCGGGCGAATAATGTCCCCCCGGGAACCTGCGGCCCTTCCTGAGATAATACGATAGGAAGGACACCATCAAGTGAACCGGTTGCGGATATTTCTGCGTTGGGTTCCAGCTTTGCCAATTCACTTAACTGAATGTTTTCGACTTCGATACCAAAAGCGTTGATCTCCTTGGTGGTATCAAACCGGATTAATGGCGTATGGACCCGGCCACCGAGCACGTCGGTATGCATTTCATACACTTCAATCAGTGCTGAAGAAGCGTCGGCTGGTATTCGGGCCTGGCTGCGAGCCAGAATATTGGAAAGTTTGACCCCACTGTTCAGGCCCTCACCCGCGACTTGCGCATCAAGAATAAAATCGCCCGGCAGACGGCTGGAAAAATCGATGGGACGCCGTATGGCGAATAAACCCCGCCAGTTCTCCAGGGAAAGAGCGTTATCATAGGTGGCGCTGACGTTATCAAAGCGCAGGGTTAAATCGGGTTTGATCTGCCATGCGTGATCATCCTGCTGTTGCCAGTCAATCCAACCTTGGCCGGACAATGCGCCGTCGAGCAGTTGTACTTGTGTCAGCGTTGTCATTTCACTGAGATTGAGGCTAGCCCAATTCAGTGGCACATCGTTCATATGCCATTGCAATGACCCCTGTTGTTCTTTGCCAATGTGTTGATGTTGCAGCTTAGAGCGCAGGTTTAGCTGTTGGTTGGCGGCCAGCAGATTCAGATCGGCGTTAAGAAAAATACTTGCCGGATTATTCTCGGAGGTTTTTAACGTGATATTAAACGGTCCCTGCAGCGTCGCATCCGGCAGTGGCCATTTATCAATGTGGGATGGTGATAATGTCAGACTCAGCTGGCATTGGCTCTTAATACGTTGCTGTGAATTGTAAGTCGTAATTTCTGGAGTACAGGCAATGCTGCTGCTGGCAATTTCTATTTTGGCAACATCAGTGATGCGATTTTTGATGTGCTGCTTAATATCAACGGACAAGGCTTCCAGTCCGATATTAATCGGTTTGAAAAGCCATTTTTCCTGATCATTTTCAATGTATAAATCGTTCAGTAGCGTGATATGAATATCGGAAAAAGCAGCACGCTTTTGTTCCGCTAACTGAATGTTCTGTACGGTTAATTTATTACGGATTCCTGTTGATGACCAGAGACGCCAGTTACCATGAGCGTCTGCTGTAAATTCGAACTGGCCACGGCTGGTCAGCTGTCCCCTTGGAGTCGATACCTGTTGTTGATTTGCGTTCAGCTCCAGCTTTAGCGCACCGCTTACGCCGGTCACCGTGTTCCATTTCACATCCGGCGACAAATCAATAACAAGTTGCTGTTGCGGTGCGGTGATCTTCCAGTTTAATAATCCGTTGGCGGAACATTGTTCAAAGTGATGGTCGCATTGAGCGATTATTACGGGCTGCTCAAGCGATTGTTGGATATCGTACCGTGTCTGCTTCTGCTTGTTCATTAACGATAACTGATGCTGGTTAAACAGTGCCAGTTCCGGTCCCTGGCCCTGTTGTTTATCCAGCGTCAGCTTAGTTAAACCGGCCAGCCAATGCAGTTGCTGGCCAGATTCTTTATCGTCGAAAATAACCGTCTCTTCGGTATCTAGCAGTAGCGTACTGGTGACTGCGATATCCTGGGGAATACGCAAGCTGGCTGGCAGACGAATGTCCGCCTTCATGCGGGCAGTGGTGAGTGGCAGTTGTTCGGCAGTATCAAGCAGGAGACGCTGACCGATTGCTTTCAGATCGATCTTGTTACTCAGTTGAATTCGTGTGACACCGGCGCGGTCCTGTTCAATATTGGCGTGCATCTGTGCCAGTAATTGTTGGCTTTCGGATATCAGAATTAATAAATCGCCACTGCTCTGGAGTTGCATTTCCAATTGCCATGGCAAAGGGCTGTTATCCAGTTGGCCCTCGCCCCAGATCCGCCATAGCTGCGGATTAACTTCAGCCTTAAGACCAGCGCTGAGCATCGGGTGCTGTACATCAATTTTAGCAATACTGAGACTTTCTAAAGGTAAGGCTAACCATCGTTCAAATGCCGGAATATTGATCACCGGATTTTCTTTTAACGTTTCACTCGCCGCGTATTTGGCACTCGCGGCTGCAGCGCCTGCAATCTTTTTACCGCTATCGCCTGTCATTGATAAGGTCAGTTCCTGAATCGATAAACGGTTGAATTGACCACGGATGACTTCGGTCGGTGAGTAGCGCAGATTGAATTCTTTTAAGGCAATCAGGCTGCCATCGGACAGAGGGAGCTGCAGGTGTTCAATGTGCAGACGTTGCCAGGAGAAGTGGCTTACCCGAATGGTGCCACTGTTAATGCCGGCGGTTTGCAGAATATCCGGTAACCAGCGATTCAGTGCAGGCTTCAGCAGAGTCGGTAAGGAAATAATCAGCAGGGATAAACTGAACAGTGCGATGCAAAGTCCGATCAATGATGACGTAAACCAGCTTTTCATCATGACTCCCTGCTGATGGTAAAATGATGTTCAGGCAGACGGTTATTTTTTGAGGGTTTTAACGCCGTCCTGAGTGCCCAGCAGCACAACATTTGCCGGGCGCAAAGCAAACAACCCGTTGGTAACAACACCGGTGATCTGGTTGATTCTTTCCTCCATCGCCATCGGTGATGCAATAC
The DNA here is from genome assembly GCA_022448365.1 of Saccharospirillaceae bacterium. Classification (NCBI taxonomy): domain Bacteria; kingdom Pseudomonadati; phylum Pseudomonadota; class Gammaproteobacteria; order Oceanospirillales; family Saccharospirillaceae; species Saccharospirillaceae bacterium. The sequence goes on along the minus strand of JAKVCS010000005.1, from coordinate 26,996 downwards.
GCAGATTGTGAACATCCAGAATATGGTTGCCGTTATCCGTGACAACGCCCGTGCGGTATACCGGGTCACCGCCAAGTTTCACCAGTTCGCGGGCAACATAAGAGCGTGCCATCGGAATCACTTCAACCGGCAGCGGAAATTCTCCCATGGTTTCGACTTGTTTGCTTTCGTCGGCAACACAGATAAATTCTTTGGCAACGGCTGCAACAATCTTTTCGCGCGTCAGCGCCGCGCCGCCACCTTTGATCATTTCCAGATTGTGATTAATTTCATCGGCACCATCGATGTAGAAATCAAAGCTGGCAACCTGATTCAGGTCGTATACATCAATGCCATGGTCTTTCAGGCGTTGGGCAGATGCCTCTGAACTGGCGACCGCTGCCTCGAATTCGTGTTTGTACTTGGCCAGGGCGTCAATAAAGCAGTTGGCAGTGGAGCCGGTGCCAACACCAACGATGCTGTCTTTTTCCAGTTTGGGCAGAATGTATTCTGCGGCAGCTTCGCCGACGGCGCGTTTTAATTCGTCCTGGTTCATTTAGTCTTGCTCTTGGCTAATAACGGGGTTGGTTTCGGGGAATTATATGCGTTGATGGGGTACAATGCGCCCCATGAACTGCGAAAGTAACTAAAAAATCTGTAAAACGGCCATCTCATGTCGAATACACTGCTCAACGATTATCTGAAGAAAATACTCAGCGCCCGCGTCTATGACATCGCTATTGAATCCGGGCTGGATTATGCGCCTTTTCTCAGTGAGCGTTTAGGCAATCAGATTTGGCTGAAGCGGGAAGATGAGCAACCGGTGTATTCGTTCAAAATCCGCGGGGCTTACAACAAAGTTGTGCGCCTCAGTGACGTAGAAAAAGCCGCGGGTGTTGTGGCTGCTTCTGCGGGCAATCACGCTCAGGGATTGGCACTGGCAGCCAAAGAGTTGGGTATCAAAGCAACCATTGTGATGCCGCGTACAACACCGGAAATTAAGGTGCAGTCGGTAAAAGCACGCGGTGCCAAGGTGGTATTACACGGTGATGCCTTCGATGATGCCTATGCCTATTCTCAGAAGCTGGTCGAAGAAAAAGGCATGACCTACATACATCCTTACGATGACCCTGAGACCATTGCTGGTCAGGGAACAATTGGTATGGAGATACTGCGTCAGATGCGCCACCCGGTCGATGCCATTTTTGTTCCGGTTGGTGGTGGTGGCCTGGCGGCTGGTGTTGCTGCGTATGTGAAAGCGCTGCGTCCGGATATTAAGGTGATTTCGGTGGAGAGTACCGAGTCAGCCTGTTTGGCGGCTGCCATGGCGGCGGGTGAACGTGTGATTCTGGATCAGGTTGGTATCTTTGCTGATGGCGTTGCGGTGGCGCAGATTGGTGAGAATACCTGGGAAGTGTGTAAAGACCATATCGACGACTGCATTACGGTCACGCCGGATGAAATCTGCGCTGCGATTAAAGATACCTTCGACGATACCCGTGCGGTCTGTGAGCCTGCTGGTGCGCTTGCGGTGGCGGGCATGAAGAAATACGTAGAGCAAGAGGGCTGTGAAGAACAGAGCTTCGTTGCCATCATGAGTGGTGCAAACGTTAATTTTGATCGCCTGCGTTATATCTCAGAGGTTGCCGAAATTGGTGAAGGCCGTGAAGTCATTCTGGCCGTTACGATTCCTGAGCAAGCTGGCAGTTTCCAACAATTCTGTAACTTGTTGGGAAAACGCCCCATTACCGAGTTTAACTATCGATATGGTGACGACGACAAGGCCCGTATTTACGTCGGTGTCAAAGTGGGGGCAGAGGGCAATGCCCGTGGCGAGTTGCTGACCGAATTGCAGTCAAAAGGTTATCCGGTGATGGATATTACCGACAATGAGATTGCCAAATACCATATCCGTCATATGGTGGGGGGTCATGCTCCTGATACGGTAAATGACGAACGTGTGTATCGTTTTGAATTTCCCGAGCGTCCGGGCGCATTGCTCAACTTCCTGCGTAAGCTGGGTAAGCGTTTTAACATCTCGTTATTTCATTACCGCAATCATGGTGCCGCTTTTGGCCGGGTGCTGGTGGGCTTACAGGTGCCGGAAGATAAAGTGCATCAACTGGAAGGCTATCTGAATGAATTAGGCTATCGCTTTTGGGATGAAACCGATAACGAAGCCTATCAATTGTTCCTGCGCTGATTACCGTTGTTTCAGTGGTGATGCTCTGACAGAAAAGACAGGTTGCTTCCTGGCTTTTCTGCTTTTTTTGGGCTTCTGTTCGGCTGATTTTGTTAACGGAATAACGGTGCTGGCCAGAAAAACTTGCGCCAATCCACTCACCACCGAATAATTGCGGGGTGTTGTAACCGGAATGGATTCTGAAAAATAATAATGAGAAGAATCCTATGCTGTTTTATATTCGTGCTGTTCTGTTAACCGGCTATTTTTTAGTGGCCTGTTTTATGGGTCTGGTTGTTTGTTTGGTTCGCCCTTTTCATCGGAATAATACCCGTGACTGTGCCCGTATCCTGGGGTGGGGCAGATACCTGTTGGGTATTCGTCTGGAGCCGGTGAACAATAACCCGGTTCAGGGGGGGCAGGCGGTTTATATCTCCAATCACCAGAATAATCAGGATGTGTTCGTTTACACTGAGATGATCCCGGCCAGAGTGGCGATTTTAGGAAAAAGCACACTGAAGTATGTACCGGTCTTTGGTTTATTATTCTGGTTAGCCGGTAATATTTACATCAATAAAAAAAATCGCGCTCAGGCCTGGGAAACCATGGCCACTGTGGCCGATAATGTAAATCGCAAGCAATGTTCGGTGTATATTTTTCCAGAAGGAACACGCAGTCGCGGACGTGGTTTGTTGCCCTTTAAATCCGGTGCTTTTGCATTGGCGATTGAAGCGGGCTTACCGATTGTGCCCATTATTTACTCGTCATCGGATAAAAACATTGATCTGACGTGTCTGCATGCCGGCACCGCAATGGTTAAATTCCTCGATCCGATTCCCACCGATGGTCTGGGTGCCGATGACGCCAAAGCGTTGGCTGAGAGGTGCCACAATATGGTGGCCGATGCCATTGAAGAGATGGATATCGAACTGGCGGTGCGTCGAAACCAATCTGATGAATCCAAGGTCTGGTACCACTCCTGACGCTGAAACAACCCCGGAAAACCAAAAGCCAGGAGTTGTTCCTGGCTTTTTTGTTTGTTGCTGACATAAGCTGGCCGAGATCATTCGATCTATCCCGTTAAATTGATTACACACAATTAAAGGTAAATACACGTTGAGTGCCGATGAGTTTTTAAATAAACGAGAATTTATTATCCGGCTGGGTAAGGCATTGCATAAGTTCGGCACGCCGGCCTATCGGTTAGAGGCGCACCTGCAGAACGTTTCTGGCAAACTCGGTCTGGAAGGTTATTTTCTGGTGTCTCCCACTTCGATGACCTTTGTACTGAATCACGATGGCGAACCGGATGGGGCTGCGTCAACCGGTGTTCACTCTCAGGAATACACCCATATTGCTCGGGTGACTCCCGGAGAGCTGGATCTGGGATCTCTGGCTCGTTGCGATGAGCTGGTGGATGAACTGACTTCTGGTGAGCGTAACCTGCAGGAGGCGATTGAGCGTCTGACCGATATCGAATCTCGGCCGAATCCTTATGGTGTACTACTGACTTGTGGCTCATTTACCGCTGCGGCCGCCGCTTTCGCCATGTTGATGGAGACCAGCTGGAATGATGTTATCTGGTCTGGACTGTTCGGTTTTATCGTTTACTGGCTGGTATTTATTTCTGAACGTTCCCGTCGCATGGCCGAAATGCTCGAGCCATTATCGGCCATCGTGTGTGCTCTGGGGGCTTGTGCTATTTCGGTATTTGATCCCGGCATCAATATACCGGTGGTGATTTTGTCTGGCATCATTATCTTTATTCCGGGACTGGCGCTGACAATTGGTCTGGCAGAATTGGCGGCGCGCGATCTGCTCTCTGGTACAGCGCGAGTGATGGATGCCATGATGCTGCTGTTTAAGCTGTATTTTGGCGCGGTATTAGGGATGACCCTCGGACGGACGATGTTTGGTGACGTTGCCTATGTTGTGCCACCCTCAGTGCCTGAAATTGAACACTGGCTGGCAGTCCCTATTCTATCCATCTGTCTGGTATTTATTTTCCGGGCACGATTAAAGGACGCATTCTGGGGAATATTAGCCGGAGTGATTGCCTATTCCTGTGCCGAGCTGGCGATGGTGTATTTTACCAGTTCCATTGGTATCTTTTTTGGAGCGCTGGCCGTTGGCGTATATGCCAACCTGTATGCTCGCTGGATGAAAGCGCCGGCTTCGATTGCATTACTGCAGGGCATTGTGATTCTGGTACCGGGTAGCAAAGCCTACATTGGGTTAAACGCAATGATCTCCGGTGAAATGATGCTGAATCAGGTTGCGATTGGCTCCCAGGTGTTTTTAATTTTTATGTCGCTGATTGCCGGACTGATTTTCTCCAATGTATTGATGCCACCCAGGCGAACACTGTAATTTTTAGAATAACCAACGATGATTAAATACCAACGGTTTCCGTTTTTTGTTACGGTCGCTGCGGCTATCTTATAGAACCAATATCCACTACCAGTGGACCATATAGCGACATCATTATGTGTTGAGGTAGCATCGAAAATCCGGCTTGCTGCATAGCGCTGCGAATTTCACCATGGTTAAACGATCGGTTGTTACCTTTTAATGCCGGAATAAATCGACCAATAATATGCTCGCTGGGCTGACAACGTTCGTTGCTTAGTCCTTCATGGATACTGATTAATAAACCTCCGGGGTTCAGGCATTCAGAGAATTGCTGCAATAAGGTTGGCAGATCATTGGCGTAATAAAAATTCATAGAGCACCAGATCAGATCAAATTTCTCCTTGATGTCAAAGCGATTATAATCTCCGGATCGTAACCGGATATTGTCGGGTATATTGTCTGATTGCTGTTTGATTGCTTGAATGCAGCCGGATAAATCGGAAACGACGACGTTTTTCTGTGGCCAGCGTTGGCAGATCAGACGAGCGAATACATCGGAACCTGCCCCCACATCCAGTACGTTATTTATGTTTCGCCATTGTGGTAATTGCTGCAAAAGTCGTAACTGCTGGGGTGCCATTATATTGTGGTAGCTACGCAGCCTTTCCAGGCTATTTTGCCAGAATTCCGGACTGTCCATACTCATGGATTGTTTAACAGCTTTACCGCGCATCAGTGCTTTCAGTTGTTCAGGCGATGTATGTCGTAATGCGGCCATTTGTAATAAGTGTTGACCGATGTAATTTTCAGCCTGACTGTTGAGCAGCGGCAGAAAGTCATTTGTCAGACAATACTGCTGGTTCTCCTTGTGTAACAGCCCTAGGCTGGTCAGAGCATTTAACCATAACTCAGTGGCTTCGAGATAGAATTGATAGTGCTGCGCAATCTGCATTACAGAGGAGGGCTGTAATAACAGATCAAACAGATTTTGTTGCAACGCCAGCTCCAGTAGCTGCCACGCAACTGGCGCATTTAACATGCGACTCAGTTGCTGGCTGTTAGCGAAATTTTTATCTGCTATGACTTCTGAATAGATCATGGAATTTACCAGAAAGCACTTAGATTAATACTGACTTCCCGAGCCTGACCATCTTCTACCAGACGACCATTCGGAGTGATTAAAGCACGTGTCAGGTAATGTTGATTAAACAGATTTCGCGCTGCCAAAGATAATCGAAAATGATGAAATTCATAACCAATTTCGCTATTCAGTATTTGATACGCTTTCTGCCTCACAGTGTTGGCACTGTCAAAATAAATTCCCCCACTGGCCTGTATCTGACTGCGACTGAACCAGCCTGAACCATTATCATACTGCAGCTCCAGTGCCGCACTGAAAGGTGCAGCATAGGGAAGTTGCTGGCCCGATAAATCGATATTTTTCAGTTGATTGTTGCTGAACAGCACCGCATCGTATTTGACGGCCTTGGTTTTTTGCAGGCCTAACTCTCCTGATACCTTCCAACCATTTATAAACCGGTGACGTAAACTGAATTCGATGCCATAGGCCAGAGTTTTTGCGGCATTATTAATTCTCTGTACACCACCGGGCTGTAATTCAGCAATTTGTTTGTCACGTCCGCGCGTATAGAAAACGCTGATGATACTGTTCGTTTGGGGTTGCCACTGACTTTTAAAACCCGTTTCGAAATGATCGGAATATTCCGGTTTGTAACTGAAATTTTGCGGATTGCTGGCCTGATTATAATTATAGCCACCGGGCAAATATCCCTGGCTGAGATTGCTGAATAACAGGTGATCATGCCATTGGTAAGACAATCCCAGTCTTGGCAGAAACTCGCTTGTGTTATCGCTATCACGGTACTGACTGGTGAGCTGCGCGGGTCCCTGCAATATCCGGCGGGTTTGTTTACCCGATTGCTTTAACTGTTCAACACGACCACCCATATTAATGGTTAATGCCTGGTCCAGCGGAAGTTCAACATCAGCGAATAGCGCGTGGCCGCTTTGTTGTATATCGGTTGTCCGGTTATTACTTGGTACACCGCTGATTAAGTTAATATCGCTATTCTCATCAAACAGATACAGGCCGGCTAACCAGCGCGGTTGGTTGGTATCCGATGTGGAATTCCAGCGAACTTCTTGCGACAGGTTGCGATTGTTCTGGTCCAGTTGCGATGCCGGGGTTGGTAAAGTGGCCGCGTCCAGATCCATGATAAAGTTGCGCTGATAGCGGTTATAACCACTGATAGCGGTTAATGTGCCGCGGGTGAATTGTTGCGTTATCACCAGTGAGTGGAGATCGGTATCTTGCTGATCATCGGCATCTCGATTGTAATTAGTTTGGTAGGCATTGGTTTTAAACATACCCGTGTCATAACGCATTCTGGCCATGCCGTTGTCACTGCGATCAATCCGGCTGCGCAGCCGTATCTGAGTCTCCTGACTAACATCGACATCGGCACTGGCTGCCAGTGATTTCTGATCAATATCACCGCCTTTTTCGCTGTTATTGAATTCGTTGTAATAACCTGATCCGCCTTGCTCAATCAATGCAGCAAGTCCGAGGCGGCTGTTCGCTGTCAGTTTTGATGAAGCGCCAACGCTCGTTTTATGTCGGGTTTGTTGAGTGTGTCCGTCGATTTGAATGGTTGAGAGATTTGCCCAACCGCGCAGCGAATCGGATAACACCGGACTGCTCAGGATTAACGCCCCGGCTTCACTGTTACGGCCGTATAAACTTCCCTGAGGGCCTTTTAGTAACTGCAGTTGTGAGAAGTTAAAGAGCGCTGGTAGCTGATTCATTCCCAGTGGCAGAGCGACGCCATCAACGATAACGGCAACCGGGTCTTGCAAGCCGGTGTTAACGGCACTATTTCCGCGAATAACCAAGCGTTGTTGTACCGAAGAGTTTTCCAGTCGTACATTGGCAAACTGCCCATCAAGCGCGTCGAGATCCGACCAGATGCTGCTGTCCTGAGGGTTGTGCAATTGGCTGCTGACCACGAAAGGGGTCGTTTGGTTGTTTTCCTGCCAATAACGTGGGCTGACGCTGACGGTATCCAGTTGCGCGTCAGTCACATTTGTCTCAGTGTCGGCGATTATTGGCGTGCTGCCCAGTACCACACTGGCAAAGAACGCCAATGGTATTGGCTGTAACGGTTTCGATGGCATATCAGTTTCCTGCTTGCTTCGTAGGAGTGGAAAAATCCGGTGAGGTGGCAACACGGGCAGACCGGCTGAGCAGCAATAACAGGGCTGTTATTACAAGGAGTGCCAGCCAGGGGGCGTGTGCAGATAACGGTTGTAGCTGGCTACCCAGTAACGGTCCGGATGCCAGCCCTAAACCTTGAAAAACACCGTTGATACCGGCATTTCTGGCTTGTTGATCGCAGCGGCTATTAAGACTCATCAGACTCAGATTAGCGGGCAATAACAAACCCAAAGCGAGGCCGAATAACACAATGGCGCTGATAAAACTGACCAATGAGGGCAATAACGCCAGCAGCGCACAAATCAAGCAGGCGGCGGCCCCCGCACGCAGTTTGTTCTCTGGCGACCATGGTAAGCGGGCGACCAGCCAGGCCTGGGTGATTACCATCAATAGCATGGCGGCACTGATGGCGGCACTGCCGCTGCGTAATGCCTGATCTGTGGTAAAAGCAAAACTGTCCTGCAGGCGCAAACCGGTGGTTTGTTGCATCAGGCTGTAACAGCTGAGGCCAAGCAGCGTCGTCAGCCAGTAGCGCAGGAGGTGTCGACTGGATGGTTGCCTGATCGGTGTGCTTATTGTTGCTGGTTGGCTGTCAGGCAGACGTTGCCAGCAAATCAGTGTTGCCAGCAGTAATAAAACCGTGGCGAAAACGTAACCCAGCCAAAGATGATCGAGACCACTGATGCTGGCGACGGTGCCACCCACAATGCTGCCGCCACCAAAAGCCGCTGCCATATGCGCCATGCCGCGCGTGCGTTGTTCGCGGCTGGTGGTATCAGCAATATATGCCTGGGCGGCGGGCATCAGGGCACCGGACGCCAATGAGGTCACAAGCCGCAGGACAAAAATCAGAGTAAAAGCGCTGCTGGCAGCCAGTAATGCCAGCCAGGCACTGATAACACTGGTAGCTAACGCAATTAAAGTCAGACACGCCAGAGTCAGGCCTGATAACAAGATACGACGGCGTCCAAAGCGCTCACACAGCTGGCCCCAGATGGGAGTAGCCAGGGTAATCACCAGTGCTGATAGCCCAAGTATCATACCGGCCTGTTGGTCGCTGTAACCGAGATAACGCGCGGTCAGGGGGAAACTGATCAGGAAAAATGTATGGCCACAAGCGTTGGCAAACAGGGCAAAAAACAGCAAAAACTTTGATGACAGTGCTTGCTTTACAGCAACGTGCGGTGGGTTATTCATCGGGTAGCTTTCGGCTGACATACAACGGCCTCCATAACAAAGCGGTTATGGTAAGCAGGCTACAAAAACACCGCTTTCATCTGATGAACAGGGCAATAACAAATAATGAACGGCTGGTTCTGGGTTTTACTGACGCTGACGGTATTGCTGTGGGGTACAGCCAAAAGCCTTGCGGAAGCTGGTAGCAAAGTGACTGGCATTGGCGTAACCCAGTTGCAAGGCGATATCGGTAATATCCTGCTGCTGGCACCGCAATCGATGACAGGCTTGCTGCAAGCGGTATTGGCGCAACCAGTTAAACGCAGTTTGACCGTAATGTTTACGGAATTCTCGGTTGAGGCGAGCATGGCTCATCCCCAGCTGTTGCGCTAACTGCTGCAAGCCCGGTGGACTGGTGAGATCGGCGGTAAGTATTTCCTGAGCTTTTTTCAGCTCAGGACTCAGGCCCGGATGTGATGAAACATGTGTCTCGGGCAGTAAGGTGTCGAGGTAACTGGCCAATAATTCCAGCGTAAACGCTTCAGCCAATAAACGTTCAGTGGCGGACAATAATGGGCTCTGACTCAGTCGCTGAAAGCAAGCGGGAGGGGCAATCTGGCGTGCCAGGCGCACTGCACGGATACCCGCATGATGAGGGGCGAGATCGGTTAGCGCCTGATCGATTCGTTGACTGTTGTATTTAACCACCCGCAGACGACAGTCCTGGCCTTTCGGTGTTACACGTTTTAGCTGACTGTGTTGCAGGTTCAGTAGCCACAAATCACCCGCGCGTACGGTGTGATACTGGTTATGACCTTCGATCTGAAAGTGGCTGATACCCTGTTCGCCATAAAAAATCAGTGTCGTGGCGCTGGGATGCTGAATATCGCAATGATAGTCCTGATGCAGCGAACAGTGGCTTTGTGTGATGTGAATATCCGGGCTGATGGTCGCGTGAACAAAGTGATTGTTGCCCTCAAGCTGACGCAGAGATTGCTGCTGCCAGCCGGGGTTGCGGCGTTGCGCGAGAAAAAACTCGGGTTCTAACAAGATGCTGGAATCGTTACCGGACATTCTCATGTCTGCCTCTTAAATGAGAATGACTATCATATGTCGTCAAAAGCGCCTCTGCCAGAGTCGCAGTCAACCGACAGAATGAATCGTGGTTTTAAGGCCGGTTTGAGGAACGTTGACGGGTTATACCGGTCTGATTCACGATAGTTGCAACATTTTGATGAAACCAATATTCACACTGATGAGAAAAGAGATCTGTTATGCGAAATAAAATATTGCTGAGTCTGGGGTTATTGATCAGTCACGCCGGCATTGGTTTCGTTGGTTTTGCGCTGGGAATTTACGCATTGCCGATTCTGATTGCTCCGGAATCACCGGATAATCTGGAGATGATGCAGAAAATTACCCACACTGAATTTATCGGTGAGTTTCAGCGCGATCTGCAAGACAGTGACTTTCTTCATTGGGGAGAAGGCAAATTACGTGTCGGTGACGGATTTGTTGCATTTGAGGGTGAACTGGCACCAGGGCCAGACTATAAATTGTATTTGTCGCCACAGTTTGTTGAAACCGAGGCCGATTTCAATCGCCTGAAATCAGAGATGGTGCGGGTGGGTGATGTGCACACTTTTGATCGTTTTATCCTGCCGTTGCAGAAAAATATCTCGCTGGACAACTACAACACGGCCATTGTCTGGTGTGAGACATTTGGCCAGTTTATTTCAGCCGCGCAGTTTAAGCCCTGACCACCGAGTGGCTGATCACAATGAAAAAGCCTGCGTTGATCGCAGGCTTTTTGTTGCTGATGTTTCACGTATCAGGCGCGCGCGGAATTCAGCCGTTTAGCGAACGCACCAATGCTTCACCAACTGCGTGTGCACTGGACGGGTTCTGACCGGTGATGACGCGTTCATCCTCGATAACAAACTCGCCCCACGGCTGAACCTTTGAGTATCTGGCGGCTGTGCGTGCCAGCGCCTCCTCCAGCAGAAACGGGATGTCATTGATGGTACCAAAGTCCACCTCTTCTTCACGGGTGAAGCCTGTGACCGATTTGCCCGCTAACAGTTTTTCACCATCCGATAAGGTGATCGGTAACAGGCTGGCCGGGCCATGGCATACTGCCGCCAGAATACCACCGGCCTCGTAATGTGAAGCGGCCAGGTCGGCAACTTGCTGGTTGTTTGCCAGATCAGATAACAGACCAAAGCCACCCGGATAGAAGATGGCTGCGTAATCATCAATATTGATCTGGGATACCGGGATCGTGTTGTTCATACGGTTGCTGAAGTTGTCATCGGCTAATACCCGTTCATTAACCGGATCATTGTCGATATCGGTACCGTATATCGGTGCTTTACCGCCCAGAATAGAGACGATGTCGTAATCGATACTGGCTTTATTCAGCAAATCAACAACATGGGTCAGCTCCGGCGAATAAGTGCCGTTAGCCTGATCGGTATCGCCCAGCGTGGCGTGGTTAGTGACGGGAATCAGAACTTTTTTCATATCGTGTGCCTCTTTGATGCATTAACGGTAGTGATGCTAAAGCTTTGCTGGAATGGTTATAATCCGGAAAACTGGCAAATCATTATTGCTGCTTGGCAAAAATGGAGGGGTGAGCAGTGGATAGCTTCGATGGAATTATTGAGTTTGTCGCCGTCGCGGAAAAGCAGGGTTTTTCGGCCGCAGCGGAAGAGCTGGGTTGCAGCACCAGTCATGTCAGCCGTCAGGTGTCTCGTCTTGAGCAACGCCTCGGCTCAGCATTGGTGGCTCGCACAACCCGGCTGGTCAGTCTGACGGAGGCGGGTAATCTGTACTATCAACAGTGCCGTGAGTTACTGAACGGATTACAACAGGCGAATGAACAGCTGGGATCACAGCAATATCAGCTCAGCGGTGTGCTGCGCGTCAGTTTGGCCGGAACGTTTTCAGAAACCGATGTGATGCCGGTATTGCTGGAATTTGCCCGACAGCATCCGGAACTGAAGCTACAACTCGACTTTAATACGCATATCGTCAACTTTGTTGAGAGCGGTTTCGATTTTGCCATTCGCTTTGGCCAGCTACAGGACTCCGGGCTGGTTGCAAGAAAGCTGGTTCAGCGGTCAATGATGGCGGTTGCGAGCAAGGAATATCTGCAGCAGTTTGGTGCGCCTGAGCATCCGGATCAGCTGCGTCGGCATCAGTGTATCTATAACAACGACCAGTGGACGTTTCAGCTGTCGGACAGAACACTGTCAGTGAAAGTCAGTGGCCGTATTCATACAAACAACCAGCACGCCCTCGTGAATGCCTGTAAAAATGGCTTGGGTATTGCGTATATGCCGCGGCGCAATCTTCAGCCGCTGGTGGATCAGGGGATTGCCGTGCCGGTGCTTGAGCCGTATTGGTATCAGGGGATTAGCAACTGGGTGGTGTATCCGAATCGTCGATTTCTGCCAGCCAGAGCGCGTCTGGCGATTAATTATTTGCTGCAGCATTTCGCAGATTGGCAGGAGTAGCCGCCCGACTTTCAGGCATGACCGCCCTGTTATTTCAGCAGAGTTTGCATCAGAGCGGTGAATTCTTTAACCGATTTACCACACTGTTCCAGATGTTGCCGTGTTGCGACTACCTGCCAGCCATCATCATCAAGAGCAAGAATGCAGGGTGCGCGGTTCTGGGCCAATTCCAGTTGCGCAGCTTCCAGCTCATCAAGATGACGATTATAAAACGGAACCGGAAAGCTCTCTTTAAAAGCCGTGAAACTCTCTTTTTCTGCTGCCAATATATGACTGATATCACACAGCGCACAGGTGCGCGTTCCGGTCAGCTTGCCAATTAAGTATCGAATTTCACCCAACAGTGAACCCTCTGCGTTATAAACGCCCACAAACTCGCGATACGCCATCACTCAGTCCTCTGTCGTTGTTACTTTCAGGCTAACGTTATGGACTGCGAAAGGCCAGCCGTGCACGCAGTTGGTCATGGTATTCAGCGGCAAAACGCCGATGTCCTCTACAACAGCGGGTGGGCCTGCTAAAATCGGGCGCTTTGCACTTCCTGTAACGGATTCCACTGTCATGCCGGAACAAATCCCCAACGATTCTGTTGGCCTGGTTACGCCTCAGGTACATCACTTTGATCAGCCGCTGACGCTGCGCAGTGGCCGGGTGTTGCCGAGCTACCACCTGGTGTACGAAACATACGGTGAGCTGAATGCCGATCATTCCAACGCCATTCTGATTTGCCATGCTTTAAGCGGTGATCATCACGCCGCTGGCTACCACAGCATGGACGACAAAAAGCCAGGCTGGTGGGACAGTGCGATTGGGCCGGGTAAAGCCATCGATACCAACCGCTTTTTTGTGGTGGCGCTGAATAATCTCGGTGGCTGTTCTGGTTCTTCCGGGCCCACCAGTATTAATCCCGAGACTGGCAAAGAATATGGACCGGACTTCCCGATAGTGGCCGTTCGTGACTGGGTTAATTCACAAGCACGCCTGGCCGATGTGTTGGGTATTCAGCAATGGGCAGCCGTTGTTGGTGGTAGCTTGGGTGGTATGCAGGTTTTGCGCTGGTCAATTCAGTTTCCTGAACGCTTACGCCATGCGGTGGTCATTGCTTCGGCACCAAAGTTATCGGCTCAGAATATTGCCTTTAACGAAGTGGCACGCCAGGCGATTGCCAAAGACCCGGAATTCCATGATGGTAATTATCTTGAGCATGACACCATTCCGAAAACCGGCCTGATGCAGGCACGTATGCTGGGTCATCTGACGTATCTGTCTGACGATGCAATGAAACAGAAATTTGGTCGTGAATTAAAAGAAGGCAAACTGAATTACAGCTTTGCACCGGAATTTCAGGTGGAAAGCTATTTGCACTATCAGGGTGAGAAATTTTCCACCCGGTTTGATGCCAATACCTACATGCTGATGACCAAAGCACTGGATTATTTCGATCCGGCCGCTGATTATGATAATGACTTGGTAACATGTCTCAGTCATGCGCAGTGCGATTTTATGGTGATGTCATTTACTACCGACTGGCGCTTCTCGCCGGAGCGATCACAGGAAATTGTCGACGCATTGATTCATGCCGATAAAAATGTCAGCTATGCCTGTATTGAATCGGAAAGCGGTCATGATGCTTTTCTGCTGCCAATCCCTCGTTATCTGGATATTTTTTCTGCCTACATGGAACGAGTTGCATCTGATATACCGACTGTATCTGAGACAGGAGTGGCGTCATGACCAGCGCAACAAGTGAACTATTGCGTGATGACCACGCGTTAATTCAGCGTGGTGTTAAACCCGGCAGTCAGGTATTGGATTTAGGGTGCGGTCAGGGAACGTTATTGCAATATTTGCAGCGTCACAAAAACGTGCGGGGTTATGGTCTGGAAATCAATCCGGATAACATCACGGCCTGTATTCGCAATGGCGTCAACGTTATCGAGCAAGATCTGGATAATGGCTTACGTAACTTTAAAGATAACAGCATCGATACGGTTATTATGACTCAGGCGCTCCAGGCCGTGGAACGCCCGGATCTGCTGCTGGATGAGATGTTGCGTATCGGTAACGAGGCGATTGTTACCTTTCCTAACTTTGGTTATTGGCGCACTCGCTTTTATCTGATGTTAAAGGGCCGTATGCCTATGTCCGAAACTCTGCCATACAACTGGTATGACACGCCAAACATTCATATGTGCACCTTTAAGGATTTTGAAATTCTGTGCCGTGAAAAAGGCATCAAAATTTTGAATAAGACGGTGGTTGATGATCAGCATAAACAACACTGGACGATTCGCCTTTGGCCAGCCATGCTAGGAGAGATCGCGGTTTACCACATTACCCGACGCTAACGGAGATTATATGATGAGAGCATTTCTACTGGCTGCGTTAACCCTGGTTTCATGCATGAGCTTCGCACTTAATCGCGGAGAGCAGAAACAGGTGTTTGGCGATTACGAAGTTCATTATATCGGCCTGAACTCAACTTTCCTGACACCCGATGTGGCGGAAGCCTATGGCATTACCCGCTCGGGTGCGTTGGGTTATCTGAGTATTTCGATACTGAAAAAGAATGGCAAAGACGCATTGGCGTCTCCCGTTTCCGGTAAAGTGGAAGGCCAGTTAAGAAATTTAATCGGCCAGTCAAAAACGCTGGATTTTAGAGAAATTAAAGAAAACAATGCGGTTTATTACATCAGTACTTTTCGTTTCGATGACGGTGATATTTACAATATTTCACTGCAGACAACGCCGGAAGGTCAATCGCGCACCTTTAATGTGAAATTCAGTCAGCGTTTTTACGAAGAATAATCCCTCACGCGCCGGCGTTTCGGTGTCAGATGATAATCAGCAATAGCGTTCCTGTATTTTTTCTGGTCGCTCGGCGCATGGATGCGGCGGCCGATTGGGCACTGAAGTAATTGCCACCAGTCAGAAAATAAATACAGGAATGCTGTTGCAGGCTCAGTGTAATAATATGAAAAAAATAGTGATCGCCAGTGGTAATGCTGGCAAATTACGTGAATTCTCAGCGATGTTTTCCAGCCACTTCACCAATGAAAAAATCGAAGTGATTCCGCAGAACGAATTTAATGTGAAAGAAGCGGAAGAGAATGGTTTGAGCTTTGTTGAAAATGCCATTATCAAAGCCCGCAATGCCGCTCGTCAAACGGGTCTGCCAGCGCTGGCTGACGATTCCGGTATCGAAGTGGATGCGATTCAGGGAGCTCCGGGTATTTACAGTGCCCGTTATGCATCGCGTGCCGGTTATCAGGGAAGTGAACGTGGTGATGCAGCGAATAACGCGATGTTATTACAGGCATTGGCGGCTGTTCCACAAGCAGAACGCAGCGCACGATTTCAGTGTGTACTGGTGTATATGCGTCATGCGGAAGATCCAACACCGCAGGTATTTCAGGGTAGTTGGGAAGGCCGTATTCTTGTTCACCCTGAAGGTAGTGAAGGCTTTGGTTATGATCCGCTGTTTTTTGTAGAGAGCGAAAATTGTACGGCAGCAGAGTTATCTAAAGAACATAAAAACCGCATTTCTCACCGCGGTAGTGCGATGCAACAACTGATTAGAAACATCAAGTTATAAGTTTGAAGAAGCAGAACGATTATTTTGGATATTTTAGAACAACTCGAACGTAAAATTCTTAACACCATTTCTTCGGTAGAGGATTTGCAACTGGAAAACATGCAGTTGCAGGAAGACCTGAAGGAAAATCAGGATGCTCTGCAAGGAAAGCAGGATCAACTTGCGAGCAGTAACGCCCAGTTAATAGAAAGCGATGCAGAACGTCTGTCTTTGCGCGCTCAATTAGACGAAACGTCTCAGGAAGTAAAAGCACTCGTCCATGAAAAGACCCAGTTGACTCACGAGCGTGATCAGCTGGAGCAGGAACACACCGAGTTGAAGCAAGAGCATCAGCAGTCAGAACAGGAACGTAATAGACTGGAGCAGGATGTTGAAAAACTGCAGCAATTACGCAGCCAACTGCAGGATGAAAAAGTTCAGCTGATGGAAGAAAAGCAGCAGTTTGTTGCTGAGACTGAGCAGTTGAAAAAAGATATTATGCGCCTGAACCATGAAAAGAATGAATGGGCCAATAAAGCGGCCTCTATTCTGAAAGTGCTGGAGAGTGCTGACCTGCTGAAGCAGGATCTTGCTCAGCAGGGGCAGGATGCTTCGGTAGACGTCGCCTGAGGTTATTGACGGATGCTGCAACTGCCGCCACTAAGTCTGTATATTCATGTTCCCTGGTGCATTCGTAAGTGCCCGTATTGTGATTTTAATTCCCATAAAGCGGACGATACTCTGCCGGAAAAAGAGTACATTCAGGCGCTCATTGCCGATCTCGATCAGGATTTACCCTGGGTTCAGGGGCGTGAGATAAAAAGTATCTTTTTTGGTGGTGGTACTCCCAGCCTGCTATCCGCTGAGGCGTATGAACAGCTATTTCACGAGTTAACCAAACGTTTACGCTTTGCCGATGATATTGAAATTACTCTGGAAGCCAATCCGGGTACCTTCGAGGCGAAGAAATTTTCCGACTATCGTAAACTCGGAATTAATCGGTTAAGCATTGGTATTCAGAGCTTTCAGCCACAACACTTGCAAAAGCTTGGGAGAGTACATGATGGTGACCAGGCATTAGCAGCGATTAACAAAGCAAAAAAAGCCGGATTCGATAACTTCAATCTCGATCTGATGCATGGCTTGCCGGGGCAAACTCTGGAACAGGCGATGAGCGATCTGAATACTGCACTCAGTTTTCAGCCAAACCACTTGTCCTGGTATCAACTGACGATTGAGCCTAATACCGAATTTTATAAACGACCGCCAGTATTACCAGAGGATGATACTCTCTGGGATATTCAGGAATCCGGGTTTGCTTTATTGGCGGATCACGGATTTGAGCATTACGAAATATCGGCTTTTTGTCGGCCTGGGAAGGCATCTCAGCACAATCTGAATTACTGGCAGTTTGGGGATTATTTGGGTATTGGTGCCGGAGCTCACGGTAAAATCACACTGGCAGATGCTAATACCATTCTGCGTACTAATAAAACCCGTTTACCAAAAGACTATTTAAATCCGGATAAGAGCTTTCTTGCCGGTAAACAAACGATTGATCCGGAAGATATTGGCCTGGAATGTTTAATGAACGGTCTCAGGCTGCGTCAGGGGATTGCGGTTGAGCAGTTTGAGACCCATACCGGCCTGACACTTGATGCCGTCTCTGGCCCCTTACAAACAGGTCAGCGGTTGGGGTTACTAAAAATAGATAAACGCATCAGTACTACGGAAAAAGGCCAGCAATATCTGAACGACGTGCTGGCGTTATTTTTAACCGACTGAATACTAGTCGTCTTCTTTTTCCTGAATCATCACCATTTCCGTAAATTGTTCGTTTTCTTTCAGGCTATCGAAGCTGACGTCTTCGCCAGCCTGAATTCTGAGCGATTCAGAACGATTTATGGCTTCGCTTAAATCTCTTAAAGCTTCTTCAATAAATCCGGATTCTGCGTAGGCACAGGCGCGCTGATAAAAGGCATGACTGTTTTCCGGATCAATTTCCAGTGCCCGATTTGCCAGACTGGTGGCCCATTCGGTTTGTCCCAGCAATAATGCCGCATCCGCCTTATAGGTTAATGCTTCCAGATCTTCCGGGCGTAATGCCAGGATCTGGTCATAAATAGAAATCTTATTCTGTGGGCTGTTTTCCTGTGAGGCTTTCAGCCACAGGGAATGGATTTCGTTGGTTAACTCAATCTCTTCCTGCGCCGCTTTTATATGGCGTGATTTACGGTGTAGCTCTTTTTCCAGGTTCGCCAGTCGCTCTTCGTACGATTCGGTAATCCGGCTGATTTCTTCGTTGGCGTATGAGCCAACCCGTTCCTTAACATCGCGCAGGGAGTTCCAGCCAATAATCACCAGCAGTGACGATGCACCTGCTAATAAATAGAAAAAGTAAGTGACGGTATCGGTGGCATAGACTAACGCGCGATCAGCGACCGTCAATTCTTTAGCGACTATTTTTTCTGTCAGGTCGATACGGACGTCGGCTATTTCCTGACGCAGATCTTTTACTTCACCGAGGATATAAAGCTCCGTAAACGGGGAGTACAACTTTTGCTTGGTATTATCGATTTTTTCCTGCGCCAGTTGATCACGCTGTGCCTGAGACAATTGTGCTGCCAAGGCTGCCTGCTGCGACGGCGTCAGATTTAAAACGTGTCCGGTAGCGCTGTCTGCTTGGTCTGCGGTTGCATGGTTCAGGTAGCCCAGCATAACCAACAAAATGATCATGGCTGATTTCAGTGCAGGCAGCGATGAATGCTGCCAGGGTGTGTTGCTCATACTCAGGACTCTATCAGAATGAAATCTGGTCTCAGGATAGACTGACGATGACGAAAGTTGAAGACTCTGTAATCGGCAGAGGTTAGGACTCCGACTGTGATGTATCACCAGGCTAAGATCAGCGTTGGCTGTGTAGCGTTTTAAACCCGGCGGGTGGAGTAACTCAGATCAGGGTTTACCTGTTGGAGCTTGTTTGTCCATGGTTTGCAACAGTGAAAGTACCTTCTGTTGTTTGCAATGAATGATTTCCAGTTTTTCTTGCAATACCGTTTTCTCCTCCTCAGACCGACAATGGGCTAGCTGCTGAGCTAAATCCCGGGATTTATGCTTCAGTTTTTTAAGCACCTTTTTCAGCTCTTTAGCAGAAACAGGGAGACTGTCTTTTGAGTCTTTCAACAGGCGATTAAGGCGTTTGATCAGTTTCATCACAGCCTCCTTCAATCCGCTTATTTTTCAGTTTCTGGTTAACGGCATCGAACTCGCTGTCTTCCAGCACGAGTTGCGGATGAACGTTAATGCCTTCCAGCGAGCGGACCGCTTTGGTGAGCTTTTTACCAATGCGAAAAGCATACTCTTTATCGTTCATCAAAGACGTCGCCATGGTTGGAGTGATCTGCTGCTGCCGAATCATGTTATCGATGTCGTTGTCATAGGCTTCATGGCGTCGTTGCAATAATAACTGCTGATGCTCCAGCTCCAGTTGGAACTCGTCATAATCATTATGTTGCCTGAAACTTTTCTGGGCATGATCAAGATTCAGTACGGTTCTGGCAATTTCTTCCCGCAACTGTTGATAAGCCTGTGCCAGATAGCGGTTATCGCCGTCGCCATAGCGCAGCATATTGGACTGCATGTGCTTGGTGTCTTTGACGGCTTCGATCATATGAAAGCAGGCAACGCTGAGTTGCCGCAATTGTTCGCTGTGTTTATTGCTCGCACCGTCGCGTGCCAGACTGATAAAACGGGTAATGGCACTGTGTAATTGTTTCAGGCGGATATCATAGGCGTGCTGAATGTCATGGTGGGTAATTTTATGCTGGGCTGAAATAGCCTCCGGTAAACGTTGTTGGCGAAACTCTGTGCTGCTCCAGCCAATGCCTCGAACTACGGTATCGCGGCTGAAGCGGTACAAACGACTGCTCTCCTGTTGCGCCACTTTGTAAGCACCTTTTGCCGATGACAAGGCAGCATCGTTCAGGTATTTCGGTTGTTTGATACTGACTTGTTTTGGCGGTAACCAGCGTTGTAGGAGTGTCACCAGGCCTGGCATCAGAGGCAGCATGACAAGGATACCAAGCAGATTAAACAGTGAGTGAAAGAGCGCCAGGCGTAAAGTGAAATCGTCGTTCGCCAGCCCAATAAAGTGAGCACACCACTCAACCGTCAGCAACAGCTGTGGTAATAGTAAAATCGCCAGTGCGCCGGTAACCAGATTAAATAATACGTGGCCGATCGCTAATTGTTTGCCCGCAGAATTTGCACTGATGCTGGCCAGTAAGGCCGTGATCGTGGTGCCAACGTTGGCACCAATGGCTAATGCTAATGCATCCATATAAGCAATGTGACCGGCGCCCAAAGCGGTGAGAATCAATACCAGCGTCGCGTGGCTGGATTGCATAATCACAGTCGCCAGCAGACCTATGGCGGTGTAGAGCAGCAGACCACTCCAGCCTTGCCCTTGATACAAGCTCAGGTCGACGCCTTGTTGAAAGGTGGCGAATCCCTCTTTCATGTGGTGAATACCAAGAAACAGAAATCCGATGCCCGCCAGTACCTGGCCAATGCCCTTTATCGGTTTGTTATCCTGAAACATCAAGGCCACACCGAATACCAGCATCGGCATGGCGTAGCTGGCCAGTTTTATTTTCAAGCCAAAGGCAGCAATTAACCATGCGCCGGTTGTTGTACCCAGATTGGCTCCGAAAATAATTCCCAGACCCATAAATAAATTGATCAAACCAGCGGATAGAAATGAGATCGCGAGAACCGACACCAGCGAACTGGATTGCATCAAGCTGGTTGTAACAACACCAAAACTCAGGGATTTCCACAGGCGATTGGTACTGTGATGCAGTGCTTTTTCCAGTAAGCCGCCGGAAAAAGCTCTGAAGCCTTTTTCAAGCGATAACATACCAAATAAAAATATTGCCGCACCGGCAGCGATTTGCTGAAACTCCTGGCTGTTCCATAAACCCAGTGCCAGAACCAGTAAAATAGACGGTAAAGTCAGACGCTTTAATAAATCCAAAAAATGCCCCACTTTTTGTACACCTTGTATTCAGTTAAGCGCTGTCCATGGTATAGCGCAAGGTGTTGTTTTTATGGGCAAAAAAAAGCCCGACTGACCTGATGCAGGTGTCGGGCTTGATGTCCATCCGATTGCGCTGATATCAGGCTTCGAGTGCGGCTTTTAATGGCTCATGTTGTGCCGCTTCCAGACGAGGACCAAACTGACTGACAACCTTGGAGGAAGCAGCGCTGGCGAGACGGCCTGCCGCGGCAAAATCATGCCCTTGGGTGATGGCGTACAGGAAGGCTCCAGCGAACATATCACCCGCACCATTGGAGTCCACTGCGGTGGTTGGGTTGGGGATAATCGGGTGCATCAATGCGCCGTCAAATGCCAGGGCACCCTTGGAACCCAGTGTGATGGCGAATGTTTTAGCCACTTCCTTGATGGTTTCGACTGCGTCATCGAGGTTATCGCTGTCTGCGAACAGCATGGCTTCCTGTTCATTGCAGAACAGCAAATCAACACCTGAACCAATCATTTCTTTCAGGCCGTCTTTGAAAAACTGCACCATGGCGGGGTCGGAGAACGTCAGAGCCGTTTTAACGCCATGTTTTTTTGCCAGTTCAATCACTTTGATTGCTGCTGCGCGGGAGGTGTCAGAAGTCACCAGGTAGCCTTCGATATAGACCCATTCTGAGTTTTTCAGCGCGTCCTCATTAATGTGCTTTTCGTGCAGGTCGGCTGTAATCCCCAAATAGGTGTTCATGGTGCGCTCGGCATCTGGAGTAACCATTACCAGGCACTTTCCGGTGATGCCTTCGTCACGATTGGTTTCTGTGTTGGTATCGACACCAGCCGCCGTCAGATCGGAAATGTAAAAATCCCCGGCTTCGTCGTTACCCACATTGCAGCTGTAATACGTTTTTGCACCAAAATAGCTGGCACCAATAATTGAGTTCGCGGCGCTACCACCACAGGCACGTTTTTTCAGGCCGTAATCGCTGTTCAGGGTTTCCAGCATGGCGTGCAGCTGATCTTCTTCGATCAGAGTCATCATGCCTTTTTCGATACCGGTTTTGGCGAAAAACTCATCGGTAACTTCAAACTCTTTGTCGACCAGTGCGTTGCCGATGCCATAAATGTGGTATGCCATGGAAGTTCTCATTCTTGGTTTATTTGGGCGGGCAGTTTATCGCTATGGGGAGGCAGATCAAGTTCTGATGACCTTAGCTGTTCAGATATTGCCTGACTGTTATGATGGCAGCATGAATAGTGTAACCCGTTTTATCCGCCATCATCAGCGTGTACGCCATGCGATATACCAAACCGACGATAATATTCGCAGAGCGGTCGTACGCACAGCACTGATTCTTTTGAGCTTCGTTTCACTGCATGTCTGTGCGATGGTGTGGCTGGAAGGTATGCCCGTCTGGTCGGCTGTGTGGCTGACATTAACAACGATTACCACGGTTGGTTATGGCGATTCATCTGCAGCGACGCCGGCAGGTCAACTGGCGACCATTATACTGATGTACGTCTGCGGTATTACTTTGATGACCTTTCTTATCAGTGACTACGTCGATTACCGCATTGCGCGGCGAGAACGCATTCGCACCGGATATTGGGACTGGAACATGGCCGATCACATTCTGATTATTAATTCACCGAAGTATAACCGGGAGGCTTATTTCTTGCGGCTGATCAGTCAGATCCGCGAGAGTGGCGAATATCCGGAAACTCCGATTATGTTGCTGAATCCGGAGTTTGCTGAAGGCTTGCCTGACAGTTTACGCCAGCTCGGTGTCGTGCACGTCACGGGTTTGGCCAGTCGCCCGGATGATCTTAAACGGGCAGGGGCAGAGCATGCCAGGCACATTGTGGTGCTGGCGCGGGATGAATACTCGACCGACAGTGATAGCTACAGTTTCGATATTGCCCACCGGTTGTATTCGTTGCACATCAGCCACAAAGTGATGATCGAATGTGTGGACGATGCCAACCGCGAACGTCTGCGCGAACTCGATATTCCAGTGATTCTGCGACCCATTCGCTCTTATCCCGAAATTATTGTCCGGGCGATGGTTGCGCCGGGTGCCGAGCGAATCATTGACGATATGTTCACTCACGCGCATGATCACACGGTGCGTTTTCCGGTTTGGCTGGAAGGTGAACGTTGGGCGGATGTGGTTAACGCTGTTGTACAGGCCAATGTCGGTACGCCGTTGGCTTACGTTACCAAAGACGGGCAAGTGGTGACTCATCCTGATGGCGATCACCCTGTTTATGCACAGTCATTGATCATGCTTGTGCATACTGAGAAAGACGCGTGTGTGCGCGATGTGCAGCGTGCGATTGAAATTCACTTTAACAAAGCGATGAAAGATCTGGTCTGACTTTCGATTCCGCCGATGTTTTGTCGCCAGTGACGCTTCTTGAAAGCGGAGCCGGTCAGGCCTGTCTCAGGCTTTACTCCGGTTTATTGAAATGACACTATTTTCAGAGTCATTTCTTTAACGTCCGAGTTGCTATGTCAAGTCGTCGCAGCACATCCTGGTTAGCGCTGTTGCTCAGCACCCTGTTGGTGCTGTTTGCCAGTGCCCAGAGCGTGCATGAGCAGCTGGCGCCGCAGCAACCGTGTGAGGATTGCTTTACAGCGTTTAATCCGGACGATCTGTTGCCACCTTTGCTGATTGCTTTACCTGCTCTGATCATCGATTTGTCACCCTCTGTATTACTAACTTTTGCCGCTCCCCGCCATCTCACGGCAGGGCTGAGTGACCGCGAACCGCTGCGCATGATGTCGCTCAACAATACTGATACATAAAGCCTGGGTTTTTATGGGACGTTGCGTCCCGCACGTTCTTTTGAAATATCACGGCCTCATGAAATACCAATAATGTTTCCTTATTGTTGGCCCGACAGGGTGCTCCACTGAAAAAAAACCGGAGCGATTCTTATAACCAGTTAACCGCTAACGTCTTTTCCGGTTGTCTGCTTCTGTTATAGTTTGGAATCTCGTCGATTGGCGGGCAGGAGGAGGTAACCATGTTAAACAAATTATTGGCACAGCTGGCGGACGGTCAGTTTCATTCAGGCGAGGAGCTTGGAGAAAAGCTGGGGGTAAGCCGTGCGGCAGTATGGAAGCAGCTGAAAAAGCTCGACGAACTGGATATCCCTTATTCATCTGTGAAGGGGAAGGGTTACCGCCTGCATGATGCGATAGAGCTGCTTGATGATGCATCCGTGCGCGATCATATTAATCAGCGTCTCGATATTCTTGATATCCTGCTGGATGTCGATTCCACCAACTCTTATTTATTCAAAAAAGCCTCTGACCACATGGGCAAACGTTATGCTGTGCTGGCTGAAAAGCAGGCGGCAGGTCGGGGGCGACGAGGCCGACAGTGGGTTAGCCCGTTTGGCAAAAATATATATTTGTCTTTGTTGGCATCGTTTTCCGGAGGCATCGCGGCGCTTGAAGGCCTGAGCCTGGTGACAGCCATTGCGGTAGAAAAAGCACTGGTGAAGCTGGGGATTGATGCTATCGGTCTGAAGTGGCCAAATGATATCTACGCCGATGGCAAAAAACTCGCAGGTATCCTTCTTGAGGTAACGGGTGAGTACAATAGCCACTGTCAGGTGGTCATCGGTATTGGTCTAAATCTGGCCTTAAGTGATGATGATGCTGCGGATATCGGTCAGCCTTGGACAGCGTTGAAGCACATCCGGCCGGAGCTATCGCGTAATCAGGTTGCCGGCGTTTTGATTAATGAGTTGCTGGTGGCTCTGGATGAGTTCCAGAAGCATGGTTTTGCGGCCTACCAGGAATATTGGTCGAAGCGTGATATTTATCAGGGTAAAGACGTCCGGATTATCAGCCCCGGTAATGAGAAGCATGGCGTCGTGAAAGGCGTTAACCGCAAAGGCGAGTTGTTATTGCACACGGACAAAGGTGTGGAAGTGATTGCTGCCGGAGAGATCAGTGTCCGCCCCGTCGAATAATTTGTTTGTTGATATTGGTAATACCCGGATTAAATGGGGTTATCGTAACCGGGGGCGCTGGCTGACCGGCAGCTGCAATCATAACGGGTTCACCGAGTTACAGTGGCCTTTTACTATCGAGCGAGTGTTGGTTGCCAGTGTCAGAGACCAGCCAGTGTTAAAGCAGGTCTTGGAAAATCAGTTTGGCAGTCGCTTGGTATGGCTGGCAGCACCGATGAAAGGTTACCCCGGATTTCATCATTGCTATCAGGACAGTCAACGGTTGGGCGTCGATCGATGGTTGGCAATGCTGGGGGCCTGGCATCAGGGTGCTGATGATTTGCTGGTGATTGATGCCGGAACGGCAGTGACGCTTGATTTGCTGAATAAACGGCAGCAACATCTCGGGGGCTGGGTTGTGCCTGGCTTGCAGCTGGCTCAGCAGGCTTTGTTTCAGCAGACGCACAGGGTGAATCTTTATCAGGATGAACATGGCGCCAGTCATATGGGGCCAGGGCAAGATACCCTCAACTGTGTGGCATCAGGAGTGCAACGACAGCTGGTGATGCTGGTTGTATCTGTAATTAAAGACTACCCAAATTTTAAGGTGTTTGTTTGTGGTGGTGATGGGGAATGGCTCGCCCATGAATTGGAGCTGTGCAGCATGGCAGGTGTAGAGATACAGTTTGCGCCAAATTTAGTTTTTGATGGTATGGAATCCTTATGCGCTGGATCTTTTTTGCCTTAGTGTTTGCTAATTTATTGCTGCTGGCTGTGTTTTGGCAACAACAAACGCTTGAGCAAGCTCCGATGATTGCCGAGTTTGAAGTTTCTGACAGCAGCCGACACCTTCAGTTGATCTCTGAACTGGAGCAGCCATTGGCGACCGTGGTTGATCATGCCGATGGCGGGCAGGTACGAGCGCCTAACTGTTACGTTGCCGGACCCTACGCCGATAACATCGATGCCCGGCACCTGATGGCCCGCGCCGAGGCATTAGGTCTCGACGGGATGATCAAAGCGGTGGATATCGCCACTGACAAACCGTCGGAATACTGGGTACACGTTCCACCCAGGGCCACCCGTTTAGAAGCACTCCGTATTTTGAAAGAGCTGCAAAAACGAAAAATAGACTCCTACATCATCACTCAGGGTGAGTTAGCAGAAGGGGTGTCACTGGGGTTGTTCCGTAACAAGAACTCAGCAACTGGGCTGCAAAAAAAGGTCGAGGGTTTTGATATCCCGGTTGAGATCCAAACCATGCATCAGTCAAAAAGAGAATTTTGGGTCGAGATTGCCCAGGTGTCACAGTTAAATGAAAAAATGCGCGAACGCATCCGTGCCGGAGATGACATGATTGACTGGCAACTGGCTGCTTGCAGTAATGCATCGACGAATCAACTTTCTGAGTTAAGTCGATAAAAAATAAGTAAAAAGTTGTTGACAGGTGTGCGCTTGGCTCATATAGTACGCGCCACTTCGGTGGGGTTCCCGAGCGGCCAAAGGGATCAGACTGTAAATCTGACGCGAAAGCTTCGCTGGTTCGAATCCAGCCCCCACCACCAATTTTTGATAGCTGTCGGAATGGCTATTGGAGCAAGCAGGTAGGCTTGGTCATCGAAACTACCTGTTGTGTTGCGGGTATAGTTCAATGGTAGAACCTTAGCCTTCCAAGCTAATGATGCGGGTTCGATTCCCGCTACCCGCTCCATTTGCTGATATAGCTCAGTCGGTAGAGCGCATCCTTGGTAAGGATGAGGTCGGCAGTTCGAATCTGCCTATCAGCACCATTATTTATTCGAAAAGGTAGGCCATTGGTCTGCCTTTTTGTGTATGTGACAAAGAAATTGTTAAACCTCAACTAAAGAGAAATGAGTCATGGCAAAGGAAACGTTTGAGCGCTCCAAACCGCACGTAAACGTTGGCACCATCGGTCACGTTGACCATGGTAAAACTACTCTGACTGCTGCACTGACGCG